>CAVFYN010000151.1:0-12943 GCA_963626425.1 Bacteroidaceae bacterium
TGGTCTCAAGCGTGCGGATGTTGCGGCCCTCGCGGCCGATGATGCGGCCCTTCATCTCGTCATTGGGCAGGGGTACCACGCTGACGGTGGCTTCGGCGGTGTGGTCGGCGGCGCAGCGCTGGATGGCCGTGGAGATGATCTCGCGGGCATACTGCTCGGACTGCTCTTTGTACTCGCTCTGGCACTCTTTGAGCTTCATGGCCGTCTCGTGGCGGATCTCGGACTCAACGGTGGCGAGCAGCTGCTGCTTGGCGTCGTCCTGCGTCAGGCCGGAGATCGTCTCGAGCATTTCGAGCTGGCTGCGCTTGATGGTGCTGACCTCCTCCTGCGTCTCGGCCACGCGGGCGAGGCGGCGATTGAGGTCTTCGTCCTTTTTCTCGTAGTTTTCGAGCTTTTTGTCGAGGGACTCTTCTTTCTGCTGGAGGCGGCGCTCCTGCTTCTGCAGGTCGACGCGGCGCTCTTTGATCTCTCTTTCGGATTCGTTTCGAGCTTTATGGATCTCTTCCTGCGCTTCGAGGACCATCTCGCGCTTTTTGCTCTCCGCGCTGCGGATGGCTTCGTTTGTGATGCGCAGGGCTTCTTCTTCAGCACTGCCGATGGTCCGCTCCGCGTCCTTCTTGCGGCGGGTCCAGCCGAAGAGGAAGCCAAGCGCGATGGCAACGATCGCGACGACCAGGCAGAGGATAAGAGTAACATACCAAGGCATAATTTCTCGAACGCACCTCCTTGTTCAAATTTGGGTTTGAATAAGCAACGGCTGGCATGGGCTCCCCACTTGCCCATGATAAGCCACACTAATTCTAAAGTGTATTGTAGGTTCGCAAGCGGATTATGTCAAGAAAAACCCGTGATTTCTTTCACACCTTGTTCACATTTTCCAAAACCCGTCCCGGTACGATTGACAGGAAAAAGGTGGCGTGCTAAGATGGAAAAAACGATTTGGAGAGGGGAAAACGGGGAAACTTTCCACTGTCCACTTTCATCTTTCCACTAAAAAATACGCGGGTATGACGGAATTGGCAGACGTGCAGGATTTAGGTTCCTGTGTCTTTGACGTGTGGGTTCGACCCCCACTACCCGTACCAAAGCAAAGGGCACGACGGAAGTCGTGCCCTTTGTTCTGATGTCATTCGATTCCGCCTGGAACAATTCTCCGCTTCGCTCCGAATTGACGCGCGAGGCGCGCCGGCCAGAAGGCCGGTGTTGACCCTTATTTATCCTGCGCGGGGTAGCGGATCAGGTCGTACAGGGTGCCGAATTCCCCGAACCGGCGGGTGGCGGCGAGGGTCATGCCGAGGTGGACGTACTTGTCGCATTTGGACTTCGCGTCGGTGTCGAGAATGACGGGGACGCCGAGGCGGTCGCCCTCGGAAAAGGCGAGGTCCATGACGCGGCGCATATAGCCCTGCCCCTGAAACGGCTCGCGCACGCAGACGAGGCCGACGTAGAGGTACGGCTTCTTTTCCCGGTCGAACTGCCGGCTGAGCCCCGCGCCGCCTTTGGACATGATCCGCGAAAAGCGCAAAAGCGCGCGCGGGCTCATGGAGCGAAGAAACGCCCGCGCCAGATGCAGCCCCGCTTTCGGCGGGACCTTTTCGCCGGGGCGGCGGAAGGCGATGTAGCCCTCGCCGACCTCGCTTGTGGCGTACAGCATCCCGCTTTGCAGCGCCATGCGGACATAGCCGCAGATGAACGCCGCGGCGGCGTCGCGGCTCGGGTAGGCGTCGATGAGGCCGCGCTCCGCGCCGTAGTCGTAATAGCCGAAGGCGTGGCCGATCTGCCCGATGGCCTCCTCGCTCAGCGCCGTGACCTTCATGGGATCAGATACCGCGCGGCGTCTTGCTCAAGACCGCGCCAGACGGGGTAGTCCGCGCCGATCGCGCCGAAGAACTGCTTTAAGTCGCGATCAAGCGCGCTCATTTCGTCGACCGCGTTCATGGCGTGGTCGGAGGCACAGATCTTCCCGAGGCCGGTCGCGCACATGAGCTTGAAAAAGCGCATGCACGTCTTGTGATACGCTGCGCCCTCAAATTCCGTGTCCGATTTCGGCAGGATCTCGTGCCCGGCGCGGCGGATGGCGCGGTAGCCTTCAATATTGGCGTCGATCATCCGGCCGAAGTAGGCCGTGTTGCCGCGGAGCTTTTTCAGGTCGCCGTCCGTCTTGTAGCACGCGAAGGCGACCGGGAGCACGAACGCCGCGTGGCAGAGCAGATAGTCGCCCATGTTCGGCTCGTAAGCGACCTTGTATTTCGTGCCGCCGAAGATCTGTCCGACGAGCGCCTCCTGCGACGGCGCGCCGGAGAGCGGGCCGATGGTGATCTTTTTCAGGTCGACGGACGCGACATGGTCGCGCTCGCGGTGGCCCGCCGAGGATGCGAAGGCGAACAGCACGTTTTTCTCCGGCAGGGAGGCGGCGAGCGCCTCGGCGCGCACGTTGTTGCCGACGAAAACGATGTTCTTCGCCGGATTGGCCCGCAGCGTGTCCAGGATCGAATCGAGCTGCGTGTAGCGCAGGACGACGAAAATGACGTCGTACCGGTCCTCCGGCGCAAGCTCCGTCACGATCGGGATGCGGCTTACCGACATGCGGGGCGAGAACTTGTCCTTGATGCGAAGCCCGTTCTTTTTCAGCTCCTCCGCCCAGTCCCCGCGCGCGAGCAGCGCGGTGTCCTTCCCGGCGCGGAACAGATTCCGCGCGAGGTTGCAGCCGAGCACGCCCGCGCC
The DNA here is from genome assembly GCA_963626425.1 of Bacteroidaceae bacterium. Taxonomy (GTDB): domain Bacteria; phylum Bacillota; class Clostridia; order Oscillospirales; family Oscillospiraceae; genus CAKTOF01. The sequence continues at coordinate 2,725 of CAVFYN010000151.1, forward strand.
ATAAACCAAGATCTTCATATTCAAGTCTCCTTACTCCAGATTACTCCAGAAAATTTGTCATTTGTGCTTCCGCCGCCCCGCCCAGACGGCGTTTGCGCTCATCCAGACCAAAAGCGCCGCGTTGCCCGAGCCCTGGCTCAGGACGAAGTCCCACGTCGAGACCCCGGCGCCGAGCATCTGGCGGATGTCCGGGATGAGCACGAGCACGATCTGCCAGACGATCGGGTGGAACGCGAGCATCCGCCGCGGCAGGACGGCGCGCTTTGTGAGCACGGCGAAAAAGCTCGTGAGGATGAGCAGGACCATGCCCGCGTAGGAGAGGAGCATGGCCGGCATGAGCCGGTCGTACTGCGCGCCGACGAGCGAGAGCGTCTGCTCGCGGCCGAGCAGCGGCGCGAGCGTGCCGGTCCAGTCGGCAAGGCTGCCGATGAAAAGGTGCAGCGCCCCGGCGGTCGCGACGTAGATGACGCCGCCGATGACGATGGCCCGGCGCGTTTTCCGGCATTCCGGGCGGATCTGCGCGCGGGAGGCCCGCACGGTGAAAAAGCCGAGCGACATGCCGGCCAGCCCCGTCGCGAGCAGCAGCGGCAGCCGCCAGGGCGCGAAGCCGCCGCTCAGATACGCCTCGCGCGCGAACAGCCCGCTGTCGCCGGCGCTCGCCGGGATGACGCTCAGGCACAGGTCGCCGACGAGCATCAAAAGCGCGCCGAGCGCGCCGAACAGACAGTCTCTGCGGTATGCTTTGAGATCCATACACATCCTCCTTGCGTTTGCTGCAATGGATAGTTAGCAAGAACTAACCATCCCGCATACAAAAAAGCCGCCCGCGCGGCTTTTTTATGAGCCATCTCTGTTATACCATCCGATCCGCGCAATTACAACAGCAAAAAGCGGGACTTCCGGCGAAGTCCCGCTTTTTTTCTATGCCGTCGGAGCTTCGTAGCTGACGTCGTACTCGCTCCACTGCACGCGGACGGAGCAGCGGGCGCCGCCGGCGGAGAGGAACGAGTCGATCCGGCACAGCGACCAGAGCTTCGTAGCCGGATCCTGCTGGCGGATGACCATGCTGTGCGTTTCCTGCGACTGCGTGTAGACGATGTCGTCGACGATGGTGCGGGCGGAGATCGTGCGGCCGTTGAACGTCTCGGTCTCGACCGTGCTGGCGTTGTAGATGGACGTCCGGCGCAGGTCGACGACGACGGGCGCGGCCGTGTCCTTCGGCGCGGCGGTGATGCGCAGTGCGGTCGCGGACGTGGACTGATACGTCAGCACCAGGTCTTTCAGCGGGATGACCAGCGCCGCGCCGACGGCGGACAGGTCGGCGCGGTAGGCTTCAAACGGCGCGAAGAGGTTCGGCGTCGTCAGCTCCTGCCCGCCCGAGACAAAATGCAGCCGGTAGGTGAGCGGCGTGTGCTCGGCGACGGTGACGACGGGCGCTTCGCCGGGTTCGCCCTGCGGCCCCTGCTCGCCGGTCTCGCCCTTTTCACCGGGGTCGCCTTTTTCGCCCTGCGGGCCGGGTTCGCCGGTCTCGCCTTTGGGGCCCTGTTCGCCTTTTTCGCCTTTTTCGCCGGGGTCGCCCTTTTCGCCCTGCGGGCCGGGGTCACCGGTTTCGCCCTTGGGGCCCTGTTCGCCGGTGTCACCCTTTTCGCCGGGGTCGCCCTTTTCACCCTGCGGGCCGGGGACGCCCTGCTCGCCCTGTGGACCGGGGCAGCCCTGGTCGCCCTGGACGCCCTGCGGGCCAGTCTCGCCCGGAGGGCCCTGCTCGCCGGTCGGCCCCTGCTCGCCGACGGGGCCGCGTTCTCCCTTTTCGCCGCGCTCGCCCCGCGGGCCCATGGGACCCTGCGGCCCGGGGTCGCCCTTGGGGCCGATGGGGCCGCGGTCGCCCTTCGGCCCGACGGGGCCGGGATCGCCCCGCACGCCCTGAAGGCCGATGCTGCCGGGGTCGTCCTTCGGGCCGGTGTCCCCGCGCACGCCCTGCGGCCCGCGCGGCCCCATGGGCCCGACGGCGCCCCGCGGTCCGGCCGGGCCGGGACAGCCCTGCTCGCCCTTGACGCCCCGCGGGCCCATCGGGCCCTGCTCGCCGCGCACGCCCTGTTCGCCGCGCGGCCCCTCCGGCCCCATCGGGTCCGCGGGGCCCGGGATGGTCACGTATGCGCCGTATCCGTCCGGCTGGCAGCAGCCGTTTCCTCTGCAAGATCCCGTGTGGTAGTTCATAGACGCTCTCCCCCTTGTCGACCGATGGCAGGTCACTGCTCCATCGTATGCGGCAGGGGAGGCGGCGTGAAAAAAACGCCGGCCGGCGCGGCGCAAAAAAACGCCCGCCGGGCGATCCCGGCGGGCGTGCGGTTATTTTTGCTTGTTTTCCTGCTCGGCGGCCTGACGCAGGGCCTGGCGGCCGCGGCGCCAGAGAAGGTACTCTTCAAACCGGCGCAGCTCAGCCAGCTCCGATTTGGTAAAGCGGCTGGTACGGCGGCGCTGCTCAAAGAAGGGATCCGCATCGGACAGGCCGAGCAGATAGTCCGCCGAGACCTGATAGATGCGGCATATGCTCACAAGCAGGTCGTGCGGCGGCGCGCTCTTCTCCTGCTCCCAGCTGCGGATCGCAGAAACCGACACGTTCAGCCGGGCGGCGAGCTGCGCCTGCGTCTCGCCATGATCTTTTCGAATGTCTGCAAGTCTTTCTCCAATCACCGAGCCTCACTCCGGAACCCCCAGTATATGTAATTTTCGCAGCTTTGTGAAAAAATGATATAATTCTTGTTATTTTTAAGCGGGAGTGATATAATTATTATTACTCGAAACGGTCAAATTATGAAAATGTGTTACTTACTTGAAATCCACGGTCCGGCGCGGAAAATGCGGTTTTCCGTCTCACAGATCGCCCGCGAGCACGTCGTCCACGACGTCCGGCAGGTGGATCGGATCGAGGTGCAGACGGTTGAGCAGCGCGCACAATTCCGCCGCGCGCTCCCTGCGGCAGAACACGTCCGCGACGGCGCACAGCGGCGCGCCCGGCCCGGGTGTCTCCACGGCGCGGATGCCGTAGGCGGTGTAGGCGCCGATGCCGGGCAGCGTGCGCGGCGCCTGCGTGATTTGATATTCGATCATTTGGACGAGTCCTCCAATCTTGCGGCGTTCACGATTTGAATCGCCACAGTACTTTTTGTTGAAGGAATCGTAGCAGACAAAGTCAAAAATTGGGCAATTCGTTGAAATTTACGCACAAAAAGTGGAAATTGGAAGCAATCGCCACGAAAAATCTTTGAAAGGAATGGGAAAGTTGATAAGCATCGCGATATGTGATGATTCTGCATTGGAGCGGGAGATGCTGGCGGCTCTCCTGGAACACTACTGCGGCTCGCGCTCGCTTGCCTATCAGTGTACACAGTACGAGGACGGAGACAAGCTCTGCTACGAGCTTGGCGACGGCGGCTGGTTCGACGTCATTTCCCTGGACATCTATATGCCGCGCTCGCTCGGCATGGACGTGGCGCGCCGCCTGCGCGCGGAAGGGTACAGCGGCGCCATCGTGTTTTGCACCGCGACGAACGAATTCGCGCCCGAGGGCTTCGAGGTCGAGGCGTCGGGCTATCTGCTCAAGCCCATCGGCCTGGAGCGGCTGAGCCGGACGATGGACCGCGTCCTGCGCGTCGTCCGCACGAGCACGTACCCGGTCAAGTGCCGGACGAAGATCCTGCGCGTGCCATATGGCGAGATCCTGTACGTCGAAAGCCGCAACTCCCGCTGCACGCTGCACCGGACGGGCGGCCGGAGCCATACGATCTACAAAAAGCTCGCCGAGGTCGAGCGCGAGCTGGACGCGCCGTGCTTCCTGCGCTGCCACCAGAGCTTCCTCGTCAATATGAACTATATCGCGTCGGTCGATCGGAAATTCACGCTGACGACCGGCGACGTCGTGCTCATCCGCCAGAAGAGCCTGCGCGTGGTGCGCGAAGCCTACGAGGCCTACCGCGCCGGCGCGTCCAGAACCGCGGGCTGAGCGCGCGCATCATCGCAGATCCGCACCCATACGAAGCAAAAGCCGGACACGTTTTTGACGTGTCCGGCTTTTTTTACTCCGCTTCCACGACGGGGAGCGTCATGTTCTCGATGGCCGCGCGCAGCTTCGGGTGGCGGATGACAAAATGGATGGCCGGGGCCGTCGCCTTGGAGACCATGGCCCATTTACCCTCGTGCACGCTGATCTGGATGCCGGAAAAGCCGCGGCCGAGGTCGAAGCGCGCGCGGTATCCGGCGTGCGCCGCGGCAAACTCCGCCGTCTGGGAGAGGTGCGCTTCGTACTGCTCGTACGTGTAGCGGCAGCGCGTCTCCCAAAACAGCCCCGGCAGCGACAGCGCGGGCGCGGCGCGGTCAAACTCCGCGCGCGTGAGATGGCGCAGCTCGACGAGCATGGGGCTGTGCGCCAGAACCTGCTCGACGAGCGCCCGCTGCGCCTCGGCGCAGGCGAGGGCGGCTGCCTGCTCGTCCGCGGACAGAGCGCTGCGGGACAAAATCTCGCGCAGCAGCCCGGCGGACGCCGTGTGCAGCGGCGGGACGGAGAGCGTGTAGTGCCGCGGGCCGGGATCGAGCGCGTCCGCGCGCAGAAACGCGTCAAAGCGTGCTTTGTCCGGCGCGCGGAAAATCTCCATGAGCGGCTGCGCCTTCGCCAGCAGGTCGTCGGCGCGGGCGCGGGCGTAGGCGACGGCCTCGCGGCCGCGCGCGAGCTCGTATTTCCCGCGCGCGTGCTGCCCCGCGACGCACTCGCCGGACAGCGCCGCCGCGCCGGAGACGTAGAGCAGATGCCGGTACACGCTGCCCGGCGCGCCGGGCAGGTAGTACGGGTGGACCTGCCCGGTCATGTACAGCGGGATCCAGCTCTCGAGCCCGAGCATCATCTCGGCAAACGGCCGGTCGAGGTTGTGGATCATGGACAGGTGCAGCCCCTTTTTCAGCATGGCCGCCAGGCCGAACATCCACTTCTTGCCGAATTCAAGGTCCTGCGCCATGTCCTCCATCGGCATGTCGCTGCACATGAACACCGGCCCGCCCGAGCGGGACAGGACGGTCGAGCGCAGGAAGTCCAGCTCGCCGGATTTCATGGCCTCGAGGCCGTAATAGCTCCGGCTCGTCGGCAGCTGGAACGGGACGGTCGGCGTTTTGATGTCGTCGAAATGGATGGACTGGATGTAGGCGTTCAGGTCGAATTCCGAGAGCTTCGTGAGAAAGTCGCCGACGGGCTCGGCGCGCTGTTCCGTCTCGCCCGTGCACAGCCACGCGCGCAGGCGCGCGGCGAGCGCGTCGGGGTCGGCCAGCTCGCTCTGCGCGCAGCCGAGCAGCGCGGCCAGATGCGCCCGCGCGTCCGGCGCGCCGGCCCGCCTGGCGGCGAAGCGGCTCACGCCGTCGGCGAACGCCTCCGGGTCGGCCGGGCGGCGCTGGCCGGTGCGGATGCGGGAGATGTACGACGCGTCATAGCTGAGAAACCGCGCCAGCTCGCCCGGCGGGATGGCCAGCGCGTCGAGCAGCGCGCTGAAATGCTCGCTGACGAACACGGCCTCCGGCTGCCCGGGTTCGGCCGCCGCGCGCAGCGCCGCCGCGGCCTCCGCCTCGTCGATAAGACCGCCGGAGGATAGCGCGCGCGCCAGCCGCTCGGGCACGTCGCTGCCCTGCGCGGGCGTGCGCTCGCCGGAGCGGTAGCGGCTGATGAGCGCGGGCGAAAGCCCGGCCGCCGCGGCGATGTCCCGCCCGGTCATGCCGGACGCGTCCATAAGACGGGATAGTTCCTGTGCAAATGCCATGGGGCACCTCCCTGATCGTTTTCTGCCTCCATTGTACCGGCCGCGGCCGCGCCGCGCAAGCGTTGACAGGACTGGCAATGCCAACTTTGGCAATTCCGGGAATTTTGGGCGCCGTTTCTGTATAATTTAGACGAAAAGCAATTTTTCCCCGCGCCGCTTTTCCCGGCGGCGCGCCGCGTGAAACGGAGGAGAGACTATGAAAAAGACAAACATCCGCGCGGTTGCGTGGCTGCTCATGCTGTGCTTGGCGGTGGGGCTGCTGCCGACGGCCGCGCTGGCGGCATATGCGGAGACGAGGATCGAAACGGTCAGCGTGGACGCGACGGCCCCGGCCGCGGGCGGGAGCCCGGCGCAGCCGGCAGTGGCTGCGGATGCGCCGTACACGATCGAGTCGTACAGCTGGTACGAGACCGCGTCGGTCGGCAGCGATGTGACGATCGGCGGCTCGATGTATGGCGACGACAAGTTTGAATCGTCGAAGATCTACCGCCTCTCCGTGAAGCTCCGCGCGGAGTTCGGCTATGCGTTCCACACGGCGCTCACGTCAGGGCGCGTGAACGGCGCGTACCGCGTGAAGATCAGCAAGATCGACGCGGATGAGATGACGCTGATGGCGTGGTTCGGCGTCCTGCCGTCCCCGTCCGTCGCGCAGATCGCGGACATCGCCGTCACGGGCGTCACGGCGCCGTCGGCGGCGACGAAGGACCCGTATGACACGGCGCGGGACGTGGAGGAAACTGCGTCCAGGCCGGACGGCACGGTGCTCGACGTGACCTACTATGAGTGGAAGCCCGCCGCGGAAGGGGAGCGGAGCGACGGCTGGGAGTATCGGGGCTTTGGCGACAGATTCACGTCCGGCGGGACGTACGGCGCCAAGCTCGAGCTGACGGCGGACAGCGCGCACGCTTTTTCCGACGCCGTGACGGCGACGGTCGACGGCAAGACGGCCATCGTCCTGGAACAGAGCGAAGATCTGGTGAGCCTGTTCGTGCCGTTTGCGGACGTCGAGATCAAAACGCTCCGCATCAGCGTGGACGACTGGCCCGCGGTCGGCGCGGCCATCCGCAACACGGCGGACAATTTTGATTTTTACTCGTCGATGTACGGCTGCACGCTGAACGCGACGTTCCAGATCGAGGAGTCAGACGGCACGTGGCGCGATGTGACGAGCGCCGACTCGCCGTATGCGCAATACGAACGCTACCGCGTCAAGGCGGTCATCCATGCGGCGGACGGCTTCTCGTTCGCAGCATCGGGCACGGGCAGCATCAACGGCGAGAGCGGCACGACGTGGGACGTGACGGACGGCGGCAAGACGCTGACGCTCACGCGCACGTGCGGCAAGGACGACCCGGTGCTCAGCTATACGAACTGGTACGATCCCAGCACCTATTTATATAATGTGCTGCCGCTCCGGATCCTCACCCCGGCGGACGGCGTGACGCCGGTGGACGCCGAGGTCGGCAGACCCGGCGAGACGCGGCGCACCGAGGGCCTGAGCACGAAATATGCCGGCTGGTTCGAGGTGCCGTATGCCGGCAGCACGTCGAATGATGCGCCCCTGTACGATTCGACGGAAAAGAAATTCACCAAGCCCTTCCGGAACGGGAACGTCTACCGTCTGGACGTTGTCCTGCGGGCAGACAATGACCATCAGTTTATCGACACGCTTGCACTCGAGCTTTACGGCACGGATGGCGCGCAGCTCACGCCGGCCATGACGCGCCAGACGGCGGACACGACGACGCGGAAGGAGTACAGCCTCTGGTTCGAGGTCGGCGACGTGTCCTATCAGAAAATTTCGACTCTGACCGTCACCGGCCCGGAGCCGGACGCGGACGGGAAGATCGACGATTCTGACCCGACGAAGTTTGTGGCTGCGGAGGCGGTCTCGCTCAGCGACATCCGCTACTGGGAGTATTCCGACGAGCTGGAGTTTGAGGCGACGGTCAAGGCCGGGTATTATTTCGCCGCGCTCGGCCAGCTTACGGCGACGTATAACGGGTATTCGGCGTCGGTCTCCGGCGTCTACTGGGGCGACAGCCGCGAGCTCGTGCGCGTCACGTTCCGCGTGAGCACGACGAAAACGCCGCTGACGATCGCGAATACCTCGGCCATCACGGCGGCCGGCAAGACGTATGACGGCACGACGGCGGTAACGCTCGACATTTCGCACGCAACGCTTGACGGCGTTGACGCCGCGCATCCCGACGTGCAGCTCGCGGCGGCCACGGCGGCGTTTGCCTCGCCGGACGCCGGGAAGAACGTTGCGGTCAACATTACGGGCCTGTTCACTCTGACCGGCGCGGACGCCGGACGGTACACCTTGACGCAGCCGGACCTGACCGGCCTGACGGCGACGATCTCGCCCTGCACGGTCGTTGCGGACACGACGAACAAGACCCAGACGGTCTACACCGGCGAGGGAACGTTTGACGGGGCGCATTTTGCGGGCGTGGAGATCGGCGGCGCGCCGGAGGCGGCGACGGGGACCGTTACCTACACCATCGGCGACGGAACGGAGGCCAAGACGGCCGGAGAAGTCACGGCGTATCTCAAGACGCTCAAGGCCGGCGACACGGCGGACATACATTATAATTATAGGGGCACCGGGAACTACGACGGCGCTTCGGGCAGCGGCATCATCAAGATCACGATCGCCGACCGCCCGGCCGCGCCCGTGACGCCGGCGCAGCCGAAGCCGGCGGAGACGACGTGCCCGAAGGACGCGACCTGCCCGCTCGCGAAGTTCACGGACGTCCCGGCTGATGCGTGGTATCACGACGGCCTGCACTACTGTGTCGAGCACGGTCTGCTCAACGGAACAGGGGAGAGCACGTTCTCGCCGTCGCGCACCATGACGCGCGGCATGGTCGTCACCGTGCTCTATCGCCTGGCCGGCTCGCCCGCGCCGAAGAATGCGGACGGCTTCGCGGACGTCCCCGCGGGCTCGTACTGCGACGCGGCGACGCGCTGGGCGGCGGAAAACGGCATCGCGCTCGGCTTTGCGGACGGCTCATTCCGGCCGGAGCAGCCCGTCTCCCGCGCGCAGCTGGCGGCGATATTGTGCCGCTACGCGAAAAACGCGGGCATTGACGTGACGGACGCGGCGGATCTGTCCGCGTTCCCGGACGCGGCGCTCGTCGGCGCGTGGGCGCGCGACGCGCTCGGCTGGGCAAACGGCTGCGGCCTCATCCTCGGCCGCGCAGACGGCCGCCTCGACCCGACGGGCGACGCCTCGCGCGACCAGATGGCAATGATCCTCTACCGTTTTTGCAAAACGGTGCTCGGGAAATAACAAGACAAAAAAGCGCGCAGCGGAAAATTTCCGCTGCGCGCCTATTTTGCGCTCAGATCACGTAATTGTCCCCGTCGGAGCCGGTCTGCATCAGGTCGGCGATGGTGTAGCTGTCGAGAAATTCGTCGACGACGCGGCCGAACTCCTTCCACATCGGCAGCGTTCGGCATGACGCGGCGCGCGGGCAGTCGTTCGCAGGGCCCTCGAGGCACGAAACGGGCGCGAGTGAGCCCTCCGTCAGGCGGATGATGCTGCCGACGGTGTACTGCTCCGGCGCGCGGCTGAGCTTGTAGCCGCCGCCTTTTCCGCGCAGGCCGATGAGAAAATGCTCCCGGACGAGCGCCTTGAGGATCGTCTCGAGGTATTTTTCCGAGATCTCCTGCCGCGCGGCGATCTCCTTGAGCGGGATATAGCCTTCGCCCTGGTGCTCGGCCAGGGCGATCATGACGCGCAGCGCGTAGCGCCCCCGCGTGGATACGATCATGCGGACTCCTCCTTTGATTAACCTATTATACCACAGGGTTTATGGAAAAGCAAACGGCTTTTTTTCGGAAAAACCATTGACAAATCCGGGCGGACGCTCTATAATCCCTATAAACCTACTTGAAAGGTCGGGTAATGAGATGAAACGACCTGTCCAACTCCAACGCGGGCGGCGATGTTGCCGCCGCGCAGCACTGTAAACCGGAACATCAGACTGAAAAATTGGAGGAAATCAAAATGAGCAGAATTTATACATCCGCAGACCAGTTCATCGGCGGCACGCCGCTGCTCGAGCTTACGAACATCGAAAAGCAGGACGGCCTGAATGCCCGTATTCTCGCCAAGCTCGAATATTTCAACCCGGCCGGCAGCGTGAAAGACCGCATCGCCAAGGCCATGATCGACGACGCCGAGCAGCGCGGCGTCCTGAAGCCCGGCTCCGTCATCATCGAGCCGACCTCCGGCAACACGGGCATCGGCCTGGCGTCCGTCGCCGCCGCGCGCGGCTACCGCGTCATCATCGTCATGCCGGAGACCATGAGCGTCGAGCGCCGCCAGCTCATGAAGGCCTACGGCGCCGAGCTCGTCCTGACCGAGGGCGCCAAGGGCATGAAGGGCGCCATCGCCAAGGCCGACGAGCTGG
>CAVFYN010000152.1:0-4650 GCA_963626425.1 Bacteroidaceae bacterium
AGATAGTAGAGGTTGAATTTGAACACGCCCCACGTGTTTTCCATCAGCCGTCCGATCTGGTAATAGAAGAACAGCATGATGACTTCCAGGAAGAAATACGACCCCGACGGGACGAACACCCACGTGAAAAGCCGCCAGATCTGCCCGTGCAGGATCTTCGACCGGCTGAACATGAGCGCCCGCACGGCCGCGCCGGACGGGTCGATGAGCGAGAGAACGTACATAATGACCGTCCCGATGCCGATGAACAGCATGAGGTTCGGGATGCCCTTATTGCGATTTCGATAGCAAAGCCGCTCAAAATTGCGGCGCAGATTCTTCAAGTGTGACCACTCCTTTTCCTACTGAGGGTATTTTATCCGCTTTGCGGTCAAAAGTCTATGGCGAATGTGTAAACTTTATGGTATGATGGGCGCGAAAAGAATGAGGAGGCTGCAAGCTATGTCGATTATCCGCGATCCCGCGCTCGCCGAACATGGGCGCATGAAGATCGAGTGGGTGCAGGATTTCATGCCCGCGCTCTCGTCCATCCGCGCGCGCTTTGAGCGCGAAAAGCCGTTCGCCGGCCGGCGCATCACCATGTCCATCCATCTCGAGGCCAAGACGGCCTATCTCGCGCTGTGCCTGCTCGCGGGCGGCGCGGAGGTCCACGCGACGGGCTGCAATCCGCTCTCGACGCAGGACGATGTCGCGGCGGGCTTAGCCAGCCTCGGCGTGAATGTCTGCGCCTGGCACGGCGCGACGCCGGAGGAGTACACCGCGCACCTGTCCGCCGCGCTCGCGTGCCATCCGGATCTCATCATTGACGACGGCGGCGACCTTTTGGAGCTGCTCTCCGGCCCGTGCGCCGGGTACGCCGACCGCATCATCGGCGGCTGCGAGGAGACGACGACGGGCGTCCATCGCCTGCATGCGCGCGAAAAGGCTGGCGTTCTGCCGTTTGCGATGATGAACGTGAACGACGCCAAGTGCAAGCACTACTATGATAATAAGTACGGCACGGGCCAGAGCGTCTGGGACGCCATCATGCACACGACGAACCTGCTCGTCGCGGGCAAGACGGTCGTCGTCGCGGGCTATGGCTACTGCGGCCGCGGCATCGCCATGCGCGCAAAGGGCATGGGCGCGGACGTCATCGTGACGGAGATCGACGCCATCAAGGCCCTCGAGGCGACGATGGACGGCTTCCGCGTCCTGCCGATGGCCGAGGCCGCGCCGCTCGGCGACCTGTTCGTGACGGCGACGGGCTGCCGCGACGTCATCACGAAGGAGCACTTCGCCGTCATGAAAAACAACGCCTTTTTGTCCAACGCGGGCCACTTCAACGTCGAGGTCAACGTCGACGAGCTTGAGAAAATGGCCGCGCGCGTCTACACGCGCCGCGACGAGATCGTCGGCTACGTCCTGCCGGACGGCCGGACGCTCAACGTGCTCGCCGAGGGCCGCCTTGTGAACCTCGCCTCCGGCAACGGCCACCCGGCGGAGATCATGGACATGAGCTTCGCCATCCAGTCGCTCGGGCTGGAATATCTGTTAAAGCATGAGGGCAAGCTGGACAAGAAGGTCTACGAAGTCCCGGACGAAATTGACGACGCCGTCTCGCGCGTGAAGCTCGAGGCCATGGGCTTGAAGGTCGACTCGCTGACCGACGCGCAGAAGGCGTATCTGTCCGGCTGGGAAGTCTGAGATTTTTGCCGAAACGGTTGACAGCGCGGCGGATTCTGGTATAATGGATCAGAACTGAATACACCTTATCAAGAGTGGCGGAGGGACCGGCCCTGTGAAGCCCGGCAACCTGCGGAAAGCAAGGTGCCAAATCCGGCGAAAAAATCGACAGATGAGGAAAGCGAGCTTTCAGCGCCCTGTCGGAAGACAGGGCGCTTTTCCTCGGAAAGGAACAACATGATCAAGAGAATTTTCACCTCGGAATCCGTGACGGAGGGGCATCCGGATAAGGTCTGCGACCAGATCTCGGACTCCGTGCTCGACGCGATCCTGGAAAAGGACCCGTTCGCGCGCGTCGCGTGCGAATGCACGACGACGACCGGCATGGTCTACGTCATGGGCGAGATCACGACGAACTGCTACGCCGACATCGCCAAGATCGCGCGCGACACCATCCGCCGCATCGGCTACGACGACCCGGCCTGCGGATTTGACTACAAGTCCTGCGCCGTCCTGACGGCCATCGACGAGCAGAGCCCGGACATCGCCATGGGCGTCGACCATTCCTACGACGACGCCAACGACGAAGGCGCGGGCGACCAGGGCATGATGTTCGGCTTCGCCTGCACCGAGACGCCCGACCTCATGCCGGCGCCCATCTCGTTTGCGCACCAGCTCGCGCACAAGCTCGCCGAGGTCCGTAAGACCGGCGAGCTGAACTGGCTCCGCCCGGACGGCAAGTCGCAGGTCACGGTCGGCTACGATGAAGACGGCAACGTCGCCCGCATCGACACCGTCGTCGTCTCGGCACAGCACGACCCGTCCATCGCGACGCCGGAGCTGCGCGAGGCCATCATCGACACCGTCATCCGCCCGACGCTCCCGGCGAATCTGCTCGATCGCGACACGAAGTTCTTCGTGAACCCGACCGGCCGCTTCGTCGTGGGCGGCCCTATGGGCGACACCGGCCTGACCGGCCGCAAGATCATCGTCGACACCTACGGCGGCTACGCCTGCCACGGCGGCGGCGCGTTCTCGGGCAAGGACCCGACGAAGGTCGACCGCAGCGCGGCCTACATGGCCCGCCACATCGCCAAGAACCTCGTCGCGGCTGGTCTTGCGAAGAAGTGCCAGCTCGAGCTGGCCTATGCCATCGGCGTGGCGAAGCCCGTGTCCGTGACGGTGGACACGTTCGGCACCGGCAAGCTGCCGGATGACCGCCTTTCGGCCGTCGTGCAGGAGGTGTTCGACCTGCGCCCGGCCGCCATCATCTCGTATCTCGACCTGCGCCGTCCGATCTACGCGCAGACGGCCGCCTACGGCCACTTCGGCCGCCCGGAGCTCGATCTGCCGTGGGAGCGCGTGGACCGCGTGGAGGATCTGCTTGCAAAAGCCTGAGGAGGCATTTCAAATGAAGAAAATCGAAATCATGGGCTGCGGCTACATCGGCCTGCCGACGGCCGTCACGTTTACGCTGGCCGGCTATGAGGTCTGCGGCTTTGACATCAACGAGACCGTTGTCGACACGCTCAACTCCGGCCATATCCACATCGTCGAGCCCGGCCTGCAGGAGGCCATGACCGAGGCGCTCGCCACCGGCCGCCTGCATTTTTCGGCCAAGCCCGAGCCGGCCGACGTGTTCATCATCGCCGTGCAGACGCCGTACAAGGTCGAAAATGGCAAGAAGGTCTCGGAGATGAAATATGTCTGGTCGGCCGCGGAGTCCGTCTCGACCGTCGCAAAGCCGGGCGACCTGTGCGTGCTCGAGTCGACGTCGCCTCCGGGCTCGACGCGCGAAGTTGAGCGCATTGTCGCCGAGGGCGCGCATATGAAGCCCGAGCAGTTTATGACCGCGCACTGCCCGGAGCGCATCATCCCCGGCCGCATGCTCATCGAGCTGCGCGAAAATGACCGCATCATTGGCTCGAACCGCCCCGAGGCGGCCGAGTACGCCAAGGAAATTTACAGCAAGGTCGTCACGAAGGGCACCATCCGCACGACGGACGACCTGACGGCCGAGATGTGCAAGCTCGTCGAGAACACGTTCCGCGACATCAACATCGCCTACGCCAACGAGCTCAGCAAGGTCTGCGACCGGCTCGGCATCGACGTGTTCAAGCTCATCGCGCTTGCGAACTGCCACCCGCGCGTCAATGTCCACACGCCGGGCGTCGGCGTCGGCGGGCACTGCATCGCCGTCGACCCGTGGTTCCTGCACGAGAAGTTCGAGGACATCACGCCGCTCATCTACACGGCCCGCACCATCAACGACGGCAAGCCCGAGTGGACGGCCGACCGCATCGCCAGGGACGTGCAGCCCGGCGCGAAGATCGCCGTGCTCGGCCTTTCGTTCAAGGCGAACATCGACGACATCCGCGAGAGCCCGTCTATCGAGTTCGCGAATATCCTCAAAGAGCGCGGCTACGAGGTCATCGCCTGCGAGCCGTTCCGCACCGGCCCCGTCGCGGGCTTCGAGAACCACACGCTCGAGGAGGCCATCGCCAAGTGCGACTACGCCGTCATCACGCTCGCGCACACGCCGTTTGTGGAGAACAAGGCGCTCATCGCCACGAAGCCGTATTACGACTGCGTCGGCCTGATGGAGCAGTAAAACCAGCATAAATCCCCGGCTTCCAGCAGGAAGCCGGGGATTTTTTTAACTCGCGCCCTGCCAGTCGGCCGGGTACGTGACGTATAAAAACCGCGCGAACTCCGGCGCCTGAAACCGGATGGCGGAGCCCTTCGGAATGAAGATCATCTCGCCCGCGCGCGCCGTGACGGACTGTCCCGCGAAGGCGACGGAAAGTTCACCGGAGATGACGTAGTCGATCTCATCATAATTCAGCGTCCACGGGAAGTCGCTTTTTGTCATCTCCATGATCCCGGCGCCGAGGCGCGGGCTCTCGCTGAGCGTCAGGACGTCGTGCGTGTAGACGCGGTCAGACGGGGTCCCGGTGTCCAGCCGGTCGCTTTGCAGGACGGATA
>CAVFYN010000153.1:0-5617 GCA_963626425.1 Bacteroidaceae bacterium
TCTCCTTGCGGACGACCGGCGCGCCGCAGCGCTCGCACACGCCCTCGACGACCTCTTCGTTTGCAAGGACGCACTTGCAGCTCGTGCACCAGTTCACGGGCATCTTCGCCTTGTAGGCCAGGCCGTTCTTGTAGAGCTGGAGGAAGATCCACTGCGTCCACTTGACGTACTTCGGGTCGGTCGTGTTGATCTCACGGTCCCAGTCGAAGCTGTAGCCGAGGCTCTTGAGCTGGCGGCGGAACGTGCTGATGTTCTGCTCGGTGACGATGCTCGGATGGATGTGGTTTTTGATGGCGTAGTTCTCCGTCGGCAGGCCGAACGCGTCATAGCCGATCGGGAACAGGACGTTGTAGCCCTGCATACGGCGCTTGCGCGCGACGACGTCCATGGCCGTGTACGGCCGGGCGTGGCCGACGTGCAGGCCCACGCCGGACGGGTACGGGAACTCGACGAGCGCGTAGAACTTCTCCTTCGTGCTGGTGTTGTCGGCCGCGTAGAGCTTTTCGTCCTCCCAGCGCTTCTGCCATTTCTGTTCGATGGCAGTAAAATCATACTTCATGGCGATCCCTCTTCCTTACTGTTCGTTGGTATCGATCGCGACCGGGATGGCGTCAGCCCAAAGGCGCTCCAGGTCGTAGAATTTTCTGGTCTCCTCCGTGAAAACGTGCACGACGAGGCAGCCGTAGTCGAGCAGGACCCACGTCCCGCTGCGCTGGCCCTCGCAGCGGAGCATGGGCTCGCCGCGCTCATCGAGCTGCTTTTCCACCTCGTCGCACAGCGTCTTGACGTGCGTGTTCGACGTGCCGGTGCAGATGAGAAAGTAATCGGCGACGATCGTGATGTCGCTGACCTTCATCAGGCGGACATTCTCGCCTTTTTTGTCACAGAGCGCCTTCGCGGCGCACATGGCCACCTCATGGGGTGTCATCATAGATGCAGTTCCTCCTGTATCACTCGCCGCGCCGGGCGCGGCCGGTATTTTCGTTAAGCGCCCCAGCCCTCCAGATCGTCCGGGAGCGGCTCGGTCGTGCCGGGATCCGTCGTGCCGGAGCCGCCTGTGCCGGGATCGGGCTCCGCCGTACCCGGGTCGGGCTCGGCCGTGCCGGGATCCGTGGTGCCGGGGTCGGTCGTGCCGGGATCGGGCTCCGTCGTGCCCGGGTCCGTCGTGCCGGGATCGGTCGTGCCCGGGTCGGGTTCGGCCGGATCGGTGTCGCCGGGGTCGGTCGTCTCGCCGGGATCGGGCTCGGTCGGCGTCGTGGCCGCCCCGCCCGAACTGCCGGAGCCGGACGAGCTGCCGGACGACGAGGACGAGCCGGACGAGGACGACGAGCTGCCCGTCGACCCGCCGGAGGCGACGGCGATGTTCGCCGCCGTGATCTCGGTGTCATAGGGGTTGAAATACTCGTTGACGAGCTTGAGCATCTTGTTCGTGAAAATGCGGTAATACGAGCCGCCGCGGATGCTGACGGCCTCGCCCTCGAGCGTGAACGTCTGCATATCGTCGAAGTTGCACTTCAAAAGCTCCTGCCCGAAATAGACCATGTTGCCGACGGTGAGGTCCGTCGTGACATAGTCGATGAAGATCTCGGCCAGGCCCTGGATCTTCGTGATGTTGCCGATCTTCAGGCACTGATTGGCCAGCGCGCGGACGAAGTCCTGCTGGACGCTGATGCGGCCGATGTCCGCGTTGGCGTAGCCGTAGCGGTAGCGCACGAGCTGCTCGCACTGGTTGGCGTTCAGGTGCTGATAGCCGGGATAGAGGTCGATATAGAGGTTCTGCGTCGGGTCGGTGTAGTACATGCGCTGCGGCACGTCGAACCAGATGCCCTTGACGCCGTTTTCCTCGTCGCCGACGAGCTCGATGATCTCGGCGAACGCGTCGAAGTCCACGAGGACGTAGCCGTCGACCTCAAAGCCCAGAAGGCGCGCCAGCTGCGTGCGCAGCGTCTCCATGCCCTTTTCGCCCTGGCCGCCCGCGCCGTAGGCCGAGTTGATCTTCGGCACGGAGTAGCGCGCGTCAATGAGCGTGTCGCGCGGGACGCTGAGCAGCGCCACGGAGTGCTCCTTCACGTCGAGGCGGGCGATCATGATCGTGTCCGTCCGGCCGCCGTCTTTGTCCGTGCCGGCGATGAGGATGTTGTAATAGTCGGATTTATGGCTGGCAGGGACCTCGACCTCCACGTCGATCTCCTCGCCCGTGTCAGGGTCGATGTCCTTGATGACCGTCACGTTCGTCGGCAGGTTGAACGTCTCGGTGTCGTCGCCGTCCGCGCCAGTTACCGTCTGCTGCGGCTTGTTCTGCGTGATGTCGGGCGGCTTGACGACCATCTTCCACACAAAGACGATGACGCCCACGAGCACGAGCAGCGCCGCCGCGAGCAGAATGACGCCGCGCGCCCAGCCCGGCAGGCTGCGCCACTTGCGGACGACGGGGTTCGTCGATTCCGGCTTTGCCGGCTTTTCCGCGGACGCCGCGGTCTCCTTTCCGGTCTCCTCCGGGGCGTCGGAGCGCGCTTCGCGCGCGTGCCGGGCCTCGGCGGCTTCCTTTCTGGACGCGACGCGGCCGCCGGTCCTGCGATTGCCAAAGAGTTTCATGCGTTCAGTTCCTTTCGCAGAAAGTCGCGCGCCTGTACGGAGTACTGGCCGAGCGGCTTTTTCTCCCGCTGCAGCTCCGCGATGGACTGCTCGAATCCGGCGAGCAGCGCGCGGTCGAGATCCTCGAAGGCCAGGGCGCGGATGGGCTCCACGCCGTCAAAGCAGCGGTTCGGCTCGATATAATCGGCAAGATAGATGATCTTTTCCAGAAGCGCCATATCGGCCTTGCCGGTCGTGTGCCAGTAGATGGCGCTGCACACGGCGTCATTTTCGCCGAAAATGTACCGCGCGACGGCGCTTCCCGTTTTGGCGTGGAGCAATTTGTGGTTCTCCCGCTCAAAATTATCGACCATTATACCATATTTTTCGCACAAACGCAATTGATTTGCGCCGTCGAGCGCCTTTGTCACGTCGTGCAGGATGCCGGCGCGCGCGGCGTCGGCTTCATTGGCGCCGTAGAGCTTTGCGAGCTTCACGGCCGTCTCGCAGCAGCCGATGACGTGCGCGACGCGGCCGGGCTTGTGCAGCGACAGGCTGACCTCGCGCAGCTTTTCAAACGGCAGGCCCTTCCACGGCGCGCCGAACTGGTAGAGCCCCTCGCGCTCGACGATCGCGCGCTCGGCCTCCGGCATGAGGCCGTCCAGGCAGCCGAAGGCCGCCATGCGGCGCACCGTCGTGCTCGAAAGCTCGATGAAGCGGTTTTGCAGGATGTGTACGCGCGCGGAATAATCATGTTCCAGGCGCGCCTTCTGCGCGCCAAGCTCCTCCATGTCCGCCTTTTCGCGGACGGCGAGGACGATGTCGGCAAGCTTACAGATCTTCTCCGGACGCGACCACGTGTGCAGCGACAAAAACATGTCCGTGCCCATGAGCAGATAGAGCGTGTCGCCCGGATGCTCCGCGGCGAGCTCGGCGAGCGAGTCGGCCGTGTAGCTCGGGCCTTCGCGGCGGAACTCAAGGTCGCTGACCTCCGCGCCCGGCACGTCGGATACGGCCGCGCGCAGGAGCGCAAGGCGCGTTTTCTCGTCCGGCGTGCCCGCGGGCAGCGCCTTGTGCGGCGGATGCGCGGCCGGCAGGAAGATCATCCGGTCCAGCCCCAGCGCGGTCACGGCCTCTTTTGCGGCGAGCACATGCCCGCTGTGCGGCGGATTGAAGCTGCCGCCATACACTCCGATTTTACCCATAGCGCATCCCTCCGTTGAAATTTTATCCGCGCAGCGTCGGCTCAGTCGCGCTCGCGTCTGGCCTTTTCGCGGCTGCGCTCAATGGCGGCCTCGATGGCCTGCTTTTTGAAATAGGCGTCGCGTCTCTGGCGCTCGGCCTCCATCTTGCGGCGGCGGGTCTGCACGCCCTTGCGGACGGGGTTGACCTTCGCCTTTTTCGGCTTGGCCTGCTCTTTTTTCTCGCTCTTGCGGTAGAGCACGAACTTCGAGCCGACGCACTGCACGCCGTCGGCGCCGAGCGCCTCACACAGCGCGTCCGACGCCTCGCGCGCCGTGAGCATGGCCGTCTCGAGGACGCTGCCCTTGATGAGCTCGCGCGCCGTGAGCGCCGAGTCCGCCTGCGCGATGACCGCGTCGGTGACGCCGCCCTTTCCGATGGTGAGGATCGTGTCGATCCCGTTTGCCTGCGCGCGGAGAGCCGCGCGCTCTTTACTTGTCAGCATTGAAATACTCCTTTAATTCCTCCGCGAAGCGGGCGATGGCCCGCGCGCGGTGACTGATCTCGTTTTTGCGCTCCGCGGACAGCTCCGCGAACGTCAGGCCGTCCGGCTCGTAGAGAAAGACCGGGTCGTAGCCGAAGCCGTTTTCCCCTTTCGCTTCGCGCGTGATGACGCCCTCGCACTCGCCGCGGGCGGTCAGGATCGTGCCGTCCGGCATGGCGCACGTGATGACGGACACAAAGCGCGCCGTGCGCCCACCATCCGGGACATCGGCCAGTTTTTCCAGCAGCAGCTGCGTGCGTGCCTCGTCGGAGTCCAGGCCGCCGAAGCGGGCCGAATACACGCCCGGCGCGCCGCCGAGCGCGTCGACGACGAGGCCGGAGTCGTCCGCGATGGCCGCAAGGCCGCTCGCGTCGCGCACGGCCGTTGCCTTGAGGGCGGAATTTTCCTCAAACGTCGTGCCCGTCTCCTCGACGTCCACGTCGACGCCCGCGTCGGCCTCGCTCACGACCTCGCAGCCGAGCGCGGACAAAATTTCGCGCATCTCGCGCAGCTTTCCCTTGTTCTTGCTTGCGAGCACGAATTTCATAACAGGCCTCCGAGCGCCGCGCGCTGGTAGTTCTGAAGCTCCGCGTTGCCGGCGGCACACAGCTCAACGAGCCGGCGCTGCTCATCGACGGTGAACGGACGGCCCTCGCCCGTCCCCTGCAATTCTACGATGCGGCCGTCGCCGGTCATGACGCAGTTGAGGTCGACATCGGCGCTCGAGTCCTCCTCGTAGCACAGATCGAGCATCGGCACGCCGCCGACGATGCCGGCTGAGACGCCGGAAATAAACGTGCGGATGGGCATTTTTTCGATGAGCCCCTGCTCGAGCAGCTTCCCGCACGCGAGCGCGAGGGCGACGAAGCCGCCCGTGACGGACGCCGTGCGCGTGCCGCCGTCGCCCTGCAGGACATCGCAGTCGATCGTGATCTCGCGCGGGCCGAGCGCCTCCAGATCGACCGCCGCGCGCAGCGACCGGCCGACGAGGCGCTGGATCTCCGCCGAGCGCGGCGCGAGTTTGAGCTTGCTCACGTCGCGGCGCGAACGCTCGCGGTTGGCGCGCGGGAGCATGGAATATTCCGCCGTGACCCACCCGCCGGAGAGCACGTGGCTCGGCACGCGCTCCTCCACGGACGCGCAGCACAGCACCATCGTGTTGCCGCATTCAATTAAGCAGCTGCCCTCGGCAAATTTGGAAAAGCCCGGCGTCAGCTTGACCGGGCGAAGCGCGTCGAGCGCGCGGCCGTCGATTCTCATATTAATCAACCATTCGGCCGCATTGCGTCCGCACAAATAGGAATGAAAGAGTGCAGA
>CAVFYN010000154.1:0-4901 GCA_963626425.1 Bacteroidaceae bacterium
GTCACCCGCTTCCGCCCGCACCACTTCCCGTTCACCGAGCCGAGCTGTGAGATGGACGTGCAGTGCTACAAGTGCGGAGGCCGCGGCTGCCCGACGTGCAAGGGCGAGGGCTGGATCGAGGTGCTCGGCGCCGGCATGATCCACCCGCGGGTCCTCGAGATGAGCGGCATCGACCCGAATGTCTACTCCGGCTGGGCGTTCGGCATCGGCCTGGAGCGCATCGCCATGCGCCGGTTCAAGATCGCCGACATGCGTCTCATTTTTGAAAACGATGTTCGGTTCCTCGAGCAGTTCTGAGAAAGGAGCGGTAAACCATGAATTTAAGCAGAAAATGGCTGGGTGAATTTGTCACGGTCGACGTCTCCGATCGGGACTTCGCCGAGGACATGACCATCTCCGGCTCGAAGGTCGAGATCACGACCGACCTCGGCGCGGAGATCACGAACGTGGTCGTGGGCAAGGTGCTCTCGCTCGTTCGTCACCCGAATTCCGACCACATGTGGATCTGCCAGGTCGACGTCGGCGAGGCCGAGCCCGTGCAGATCGTCACCGGCGCGCAGAACGTCAAGGAGGGCGACCTCGTCCCCGTTGCCAAGCACAAGTCCACGCTGCCCGGCGGCGTGAAGATCGAAAAGGGCAAGCTGCGCGGCGAGGTGTCGTGCGGCATGCTCTGCTCGTTCAAGGAGCTGGGCCTTGACCAGCGCGACTTCCCGGCCGCCTATGAGGACGGCATCTGGATCCTGTCCGACGACCCGGAGCTCACAGATCTTACCGTCGGCGAGGACATCCGCACGGCCGTCGGCCTCGACGACCACGTCGTTGAGTTTGAGATCACGCCGAACCGGCCGGACTGCCTGTCCGTCATCGGTCTGGCCCGCGAGGCCGCCGCGACGTTCGGCGGCGAGCTGCGCCTTCACACGCCGGAGGTCCGCGGCGGCGCGGAGGGCGACCTCTTCTCCCTGCTCGACGTCTCGACGCCCAACGCCGACCTCGTCCCACGCTACACGGCCCGCATGGTCCGCAACGTGAAGATCGCGCCGAGCCCGAAGTGGATGCGCGAGCGTCTGCGCGCCATGGGCGTGCGCCCGATCAACAACATCGTCGACATCACGAACTACGTCATGCTCGAGTACGGCCAGCCCATGCACGCGTTTGACTACCGCTACGTCCACGGCGGCAAGATCATCGTCCGCCGCGCCTGCGAGGGCGAGACGCTCACAACGCTCGACGGGCAGGAGCGCAAGCTCACGCCGAACATGCTCGTCATCGCCGACGAGCACCGCGCCGTCGGCCTCGCCGGCATCATGGGCGGCGAGAACTCCGAGATCGTGGACGACACGGTCGACGTCGTCTTTGAGTCCGCCTGCTTTGACGGCACGTGCATCCGCAAGGGCGCGCTCGCGCTCGGCATGCGCACGGAGGCCAGCGCGAAGTTTGAAAAGGGCCTCGACCCGCTCAACACGCTGCCGGCCGTCAACCGCGCCTGCGAGCTCGTTGAGCTGCTCGGCGCCGGCGAGGTCGTCGACGGCATCATCGACGTTCTGAACTTCGTCCCGCAGCCGACCGTCCTCCCGCTCGAGCCGGACCGCATCAACGGCCTGCTCGGCACGGACGTTTCCGCGGACGAGATGGAGCGCATCCTGGTAAAGCTCGGCTTCACGGTCGAAAACGGCTCCGTCACCGTCCCGTCCTGGCGCGGCGACGTCAAGGCCATGGCCGATCTCGCCGAAGAGGTCGCACGCTTCCACGGCTACGACAACATCCCCTGCACGCTCCAGCGCGGCGAGACGACGCAGGGCGGCTATTCCGACACGCAGAAGCTCGAGCAGCAGCTCGGCGCGGACTGCCGCGCCATGGGCTATGACGAGATCATCACCTACTCGTTCATCTCCCCGACGTACTACGACAAGATCCGCTGGCCGGAAAACGACCCGCGCCGCGAGAGCTTCAAGATCCTCAACCCGCTCGGCGAGGACACGTCCATCATGCGCACGACGACGCTGCCGAGCATGCTCGAGATCTTAACGCGCAACTATAATAACCGCAACAAATCCGCGCGCCTTTACGAGATCGGCCGCATCTATCTTCCCGGCGGCGAGAACGGCCTTGCCGTCGAGCAGAAATACCTCACGCTCGGCCTGTACGGCGAGGGCACGGATTTCTACACGCTCAAGGGCCACATCGAGGCCATCCTGCATCAGATCCGCGCGGAAAACGTCCGCTTCACGGCCGTGAAGGACGACCCGTCCTATCACCCCGGCCGCTGCGCGGCCGTCTGGGCGAGCGAGACGAAGATCGGCGTCCTCGGCCAGGTCCATCCGCTCGTCGCGAAGAACTACGGCGTCGACTGCGACTTCTACTGCGCCGAGCTGAGCTTTGACGCGCTGTTCGCCGCCCGCGGCGCCGACCCCGAGTACACGGCCCTGCCCCGCTTCCCGGCCGTCACGCGCGACATCGCCGTCGTCTGCGACGAAGCCGTCACCGTCGGCGCGCTCGAAGAGGCCATCGCCCGCGGCGCGAAGGGCTTACTGCGCGAGGTCACGCTGTTTGACATCTACCGCGGAGCCGGCATCACGCCGGGCAAGAAGTCCGTCGCGTTCAGCCTCGTCCTGCGCGCGGACGACCGCTCGCTCACGAGCGAGGAGGCCGACGCGGACGTCGAGTCCATCCTCAAGACGCTTGAGACCGACTGCGGCGCCGTCCTTCGCTGATTCTTATTGAATACCTTTCAAAAAAAGTGGAAGAATCTTAACGATTCTTCCACTTTTTCAACGCTTTTCACCTTTACTTTTATAGGGGTTTGGACTAAAATAATAGCATCGGTTGGGAAGGAGGCCTGATCCATGGACAGCAATACCATTAAATTCGTTGTACCGGACGACGCAAACCTCGAGATGAAAAAAACATTGACCGAGGTCTACCGCTCGCTCAGCGAAAAGGGCTACAACCCCATCAATCAGATCGTCGGCTACCTCCTCAGCGAGGATCCCACGTATATCACGAACCACAACAACGCCAGAAGCCTGATCTGCAAGCTCGACCGCGATGAGCTGCTTCAGGATCTGGTGCGGCATTACCTGTTCGACTAAGTCACCGCTTCCCCGCGAGGCTTTGCGTGCTTTGCCGCAAGGTCTCTTTTTTTGGAACCTTTCAACATCCATCTTCCCCGCATTCCCCGGACCAAACGGCGGCACATCGGAAACAAATTGTAATCTTTTATATTGACAATCCAGCAACGATGTGTTACAATTTGGTTACATTTTGATCAGGAGGTAACAATGGCTGAGAAAAATGCAGGTCTGAGCTACAAGGGCCACCCCTTGATGCGCAAGGACAACATGGTCTACTACGGCTCCATGGCCGATAAGTACATCGTCATGATGCAGATCCTCGAGACGAAAAAGGAAAACGGCGTCGACGTCGCCACCCGCGTCTCCGTGCAGCTGCAGCTGACCGATCCGACCATCAAATCGCGTGATCGCGTCGTAAAGAAAAGTGAAAAGGACGGCTTCTACACCGCTTTGGATGTTGGCAGTGTGTGGCTGGAGCGGGCGCTCGCTTCGAAATAAGCGCCGTTTCAGGACACATCGGCGAACCGATGTGTCCTCCTTTTTTTGTGACTTCAGGAGGTTCCAAATGAAAAAAGCAAGCAGATCGTTCCGGCTGGTGCTCATGCTGGCCTTTGTCATTGCCGCGCTGACGGCCGTCGCGGGCGCGACGGAGCTCAAGCTCGGCGTCGGCATCGTTGAGTCGAGCGGCCTTCGCCTGCGCGCCAAGCCCTCGACGGGCGCGGACGTGCTGGCCACGGCGTCCTACGGCGACACGGTCGTCGTCATCCGCGACACCGGCGACGGCTGGTACCTCGTCGACTACAACCTCGAGATCGGCTACATGTCCAAGGACTACCTGACGTTCAAGGCCGCCGAGAACGTTGAGCTCGGCGACGGCGAGGCCAACACCGCGGTCGTCAATATCCGCGCCACCCCGTCGGCCGGCGGCGAGCTGCTCACCCAGATGAGCCAGGGCGACACCGCCCGCATCATCGGCATCAACAGCACGTTCTACAAGGTCATCTACAACGGCACGACCGGCTACGTCCGCAGCGATCTGCTCGCGCTGACCGAGGCCCCGCTGTCCAACAGCTCCGGCGCGGCCGTGAGCATCGGCAGCCAGCTCGTCGACTACGCGTACAACTACCTCGGCGTCAGCTACGTCTGGGGCGGCACGACGCCCAGCGGTTTTGACTGCTCCGGCTTCACGAAGTACGTCTGCAACGCGTTCGGCTACTCCATCAACCGCACCGCGGCCCAGCAGCTCGGCAACGGCTACTCCGTCTCCAAGAGCGAGCTCCAGCCCGGCGACCTCGTGTTCTTCGCCAATACATATGCCTCCTCCGCGGCGGCCACGCACGTCGGCATCTACGTCGGCGACGGCAAGTTCATCCACGCAGCCTCCGGCGGCGTCAAGGTCACGGCCCTGTCCGACAGCTACTACGCCTCCCGCTACGTCGGCGCCCGCCGCATCGTGTAACAAATATTGCTTTGGAACCTGTCATCCCCGGCGCAGAAATGCGCCGGGGATTTTTGCGCGCTGCGGGCGCAAAAGCACGCGCCGCGCCCCCTGAAGGGTCGGATACCATCCGCCCGCCGCGCCGATCGCGGCGTGCAGTAAAATAGGATGTCATTCAGAGGGCGCTTTGCGCCCGTGGAATCTTTCCGATTACGGTAAGCCGATTGTGTGCCAGCGCCAAATAAAACCTGTCACCCTGAGCGAAGTCGAAGGGTCTGCCCGATTGCGGTATGGTATCGTCGATTTCCAGCGCTGGCTATAAACGCAGCATACCGCAATCGGCAAGATTCCCCCATTCGGGGACGATGCCACGCCGCTCCGCGGCTCTGAAT
>CAVFYN010000154.1:4911-8023 GCA_963626425.1 Bacteroidaceae bacterium
GTGCACCGTAATCGGCAAGATCCTTCGACTCCGCTTCGCTCCGCTCAGGATGACACGTTTTTTGCCCTGCGTGCCGCAATCGGCGCCGCGCAAACACCGCCGCGTCAGTCCTCTCCCCTCCCCGCCCACAAACGCAAAAACCGGCAGGCTTTCGCCTGCCGGTTTTCATTCTATCCGGGACTATCCGGGAATTACTCTTCCTCGTCGTCCTCGCCGTCGAGGTCGAACTCCAGCTCTTCGCCGCAGTTCGGGCACTCGATGACGCCCTGCTCGAGCATGTCCTCGTCGACGGTGATGACCTCGTCGCACGACGGGCACTTGACCTCGTAGTAGACCTCGCTGTCGTCCTCGTCGTCGTAATCGTCCTCGTCGTCCTCGTCGTCGAGGTACTCCTCGATGGCGTCGAGCTCCTCAGAGATCATGTCCAGCTCGTCGGAGACGGCGCCGGCGTTGTCGTCGAGGTCGGCGATGGCGAGCGAGACGTCCTCGAGCATGTCGAGGATGCCCTCGATGAGCTTGCCCTCGGCCTTCGCGGTGTCGAGGCCCAGGCCGTCCTTGAGGCCCTTGAGATAGGCCGCCTTTTCAGTCAGCGTCATAGTCAGATCCTCCTAAAAAGAATTGATCAGTTCTTGCAGCGCGCGAGATACTCGCCCGTGCGGGTGTCGATCTGGATGCGGTCGCCCTCGTTGATGAACAGCGGGACCTTGATCTCCGCGCCGGTCTCGACGGTGGCGGGCTTCATGACGTTCGTCGCGGTGTTGCCGGCAAAGCCCGGGTCGGTCTGCGTGACGGTCAGCTCGACGAAGTTCGGGATCTCGACCGAGAAGACGTTGCCCTTGTACGAGAGCAGCTTGCACGGGTCGTTCTCCTTGACGAACTTGAAGTTCTCCGGCAGAGCGTCCTTCGCGATCGGCTCCATCTCGTACGTCTCCATGTCCATGAAGTAGTACAGGTCGCCGTCGGAGTAGGAGTACTCGACGTCCTTGCGCTCAACGAACGCCTCTTCGAACTTCGCCGTCGGGTTGAACGACGTCTCGGTCACGCCGCCGGTGATGATGTTCTTCATCTTCGTGCGGACGAACGCGGCGCCCTTGCCGGGCTTGACGTGCTGGAACTCGACGACCATCATGAGCTTGCCTTCATATTCAAAGGTCTTGCCGTTTCTGAATTCGCTGGCAGTGATCGTAGCCATTGGTTATCCTCCTGTTGTATCCCGCAAAAGGCGGGCTAAAATATTCCTAATGTATTCTAGCCGATTATCCCGAAAAAAACAAGGTTTTCCGGGCAATTTCAGGCGGGAAGTTTACAAAATAATGAGTTCCTTCGGGCTTTTCGTAATATCGCGGCAGCCGTTTTCCTCAAAAAAGACGACATCTTCGATGCGCACGCCGAATTTGCCCGGCAGATAGATGCCCGGCTCGGACGAGCTGACGGCGTTCACGGGCATGGGCGTCGTGCCGGTCGGGTTGCAGTACGGGGCCTCGTGGATCTCGATGCCGAGGCTATGGCCGTAGCCGTGGCCGAAATACGCGCCGTAGCCGGCGTCGGCGATGACCTTGCGGGCCACGCCGTCGATCGCGCGGCCCTCCACGCCCGCGTGCGTCGCGGCGATGCCGGCCAGCTGGGCGCGCAGGACGGTCTCATAGACGTCCTTCATCTCGTCCGTGGCAAAGCCGAGCGCGACGGTGCGCGTCATGTCCGAGCAGTAGCCGTCCAGCTTGCAGCCGAAGTCCATCGTGACGAAGTCGCCCTTTTGCAGCACGCGGTCGCCCGGGACGCCGTGCGGCAGGCTCGTGTTCGGACCGGAGACGACGATCGGGTCGAACGAGAGGCCCTCGGCGCCGGAGCGGTAGAACCGGTAGATGAGCTCCGCGGCCAGCTGCTTTTCCGTCATGCCCGGCTGGATGATCGTCAGAAGCTCGGAAAAGACGTCGTCGGTCAGCTTCTGCGCGGCGACCATGCGCTCGAGCTCCCACGGCTCCTTGGCCGCGCGGAAGGCGTTGATCTTCTGCTGCATCGGCGTCAGGTCCGCGTGCAGCTCGGTTTTCCACTTTTCAAACTCGGCGACGGTCAGGTAGTCCTCCTCGTAGCCGAGGACTTTGACGCCGAAGTCGGCGATGGCGTCGTTGATGCGCTGGGAATAGGAATGCTGGCCGTCGGTCATGAGGACCTCGTAGCCCTTGAGGTTGTTCTCGGCCGCCTCGATGTAGCGGCTGTCGGTGAAATAGCGGCAGCCGTTTTTCGTCACGATGGCCGCGCCCTCGGCGATGTCGTACTGCGCGCTGTAAAACCGGCTGGTGCGGCTGGTCAGCAGCAGGCCGTCGACGCCCGTGCCGAGCAGGCTCTGGTATTTTTCAAGGTTCGTCATGGTTTCAGTCTCCTTTTCGCAATTTGGATCCACGGCTGCTCCAGGTAATTTCGCAGGCGCAGCGGGAAAATGTGCAGAGAAATGGGCCGGATGAGGATGCTGAGCACCCCGGCGCAGTTGCCGCCGAGGACGTCGGTGTAGATCTGATCCCCGGCGAGCGCCGCCTTTTCCGGCGGGCAGGAAAAGCGCGCGAGCGCCTCCGAAATCCCGCGCGTGCCGGGCTTTTTCGCCCGCGTGACGCACGGAAGGCCGTACTTTTCGCAGAAAACCGGCACGCGGCCGCGGTGGCTGTTCGAGACGACGCACAGCTGCACGCCCGCAGCCTTCATGGCCGAAAACCACGCCGTGACGTCCGGCTCCGGGACATCCGTCGTGTACGGGACGATGGTGTTGTCAAAGTCGAGCATCAGAAGCTCCACGCCGCGCGCGCGGAGCCACGCGGGCGTGATCTTCGTCAGCCGATCGAACATCGCGCGGGGAAAAAGGGAAAAAGACATAGGGCAGGCCCGTCCTTTCATAGGATCTATCGGACGGGCCAAGCGGCCCGCGCCTCGGGTTTCCGGGGACATTATAGCACCAGAAATGGGGGTTGTCCATGCCGGATGCGATCATCGCGGCGGACGCGGCCGATGTTTTCCCCGCGCTCGCGCTTGCAGCCCAATCGGGCGCGCGCGTGCTGCTCCAGAGCGCGCCGGACGGCCTTGCGGCGGCGGACATCCCGCCCGGCGCGCGGCTCTACGTCCC
>CAVFYN010000155.1:0-2977 GCA_963626425.1 Bacteroidaceae bacterium
GCTCCGCGCGGCGCTTTGCGTCCTGCTCCGAGGCGGCCAGACGCTCGGCCTCCGCGGCGTAGCGGCCGCCGAGCGCGCCGAGGGCCTCAAGGCTCAGGCGCATGCCGGTCAGCTCGGCGCGCTGGGCGTCCGTCGCGGGGCGGGACAGGCGCTCGTCAATCTTCGCGACGAGGCCGTCCGTGCCGAGGCGGAGCAGCTGCGAAAAGTCCGGCGAGGCGTGGCCGGGATACTGGTTGTTGCCGCAGAACGCGCCGCCGCCGATGAGAAGATCGTCGATGGCGAGCGCCTTTTCGCCGACGAGGCCCTTCCAGTGATGCCGCAGCGAGCGCGTCTGCCAGTACGGCACGACGTCGCGCAGGACGTCTTTTTCTTCCTCGGTCAGCGGCTCGAACGGATCGGTCTCGCGGGTGGAGAGCAGGTCGAGCTCGTCCAGGATCCAGTCGCACTGGAGCTCGGGGCTGATGGACCCGCCGCGGACCTTCGACGTCGGGCGGCCGACGATGCGCTCGTCCGGGTAGATGCGGACGGTCATGTTTTCCAGCACGTGGCGGAAGGCCTTGCCGCGGCGGACGGCGGCGGGCTCGCCCTCGCTTTGGCGGAACGACTCGGTGATGAGCTTCGCGCGCTCGACGCAGATGGACGGGCGGACGAGCATGGCCGCGCGCAGTTTTTTGATCAAAGTGTTGTCAAAATCCATGCTTGAGACCTCCTTTTTTGGTCAGTATAGCATGGCGTTTTCCGGAAATCCAATGCGCATTGCGAAAATTTGTTATAACAATCTGCGTATAACTGTGCTATAATCGGGTCAAAGAGGTGAGGCACATGACGGATCTTCAGATCCAGTATTTTCTCAAGGTGGCCGACTGCATGAGCTTTTCGGGCGCGGCGCGCGACCTGTTCGTCTCGCAGCCGAGCGTCTCGCGGCAGATCCGGCAGCTTGAGCAGGAGCTCGGGTGCGAGCTATTCGACCGCAGCTGCAAAAACGCCGTGGCGCTCACGCCCGCGGGCGTCATTTTCCGCGACAGCTTCCAGCGGCTGCTGCGCGAGCATCAGGCGGCGCTGAGCGCGGCGTGGGAGGTCTCGCGCGAGCCGGCCGAGCGGCTGCGCATCGGCATCGGCGAGAACTGGGATTTGGCCGCGCCGCTCATGCGCTTCCGCGAGCGGGCGCTCGCGCGCGACGCGCACACGGAGCTGCTTTTTGAGCAGGCGCCGTTTCTCGCCCTGCGCGACCTGCTCGCGGCCGGGCGGCTGGACGCCATCGTCTGCACGCGCACGAGCGTGCAGTCGTTCGAGGGCGTGGAGCTTATCCCGGTCGGCGAGATGCGCACGTCGCTCTTCGTCCGCCGCGGCCTGCTGTGCCCGCCGGACAAGACGCCGCGGCTTGCGGATTTTGACGGGCAGACGCTTTTGATGCTGCCGGACGACGAGGCGCCCATGGCCATGCAGATCGTGCTTTTGCAATTCCTCGCCGAGCAGGTCAAGCCGCAGGTGCGCCGCATGACGAACCGCGCGTCCATCTGGCAGGCCATCCGCATGGGCGAGGGCTTCTGCGCGTTCGACGACCGCGTGCTCATGCGGCACGACCCGCTCATCTGCCGCGTCGACCTCGGCGAGACGATCCCGATCTGCGTCGTCTGGAAGCGCCAGAACCAGAGCCCGCTGTTCCCGATTTTGGCCGAGGAGCTGCAAAAAACGCTGGCCGAGCCGGTCGAAGATTAAAAAAACTCCCGGAAGCGATCCGCTTCCGGGAGCAATTTTTTTATTTCCTGGCGGACGAGCCGCGGCGGGCCTTTTTCTTTTTCTTCTTCTGGTTCATGAGCACGATGGCCAGCACGATGACAACGACGGCGGCAACGCCGATGATGATATAGACCGTCGTGTTCGACGAGGACGTCTTGACGTTCAGCCAGAGCTCATCCATCTCCTGCGTGGCCTCCGGGGTGAGGTAGAGGAACATCTCTCCGTGCGAGAGCGCCTCGGCCGACGGGTAGACGACCTCGCTTTCGGCCATCTCGGGGTCGAGATAGTCGCGCGCGGCGCTCGTCGGCGAGCCGTAGCCGACCCACTCCATGTTCGCGGCGGAAATTTCCGGCGAGGTCAGGAAGTTGATGAACGTCTCGGCCTCGGCCTTGTGTTCGGCGCACGTCGGGATGCACATGGCGTCGACAAAGAAGTTGAAGCCGTCGTCCACCGGGAGGTAGAACGCGAGGTCTTCGTTGTCGCCGCTCATCTGCACGAAGTCGCCGGCGTAGTACGGGGCGACCCAGGCTTCCTCGTTGATCATTTTGTCATAGATCTGGTCCATGACGTAGCTCTGCACGAGCGGCTTCTGCTCGACGAGCAGGTCGCCGGAGGCCTTGAGCTCGGAAGAGTCCTCGGTGTTCAGGCTGTAGCCCAGGTCGAGCTCCGCGAGGGCGAAGGCGTCGCGCGGGTTGTCGAACATGAGGATCTTGCCGGCGTATTTCTCGTTCCAGAGGACCTCCCAGCCCGTGACGTCGGCTTCGTCGACATACTTCGTGTTGTAGATGATGCCGACGGTGCCCCACGTGTAGGGGACGGAGTATTTGTTCTCCGGATCATAGTTCGGATTTTTGAACGTGTCGTCGACATAGTCGGCGTAGTTCGGGATATTGGAGTAGTCCAGCTCCATCAGATAGCCCTCGTCAATGAGACGCGCGATCATATAGTCCGACGGGATGATGACGTCATACGAAACGCCGCCGGTCTTGAGCTTGGAGTAGAGCGTCTCGTTGCTGTCAAAGGTCGTGTAGTTGACCTTGATGTTCGGATACGCCTCTTCAAACGCGGCGATGATGTCGAGGCAGTCGTCCGAACCGTCGGAAATATACTGGCCCCAGTTGTAGACGTTGATGGTCACGGTGTCATCTGCGGCGAGCGCGCTGACGGGCAGCAGGCCGAGCAGCAGCATGACGGAAATCACGATGGAACAAACTCTTTTTTTCAACTTATCTCTCAG
>CAVFYN010000156.1:0-2705 GCA_963626425.1 Bacteroidaceae bacterium
GTGTAAGCGCATTATACCCTTGTCAAAATGTCACATTTTTAGAGTGTTGGCGGCTCTTTCAAAATCCACTTCATGTTGATTGTATAGGCGAGGCCATTCAGCTGCTGCGCGAAAAGCTCAATCAGAAAAACGTGTACTTCATGAACCCGGCGATGGACCTGTAAAACCGCGCCCAAATCTTAAGATTTTCGCAAGAATCCCGGAAAGATCATGAAAGCCGCTACCCAGACGGCGCGCGAGCGGCTATAATATGGGCGGCATTGGAACGCCGGAATAAACAGAACGGATGATACGTTCGGATCGGAGCGGAAAATGTTCACAGGGAAGCACTTTATCTGGATCGGCCTGTGCGCGCTGTTTGTGATCGCCATGTGCCTGATCAGCCGGAAGCGGAAGCTGAGCCTGAAAACGGCCGGAGCGATCATGACCGCGATCTGCGCGCTGAGCGAGGTGTGCAAGGTCATGAGCGAGATGACGCCAAGCCCCGGCGGCGGGATGCACCTGGACCCGGGCAGCCTCCCGCTCCACCTGTGCAGCCTGATGATCTTCGCGGTCGTGTACATCACGTTCGGAAAAGAGAGCCGCTTCCGGACGACCGTGATCAATTTCGTGGCCGTCATGGGGACGCTCGGGAGCTTTTTCGCCATCCTCATCCCGACAAACGGCGTGGAATTTACGACGGTCTATGCCTATCAGTGCTTCGTGTTCCACGCGGGGCTGATGTGGTTTTCGCTGTATCTGATCCTCTCCGGCCGCGCGCAGCCGGGCAGCGCGAAAAACCTCGCAAAAAACCTGGGGCTCCTGCTGGCGCTGACGTTCTGCATGCTGTATGTCAACGGCGCGCTGTCCGCGTATGACACGAATTTCTTCTTCCTCACCCGCCCGCCCATGGAGGGCCTGCCGTACCTGAACCTCGACGGCGGATGGTACGCCTATTTCCTGCGCCTCACCGCGCTCGGCACCGCCCTCATCTGCCTGTTCCACCTCCCGTTCTGCATCTCCCGACACAAAAAGCGCGCTGTGAAGCGCTCCTGAATATAAAAACGCAGCGCCCCACGGAACTCCTCCGCGGGGCGCTGCGTTTTGGTTTTATTTCGCATAAAGCTGCCGGACGATGAAGCATTTGCCGCGGGCGGGGAGGAGCTTGGCAATCATGGCGAAGAATTTGTACTTCACGCCGATGGCGTAGGACGGCTTGACGTGCGGTTTGCAGGCGATTTTGGCGATGTACTGCCCCGCTTTGGCCGGGTCCATGCCGGTCTGCTCGTCGTGCTCCATGACGGCGACGCTGCGGGCGATACGGCCGGCGTAGATGTCGTCGCCGGCGGGCGATTTTTCGCGGGCGGACGTAAAGCCGGTGCGGATGTCGCCGGGCAGGATGGCGGTCAGCGTGATGCCGAACGGGTAGAGCTCGCTGCGCAGCGACTCGGTGTAGCTGCTCACGGCGGCTTTTGCGACGGAGTACCACGACTGGAACGGGATGGACACGGGCGCGGCGACGGAGCTGATGTTCACGATGCGGCCGCTCCCCTGCGCGCGCATGATCGGGATGACGGCGCGGCAGCCGTTGACGACGCCGAACAGATCGACGTCCAGAAGACGCTTGGCGCTTTCGTTTTCCGTAAATTCCGCCGCGCCGGAGATGCCGAAGCCGGCGTTGTTGACAAGGATGTCGATCCGGCCCTCTTTTTCCGCTACGCGCGCGACGGCCGCGCGGAACTGCTGCTCGTCGGAGACGTCGCAGTCGACATGGTACGCATCCCCTGCCTTGCCGTGACGCGAGAATTCATAAACCGTACACCCGCGCGCGCGGAGCGCGCCCACGGTCGCAAGGCCGATGCCGCTGCTGCCGCCGGTGACGATGGCGATTTTGTTCATGATGATCCCTCCAAAGGCGCGCTCTGCGCTGCCTTGACCATTATAGTTCCGCGCGCGGGGCGCGTCAATCGCGATGCGCGGGATGCGGCCGAAACACAAGAAATTTCGGAGAAAATGCGGTAAATTTCAGAATTTGCTTGCGAATGCGCTTTACAAGTATTAAAATATAACTTGCAAGTACAAATTACGGAGATGATCGCATGGCGGACCTCAAACGCTTCTGGGAAGCATTCGGGCGGGCGGACGCGCTTTATGGGCAGTACGCCGCCGCGCATGGGCTCAATGTCTATCAGCTCAACGTGCTCTACTGTCTCTATGGCGCGGAGGGACAGACGCAGAGCGAGATCGCGCAGCGCACGGGGCTGTCGCGGCAGACGGTCAGCACGGTCGTCCGCGCGCTTTTGCAGAAGCGGTTCGTCGTGCTCTCCCCTGCCCCGGGCGACCGGCGGGAGAAGCTCGTACGCTTCACGATGGACGGGCGCGACTGGGCCAGCGACACGCTCGCGCCGCTCTACGCCATCGAGGACGCGGTCTACCGCGCCATGGGCGCGGCGCAGGCCGCGGGGATGCACGAGTCGCTCGACCGGTTCGAGACGCTGTTCCGGCGGGAACGGGAGCGATAAAAAAGCACCGCAGGGGGCTTCCCTGCGGTGCTTTCCTATTTGTGGCGGCGCACTACGTTATTGTTAGCTCCAACCCCTCAGTCGCCTGCGGCGACAGCTCCCCTTGCACAGGGGAGCTATTTTTGAGCGCGGTGCAGATTTTCAGCTGTTGTCGTCTTTTTCGGCATACCGCGCATAGCGCTTCGACGTTACGAGCCGCACGAG
>CAVFYN010000157.1:0-5695 GCA_963626425.1 Bacteroidaceae bacterium
ATCCAGCACAGCGAAAACGCGAGCAGCGCCTCATCCCAGAGCGAGGCTAAAATATTGATGCCGACGATGTTGCGCAGCACGTAGTTCACCGGCTCATAGAGCGCGAGCGCGAGCAGGATGAACGACGTCAGGCCGCCCGCGAACAGCCAGCCGAACAGCAGGCTCCCGCGCCCGACGCGCATGATAAACGCGTAGATGCGGCCGACGACGCTTGCCCGCCACCAGCGCGGCAGCGTCCGCACGCGGGCGAGCAGACCGCTCAGCCACCGCGAAAGCCGCCCCGGGATGGCGTTTTCCGTCGCCGTCATGGGCGAAGCGAGCGCGCGCGACACGGCGCAGCAGACGCGCGAATTTTTCGCGCTCCGGCCGATGGCTTCATTGAATCGGCGCAGCCGGCTGACCTGATACATCGCGGCGAGCGCCGCGAGGAACCGGCCGAGCAGGCTGCTGCGGAACGCCTCAGCCATTGACGTTCGCCACTTTCGTCACGGTGCCGGAGATCTCGAGGTCGCCGGTCTTGACGATGTGGTTCTTGCCCACGCGGACCTCCTGCGAGCCGACGGAGTTATTTTTGTCGCTCGGCGCGAGCGAGACAGAGATCGTAAAGCGCAGGTTGCTGCGCGCCTGGTCGACGACGGCGACGGTGTTGCCGTCGGAATCGACGCTCGTGGTAATATACGGCTCGACCACGCAGTCCGTCACGTAGCCGTCAAGCAGGTCGCCGTTGCTCATGAGCTGGCCGCCGACGTGCTCGGAGGCGTAGGTGCACACGTCGTTCCACACGGCCGTGCAGAGCACCTCGTATTCCAGCGTCGTCTTGCTCGACGGCGCGAGGACGTCCGTCACATCGTCGCCCGCGACCTTCCAGAACACGCCGGCCACGACCGCGATCACGACCAGGATGACGAGCAGATCGATGAGGTTGACCTTGCCGAACAGCTTTCCCTTTTCGTCAATGACTTTCAAGTTTGTTCGCTCCTTTTCGGATTTGCCCCGATTGGGGTTTGATTCTTGGGGGAATTTATAGTAGAATAACAGAATACTGCGGGCGTCCGCAGATTCGTGCATATTGTATACGATTTTCCCGCATAGCACAAGTAAAAGTTCGTTAAGAGGGATCGCATGAAGATCATCCATCTCATATCCGGCGGCGACGTCGGCGGCGCGAAAACGCACGTGCTGTCGCTGCTCAGCCAGCTCGGCAAAACGGACGATGTCCAGCTCATCTGCTTCACGGACGGCGACTTTGCCGACGAGGCGCGCGCGCTCGGCATCCCGACGGACATCGTGTCCGGCGCGAACCCGTTTTCCGTGCGGAGGGAGCTCATGCGCCGCATCGAAAGCGGCGGCTTTCAGATCATCCACTGCCACGGCGCGCGCGCGAACATGATCGGCGCCATGCTGCGCCAGAAGCTCGACGTCCCCGTCGTGACGACCGTGCATTCGGACTACCGGCTCGACTATCTCGGCCGCCCGCTCGGCCGGCTGACCTACGGGACGATCAACACCGTCGCCCTGCGCCGCATCCCGTACCACATCGGCGTGTCGGACGCGATGGGCAGCCTTCTCATCTCGCGCGGGTTCGACCCGCAGACGATGTTCGCCATCTACAACGGCGTCGATTTTTCGCCCGTGACGCCCGCCATGGGGCGGGAGGAATACCTCGCGTCCGTCGGCCTGACGGCCGGGCCGGACACCGTCGTGTTCGGCATCGCCGCGCGATTAAACCCCGTCAAGGACATCGGCACGCTCATCCGCGCGTTCTCGCGCGTCGTCACAAACGAGCCGGACTGCCGCCTCATCATCGCGGGCGACGGCGAACAGGCTGCCGAGCTTCGCACGCTGGCCGAAGAGACGTGCCCGCCGGGCACGGTCGCCTTCCCCGGCTGGGTCACGGACACGGACAGCTTTTACGGCGCGCTCGACGTCAACATGCTCACGAGCCTGTCCGAGACATTTCCCTACTCCCTGACCGAGGGCATCCGCCTGCACTGCGCGACGATCGCCTCCGAGGTCGGCGGCGTGCCGGTTTTGATCGAAAACGGCGTGACGGGCCTTTTGTTCCACCCCGGCGACACGGATACGCTCGCCCAGCTCATGCTGCGCTACGCGCGCGAGGGCGACACGCGCCGCGCCATGGCCGAGCGGCTCTATGCGAGCGCCTCGCGCCGGTTCTCCATCGACGCGACCGTCGCGCACCAGCGCGAAATTTACGAGACGATCCTCCGCCGCGAAGCCCGCCGCGGCAAAAAGCGCGACGGCGTGCTCATCTGCGGCGCCTACGGCAAGGGCAACGCCGGCGACGACGCCATTTTGGAGGCCATCTGCGCGCAGCTGCGCTCCATCGACCCAGACCTTCCGCTGTACGTCCTCTCGCGCACGCCGAAGGCCACGGCGCAGCGCTACCGCATCGGCGCGATCTACACGTTCAACTACCCCGCCTACATCCGCCGGATGCGCCGCGTGCAGCTTTATATTTCCGGCGGCGGCAGCCTCATTCAGGACGTGACGAGCTCTCGCTCGCTGTTCTACTATCTCTCCAGCCTGCGCTCGGCGCACCGGCGCGGCTGCAAAACGCTCATGTACGGCTGCGGCATCGGCCCGGTGAGCGGCCGGCATCTCCGCCGCGCCGGCAAAACGATCGACCGCTGCGCCGACCGCATCACGCTGCGCGACAATCTCTCGCCCGAGGTCCTCGCGCAGATGGGCGTCACCCGGCCCGACATCCGCGTGACGGCCGACCCCGCGCTGCTGCTCGATCCCGCGCCAGACGACCAGGTGGACAGCCTGCTGCTCAGCCGCGGCATCCCGGCGGACGGGAAATACCTCATGCTCGCCCTGCGCCCGTGGCCCGGCTTCGCCGAAAAGGCGGAGGTTTTCGCCGCCTGCGCGCAGGAGGCGTATGAAAAGTTCGGCCTGACGCCGCTGTTTCTCGCCTTTGAGCCGAAGCGCGACCTCGCGGCCGCGCAGAGCGTGTGCGAGCATCTCACCTGCCCGTATTTCA
Organism: Bacteroidaceae bacterium; assembly: GCA_963626425.1. Lineage (GTDB taxonomy): Bacteria > Bacillota > Clostridia > Oscillospirales > Oscillospiraceae > CAKTOF01. Next base: position 3,005 of record CAVFYN010000157.1, read on the forward strand.
TCCTGCCGACGCCGGAGCGCGGCGACCTCATCGTCGGCCTCATGCGCCGGGCGAGCGCCATGGTCGCCATGCGGCTGCACGCGCTCATCTTCGCGGCCGGCCAGGGCGTCCCGCTCGCGGGCGTCGTGTACGACCCGAAGGTCAGCAGCTTTTTGGACTATCTCGGCCAGCGCCGCTATGTTCCGCTCGGCGATCTCACGCGCGCCTCGCTCTCCGGCATGATCGCGGACGCCCTCGCCTCCGGCAAGAGCGCCGCGGACGACGCGCTGCGCCTTCGCGCGCTTGCGCAGGAAAACTGCGACGCCGCGCGCGAACTTCTGGAGGAGACGAAATGAACCAGATCATCTGCCTTTCCACCTCGCCGTATTATCCCATCCCCACGCGCAAGCAGCAGGTCATGAGCCGCCTGCCGGACTCCGAGATCCTCTATTTCGACCCGCCGGTGACGTACCTCGCCCCGCTGCGCGACAAAAGCGCGAAGGAAAAGCTCCGCGCTTTCAAGGCCCCCGGCGTGAAGGTCGGCCAGTCCATCACAGTCTATTCCCTGCCGCCCGTGCTGCCGTTTTTCAACAAATTCCGGTGGGTGAACCGCATGAACCAGCGCCGCATCGCGCGCTTTGTGAACAAAAAGGCCAGAGAGCACGGCTTTTCCGACCCGATATTGTGGTGCTACTCCCCCACGTCGTGCGACAGCGCGCCGAGGATCAACCACCGCGCGCTCGTCTACGACTGCGTCGACCTGCACTCGGCCTACGGCGGGCTCATGAACCCGAAGGTCGTCGACCAGATGGAGCTAGATCTCGCCGCCGAGGCCGACCAGGTCTTTGCGACGGCCACGCGCCTCGCCGCGCGCCTTTGCGCCGTGAACGAGACGGCCGTCATGATCCCGAACGGCGCAAATTACGAGCGCTTTTCCGCCGCGGCGGGCGACCTGCCCTGCCCGGACGATCTGGCAAAGCTGCCGAAGCCCGTATTCCTCTTCATCGGCGCGCTGCAAAGCTGCATCGAGTATGACTACGTCGAGTACGCCGCGAAGGAAAAGCCCGAGTGGTCGTTCGCGTTCATCGGCGGCGAAAAGCCCGGCGTCGACCTGTCGGCGCTGCGCGCGCTGCCGAATGTATCCTTCCTCGGCCTCAAGCCGAACGAGGAGCTGCCCGCGTATATCCGCCATTCGGCCGCCTGCCTGAACCTCTTCGCCGACAACGAGCTCAGCCGTGATGTCAGCCCGCTGAAGTTCTACGAATACCTTGCCACCGGCCGCCCCGTCGTCTCGACGCCGCAGCCGGAGCAGGTGCTCCAGTACGAGGGCCTCATCCGCGTCGCGCGCAGCGCGGGCGAATTCGTCTCGTCGTGCGAAGCGTGCCTGACGGACGACGGGCTGTCGGAAGCCCGCATGGCGGAGGGCCGCCGCTGCTCGTGGGACGCGCGCGTGGCGCAAATGTGTGAGATTTTGAAAGCAAAGGAGATCTTTCAATGAGAAATATCAACGAGATCCTGGACGCCAACCCCTATCCGGGGCGCGGCATCGTCCTCGGCGTCAGCCCGGACAGCCGCTATGGCGTCATCGCGTATTTTATCATGGGCCGCAGCGAGAACAGCCGCAACCGCGTCTTTGTCGCGACGGACGACGGCATCCGCACCGAGGCGCACGACCCGTCGAAGCTGTCCGACCCGAGCCTTATCATCTACCATCCCGTCCGCGTGTGCGGCGATAAGACCATCGTGACCAACGGCGACCAGACCGACACGATCTACGACGCGCTCTCCGCCGGCCACTGCTACCGCCACGCGCTGCTCGAGCGCACGTTCGAGCCCGACCCGCCGCACTACACGCCCCGGATCTCCGGCGTCATGCTGCCGACGGGCGACTACAAGCTCTCCATTCTGAAATCCGACGACGGCGACCCGGAGACGACGCTGCGCTACTTCTTCGAGTACTTCGACGCGCAGCCCGGCCGCGGCCACTTTATCCACACCTACGCGCGCGCGGCCGAGCGCCTCGTCTCGTTCGAGGGCGAGCCCGTCTCCGTCGCCATCACGGCGAAAAACGCCGGCGAGCTGGCCGCGCAGCTGTGGGAGCACCTCAACGAGGACAACAAGATCTCGCTCTTCACCCGCTACATCGACCTGGAGACCGGCGAGACCGACGACTGCATCATCAACAAGCTCGGCTGAGACGGCCGCGCTGAAATAATTGGAGGTTATACTTCGTGAAACGCACATTGATTTCCGAGATCATCGCCGACCCGGCCGGATTTGACCGGCAGCAGGTCACCGTCGGCGGCTGGGTGCGCACCATCCGCGACATGAAAACGTTCGGCTTCATCGAGCTCAACGACGGCTCGTGCTTCAAGCCGCTTCAGATCGTCATCGAGGACGGCGTGCTCGAGAACTACCGCGACATCGTCCGCCAGAACGTCGGCGCGGCGCTCGTCGTCCACGGCACGCTCGTCCACACGCCGGACGCCAAGCAGCCCATCGAGCTCAAGGCCGCCATCATCGAGGTCGAGGGCGCGTCCACGCCGGACTATCCGCTCCAGAAAAAGCGCCACACGACCGAATATCTGCGCACCATCGCGCATCTGCGCCCGCGCACGAACCTGTTCTCGGCCGTGTTCCGCGTCCGCTCCGTCGCGGCGCACGCCATCCACACGTTCTTCCAGGACCAGGGCTTCGTCTATATCCACACGC
>CAVFYN010000158.1:0-11373 GCA_963626425.1 Bacteroidaceae bacterium
CTTGTGGGCTACATTCCCGTGGATGAGCTGCTAAAAGCGGAACAGGCATGACCGAGATCATGCCTGTTCCAGGAATTTTGATTTTACTGTCTTACCAGCAGAGAGCCTTCCGGCGCCGCGTTTCATTTTCCAATTCTCACAGCGTAGCCGCCATGACGGCCTTGATGGTGTGCATGCGGTTTTCGGCCTCGTCAAAGACGACGGACTGGGCGCTCTCGAACACCTCGTCGGTGACCTCGAGCTCGGTCAGGCCGTATTTGGCGTAGATCTCGCGGCCGATGCCCGTGCCCTGGTCGTGGAAGGCGGGCAGGCAGTGCATGAAAATGGCGCCAGGCTTGGCCTTTTCCATGACGGCGCGGTTGACCTGATACGGCAGAAGGTCGGCGATGCGCTCGGCCCAGACCTCGGGGGCCTCGCCCATGGAGACCCAGACGTCCGTGTAGATGACGTCCGCGCCCGCCGCGGCTGCGGTGATGTCGTCCGTGAGCAGGATGGAGCCGCCGGACGCCTGCGCGTAGCCGCTGCACTCGCGCACGAGTGCGGCGTTCGGCTGGTAGCGCTTCGGCGCGCACGCGGCGAAGTCGAGGCCGAGCTTCGAGCAGGCGACCATGAGCGAATTGCCCGTATTATAGCGCGCGTCGCCGAGGTAGCAGAGCTTCACGCCCTGGAGTCTGCCCAGGTGCTCGCGGATCGTGAGCAGGTCGGCGAGCATCTGCGTCGGGTGGAATTCGTTCGTCAGGCCGTTCCAGACCGGGACGCCGGCGTACTTGGCCAGCTCCTCGACGATCTCCTGGCCGTAGCCGCGGTACTCGATGCCGTCGAACATGCGGCCGAGGACGCGCGCGGTGTCGCGGATGGACTCCTTCTTGCCGATCTGCGAGCTGGACGGCTCGAGGTACGTCACCTGCATGCCCATGTCGTGCGCGGCGACCTCGAACGCGCAGCGCGTGCGCGTGCTCGTCTTTTCAAAAATGAGCGCGATGTTCTTCCCGCGCCAGTGGTCGACGGGGATGCCGGCCTTTTTCTTCGCCTTGAGGTCGGCGGCCAGGTCGATGAGGCCCGTGATCTCATCCGGCGTGAAATCGCGCAGCGTCAAAAAGTTTTTTCCCTTGAGATCCATGCAGATCGTCCTCCTGACGGCACGCCGCGGCGCGCCGGTGATTTTTTCTTCATTATAGCGAAAATGCGCGTCCGCGGCAAGAGCGCGGACGCGCAAAATGAAAAATTCGTGCGCTTGTCCTGCAAAATTACAGGACGTGATAGATCGTGACCGGGCGGCCGCCGGTGTTGTACTCCATGTCGACCGTGACCTCGCCGAGCGACGTCAGGTGGTTCATATACCGCCGGACGGACACGACGGACAGGCCCGTGCCCTTGGAGATCGTCTCGTTCGTCAGGCGCTGCTGGCCGCGCGAGCGGTTGATGAACTCGCGGATGAGGCGCAGCGTCGGCGCCTGGATGCCCTTGGCGGCAACGACGGCGGCCTGCGCGCTCATGGTCGGCAGGACGGTGTCGATCTCGGTCTGCGAGAGCGGGCCGTCGGACTCGAGCAGCTTGCGCTGGCGCAGGAACAGCGACGCGGCCTGGCGCAGGCGCGCCTCGTCAAACGGCTTGACGAGATAGTCCAGCGCGCCGAGCAGCCGCGCGCGGTGGAACGTCGCGGGCGAATTCATGGCGCTCACGACGATGACGTCGACGGGAACGTCGCGGCTGCGGATGGCCGAGAGCAGCTCCAGACCGTTCATGTCGGGCAGCTTCAGCGCGAGGATGATAAGCTCGACCGGCATCTGCTCAAGCGTTGAGAGCGCCTCGGCTCCGTCGCGGCAGACGGCGACGACGTGCAGATCGCCGCAGCGCTCCACCCACAGCTTGTCAATGTTGGCGACCATCGGATCGTCTTCAACGATCAGTACCTGATACATGGACAGTCTCTCCTTGATGTTTAAGATGTGTAAAAAGTGAAATCGAATTGCAAATTTTGATCTTGCTATTATTTTACCTGTTTCTTCTTCCTTTTTCAACTTAAAAAGAAAAAAGGTTGCGAATTTTGGCAGTTTTGACGGAACAGTTAGAAGTTAAATTTTGTAACCCAACTTAATTTCACAGAGCGAAAAGCGGAGAAAATTTGCTTGCGCATCGCGGCCATGCTTGCTAAACTGAGAAAAGACAAAAGGAGGCGTTCGTCATGGAAGGACTGCATGAGGTGCTGGAGATCGCGAAGGAGCTGGGCTTTTCGCACTGGGGCGAGCTGAATATGGGCGCGCTGGCGTTCCGCACGGAGGTGCGCGACATGTGCGCAGAGAACCGCTGCGGGCATTATGACAAAACGTGGACGTGCCCGCCCGGCTGCGGGACGCTCGAGGAGATCACCGCGCGCGCCGCGCGCTACACCTGCGGCGTCATCGTCCAGTCGACGGGCGAGCTGGAGGATAATTTCGACGTCGAGACAATGCTCGAGACCGGGAAATTGCAGGCCGAGCGGTTTGACGCGCTCGTGCCGCGCGTGCGCGCGCTGTTTCCGGACTGCCTGCCCATGAGCGCGGGCGGGTGCGAGCGCTGCCGCCCGTGCAGCTATCCGGACGCGCCGTGCCGCTTTCCCGCCCTCGCGTTCCCGTCCATGGAGGCCTACGGCCTCGTCGTTTCGGACGTCTGCCGCGACTCGGGCGTGCCGTATTATTACGGGCCGGGCACGATCACGTACACGTCGTGCATTCTGCTGGGGTGCGCGCGATGACGATCACGATTTTGGGCGCGGGCGCGCCCGTTTTCGTCCCGGCCGAGCCGGGGCAGACGATTCTGGACATTCTGCGCGGCGCGGGCTTCGTCCCGGACGCGCCGTGCGGCGGGCGCGGGACGTGCGGCCGCTGCCGCGTGCGCATTTCGGGCGCGGTGAGCGCGCCGACGGACGCGGAAGGCGCCGCCGTGCGCGAGGGCCTTCGCCTCGCCTGCCAGTGCCGCGCGGAGGGCGACTGCACCGTGACGCTCTCGAGCGCGGGCGCGGACGAGATCTGCACAGACGGCGCGGGGCGCGCGTTCCCGCTCACGCGGCGCGCGGGCCTCGGCGCGGCCGTGGACATCGGCACGACGACGGTCGTGCTCTACCTGTACGACCTGGAGACCGGCGCGCGCCTCGCCCTCGCGGGCGGGCCGAATGCGCAGAAGCCGTACGGCGCGGACGTCATCTCCCGCGTGAGCTGGTGCGACGAGCATGAAAATGGCCTGAACGAGCTGGCTGCGGCCATCCGTGGGCAGCTGCGCGCGCTGCTCGCGCAGACGCTCGCCGAGGCCGGGCGGGCTGAGGCGGAGCTCGCGGAGCTTTGCGTCGCGGGCAACACGGTCATGCTGCATCTTCTGTGCGGACTTGACCCGCACTCCATCGCCGTCGCGCCGTTCACGCCGCGAAGCTTATTTGGCGAAGCAATTCCCGGCGGGACGATCGGCCTGCCGGACGTGCCGGTGCTGCTGTGCCCGTGCGTCGCGGGCTACGTCGGCGGCGACATCACGGCGGGTCTGCTCGCCTCCGGCGCGGCCGCGGACGCGGGGCCGTGCCTGTTTCTCGACGTCGGCACGAACGGCGAAATGGCGCTCTGCCGCGGCGGGCGCGTCGTCACGTGCGCGACAGCGGCCGGCCCGGCGTTCGAGGGCGCGGAGATCTCCTGCGGCATCCCGGCCCGCGCCGGGGCCATCGACCGCGTGTGGCTGGAAAATGGCCGCGTGAAAATTTCCGTCCTGGGCGGCGGCGAGGCCGCGGGCGTGTGCGGCTCGGGCCTTCTCGACGCGCTGGCCGTCATGCTGGACCTCGGCGCGGTCGACGAGACCGGCCGCCTCCTCCCACCCGACGAGACGCCGGAGGCCGCGCGGGAATACGTGTTTGACGACGGCGGCGCGCACTTTCGCCTCGCGCCCGGCGTGAGCGTGAGCGCCGCGGACGTGCGCGCGCTCCAGCTGGCCAAGGCCGCCGTCGCCGCGGGCATCGAGACGCTGCTCGCCCGGATGGACGCCGCGCCGGAGGACCTGACCGCCCTCTACCTCGCCGGCGGCTTCGGCAACTACCTCCGCCCCGAAAGCGCCGCCCGCATCGGCCTGTTCCCCGCCTGCCTCGCTTCCCGCACCGTCCCCTGCGGCAACAGCGCCGGCGCCGGCGCAAGCGCCGCACTCTGCTCCGACGCCGCCCGCGCGGAGCTCGCCGATATCGCCGCCCGCGCGGAGTACCTGGAACTCTCCGGCCGCGCGGATTTTTCCGAGGCATACATCGACGCCATGGAATTCCCGGAGGGGTGAGGAGATGGGCGCGATCTTGTAGGGGCGGATAGTATCCGCCCGCCAAGCCTGCGGCGCGGTTCGTATGATAAACGTAGGGCGGCGGCGAATTCCCTCCGCGCCAAGGCCTCCCCTGAAAGGGGAGGGGGCACGCCGCAAGGCGTGACGGAGAGGTTTTGCGCGGCCGCAAATTTCGGTTGCGCCCTGCAAAACGCCGCCCTTTTCACCTCTCAGTCGGCTCCGCCGACAGCTCCCCTTGCAGGGGAGCCTTCCGGATAGCCGGTGCCGCAATCGGCGCGCAGCAGACGCGGCGGCATATATTATATATAATACCCACAAAAAATCCCCCGTCGGCCATTCGGCCGGCGGGGGATTTCCAATTTCATATCAAACCTCCGGCAGCGCGCCGGTCTCTGCCGCGATGCCCGCCCGCTCGCCGCGGCAGGCGGCGTTGGAGCAGAAGACGCTGCTTTTGCGCGCGATGGGCAGCGGGCTGCCGTCCAGGGCGGTGGCGACGCCGCCGGCCTCTTCGACGATGAGCGCGCCCGCGGCGAAATCCCACGGGCTGAGCAGGCACTCGCAGAACAGCTCCGCGCGGCCCGCGGCGATGTCGCAGAAGTCGAGCACGGCCGCGCCGAAGCGGCGGACGTCGAGCGCGCGGTCGAACAGGGCGCGGGCGAGGCGGAACGTCGCGTCGGCGAATTCGCGGTTGTACGCCGCCGTGCCGAAAATGGCGATGGCCCCGGACGCCGGGCGGGCGGAGACGTGCATGGGCGCGCCGTTTAAAAACGCGCCGCGGCCGCGCTCGGCCGAATAGAGCTGGTCGGTGTACGGGTCGTAAATGACGCCGAGCTGCCGCGCGCCGTGTTCGCACAGGCAGATGGAGACGGCGCTGCGCGAAAACGCGCGGATGAAGTTCGTCGTGCCGTCGATGGGGTCGACGATCCAGAGCGGGCCCGATTCGTCGACGGCGTGGGCGCTCTCCTCGCCGAGGAACTGCGCGTCCGGGCGCAGCGCGGCGAGCTTTTCGCGCAGGAACTGCTCGACGCGGCCGTCATACTGCGTCACAAAATCGGCCGGGCCGGACTTGTTGCGCGATTCGATGTGGTCGGCCGAGCGGATGATGGCCCCGGCCTCGCGCGCGAGCTCAATAACCTTCGAGATCATCGGATTGCCTCCATTCCATGATGCGGCAGATGACGGCGCACGACTGCGCGCGCGTGATGGTGCTGCCTGGCGCGAAATAGAGTCCGCCCGCGCCGTCGTCCGCGCCGGTGAAGATGCCGGCGGCGCAGAGCGCGGCGGCCGCGCCGGAGTCCGTGTCCGTGAACGGACTGACCGCGCCGGAGCGGTCCAGGCCGAGCGCCGCGCAGGCAAGCTCCGCGATGTCCAGCCGCGTCGCGGGCGCGGAGAGGTCGGGCCACTGGTCCTCGGCCAGAAATCCGTGCGCGACGGCCGCGGCATAGTACCCCGCGGCCCAGCCGGCGTTCGCGTCGGCCGAAAGCGGCTCGATGCCCGCCGCGAGCAGGACGAGCTTGAGCGCCTGCGCGCGGTTCACCGTCCCGCGCGGGCGGAACGTGCCGTCAGAGTACCCGCTCACGACGCCCGCGGCGACGAGCTTGTCCATATATTCGCCGTACCACGCGTCCGCCGGGACGTCCGAAAAGCGCCCGGCCGGGCTCTCCGGCTCGCTCGCGGCCCAGCGGGCCGTGACGGTCATGCTGGATGTGGCAATGTCCGACGCCGAAATTTTTTCGCCGGAGGACGTGTACCACCCGTCAAAATAGCCGCTGCCCGTCGGGATCTCCAGCGTGCCGAACGGCTGGCCGACCTCGTAGAAGCGGATGTCCGTGTCGACGGAGCCGCCGGACGCGTTGAACACGAGGTAGCAGAACCGGTCGCCCGTGCCGGAATAGTCGCCGTAGAGGAACATGGCCGCCTCGGCCGCGCGGTGGCGGGCGAGGTAGGGATCGACGCTCGTTCCGACGTGGCACCAGACGCCGAGCGCGCTGGCCAGCTCATTGGCCGAGTACCCGCCCGCGACGATGGTCCGCACGAGGCGGTAAGAGTCGCGCAGCCAGCCGACGCCGGTGTTGTAGCTCAGGCTCGCGAGCGCGTCGAGCTGCTGCTGCGAAAGCGCAACGCCGCGCGCGGAGAAAAACGCGGTGATCTGATCGCAGAGCGTCCCCAGCGTCTGCCGAAGCAGCGCGTCGGCCTCCGCCTCCGTGATGCCGCCCGGGTACGCGCCCGCGCTGACGGCCGTGCCGTAGCCGATGTAGCCGCCCGTACGGTAGGCCGTGAAGCCCTCCCAGCTTTTGATGAGCGCGACGACCTCGTCCGAAGCAGACGATCCGTCAGTCTCCGCCGCCGCGGCCGGCGCGGCGAGCAGACCCGCCGCCAGACAAACACACAGCGCAAGCGGCAGGAATTTTTTCCAGAACCAAGTCATAGAATCTCTCCTGATTTTTAAGTTTTTCTAACTTTATCCGCCAGGAAACGGCACAATTATACCATAACCCCGGAAGTATTGCAACTTTCATCTCCGCGCCGCCGGGGCGCTATGGAATTTAAAATGGTTGCATCCCACCCGGGTGCGTGCTATAATATAGCAACTTTAATGTCAGGGACTGGACAGTCCGTAGTTTTAGAAAAGAGGCACCCCATGAGCAGCAAAACCACCATGATCAATGACCTGACCGAGGGCAATCTGACCCGTCAGCTCATTGTGTTTTCCATCCCGTTTATGCTGTCGAACCTGCTGCAGTCGCTCTACTCCATCATCGACATGGTCATCGTCGGGCAGTTCGTCGGCTCCGTCGGCCTGTCGAGCGTGTCCGTCGGCGGGCAGATCATCAGCTTTTTCACCTGGCTCGGCATCGGCTACGCCACGGCCGGGCAGGTCATGATCGGCCAGTATGTCGGCACGCACGACTTAAAGGGCGTCGAGCGCACGATCGGCACGCTCTTCACGCTTATGCTCAGCGCCGCCGTCGTCCTCGGCGCGATCGGCATCGCGCTGGCGGACCCCGTGCTGCGCGTCATGAACACGCCGGACGAAGCGTTCGCGGGCGCGCGGTCTTATATGTGCACGTGCTGCGCGGGCATGATCTTCACGTTCGGCTACAACATCGTCAGCTCCATCCTCCGCGGCATGGGCGAGAGCACGCGGCCGTTCATCTTCATCGCCATCGCGGCCGTGACGAACCTCGTGCTCGATCTGCTGTTCGTCGCCGTGTTCCACTGGAGCGTGTTCGGCGCGGCGCTCGCGACGATCATCGGCCAGGCCGTGTCGTTCATCATCTCCATCATCTATCTCTACATCCGCCGCGAGCAGTTCGGCTTTGACTTCCGCCCCGCGAGCTTCCGCCCGCACGGCCCCACGGCCGCGAACCTGACGCGCCTCGGCGCGCCCATGGCGCTCCAGTCGGCCGCCATCAGCCTGTCGTGCATGTTCACGAGCGCGTGCGTCAACGCCTACGGCGTCGCCGCCTCGGCCATCACGGGCGTCGGCACGAAGCTCATGGACCTGTCGAACGTCGTCACCCGCGCCATCTCCAACGCCGGCGCGACGGTCGTCGCCCAGAACATGGGCGCGAAAAAGTATGACCGCGTGAAAAAATACGTGCGCGTGTCGTTCGTGCTGTGCGTCGTGACGATGGGCGCGTTCGGCCTCGTGTGCGGCCTGTTCCCGGAGTGGGTCATCGGCCTGTTTGACTCCGACCCGGCCACGCTCGCGCTCGCGCCGCGCTATATGGTCACGCTGCTCGTCGGCTTCGGCGCCAACGCGCTCATGACGCCGTACTACGCCGTCATCAACGGCATCGGCTGCGCGAGTTTGTCGTTCGTCATCGGCATCCTCGACGGCGTCGTCGGCCGCATCGGCATCGCCCTGCTCCTTGGCCGCGCCCTCGGCATGGGCCTGGACGGCTACTGGTACGGCCAGCAGCTCGCCGGCTACGTCACCGCCATCTGCTCGGCCGCGTACTACTACACCGGAAGGTGGAAAACACACGAGCTGCTCATCAATAAGTGAGGGAAAAGAGAACCACCCCGCGCCGGATGGCGCGGGGTGGTTTTTTCGTATGGGGTATGCGCCGATTGCGCGCCGGCGCCTAATTAGACCTGTCACCCTGAGCGAAGCCGAAGGGTCTTGCCGATTACGGAGAACCGATTGCGATCCAGCGTCAAAAAAGAATGTCATTCAGAGCCGGCGAAGCCGGCGTGGAATCTTGCCGATTGCGGAGAAGTCGCGTTTACATCCAGCGCTGGAATAGTACGAAAGACTACCGTAATCGGGCAGACCCTTCGGCAAGCTCAGGGTGACACGTGTTTTCGTTTTCGCTGGATCGCAATTGGTGCACCGTAATCGGAAAGATTCCACGGACACTTCGTGTCCTCTGAATGACATTCTAACCTGTTGCACGCCGCAATTGGCCTTGCGGGCGGATACTATCCGCCCCTACAGGGCGCGCCGCCGTTCACGCCGTAGGGCGGGATGACCCCATCCCGCCGCACGACTGCGCCGCCGCGTCTGCACCGCGCCAATTGCGGCACGCGCTTACTGAAAGGCTCCCCTTTTAAGGGGAGCTGTCGGCGGAGCCGACTGAGAGGTGGGGCAACGTCTTTCCTGCGCGCCCGCACGAGAGTGCACACAGGACCCTTTGGCTTCACCTCTCCGTCACGGCTAACGCCGTGCCACCTCCCCTTAAAAGGGGAGGCTTTGGCGCGTCCTCCTATTCCGGCGCCTCCGCGCTCACCGCACCTGGCCGGTTCCTCTCACGATGAACTTCGTGCTCGTGAGCTGTTCGAGGCCCATCGGGCCGCGGGCGTGGAGTTTTTGGGTCGAGATGCCGAGCTCGGCGCCGAGGCCGAACTCGCCGCCGTCGGTGAAGCGGGTCGAGGCGTTGACGTAGACGGCCGCGGCGTCGACCTCGTTCAAAAAGCGCTCGGCGGCGAAGTAGTCGCGCGTGACGATGCACTCCGAGTGGCCGGACGAGTGGGCGGCGATGTGCGCCATGGCCTCGTCCTGGCCGGAGACGACCTTGACGCTGAGGATGTAGTCGCCGTACTCCGTGTCCCAGTCCTCGTCCGTCGCGGCTGCCGCGTCCGGCAGGATGGCGCACGTTTCGGGGCAGCCGCGGATCTCGCACCTATATTCATCGAGCAGCTTTTTCGCCAGCGGCAAAAATTCCGCCGCGGCGGCGCGGTCGACGAGCAGCGTCTCGGCCGAGTTGCACACGCTCGGGCGCGAGCATTTCGCGTTCGCGATGATGGCGGCGGCCATGGGCAGGTCGGCCGTCTTTTCGACGTAGACGTGGCAGTTGCCCCAGCCCGTGCGGATGACGGGCACGCGGGCGGAGGCGACGGTGCGCTCGATTAGCGCCTTGCCGCCGCGCGGGATGAGCACGTCGACGTACTCGGTCATGGTCATGAGCGCCTCAGCCGAGGCGTGCGACGTGTCCATGACGAGCTGGATGCACGCGCGCGGCAGGCCCGCGCCCTCCGCGGCCTCCTGCATGAGCGCGGCAAAGACGCAGTTCGTCCGGAACGCCTCTTTTCCGCCGCGAAGAATGACGGCGTTGCCCGCCTTGAGGCAGAGCGCCGCGGCGTCGACCGTCACGTTCGGCCGCGCCTCGTAAATGATGGCCACGACGCCGAGCGGGACGGTCTTTCGGCCGATGAGCAGGCCGTTCGGCCGCGTCGAGACGTCCGTCATGCGGCCGATGGGGTCGGCCTGCGCCGCGACGTCGCGCACGCCGGAGGCGACGGAGGCGATGCGCTCGCGCGTCAGGCGCAGACGGTCGAGCATGCTCGCGCGCATCCCGGCGCGCTCGGCCGCGGCCAGATCCTCGGCGTTGGCGGCCAGAATTTCGTCCGCGCGCGCGTCCAGCGCGTCCGCGATGGCGGAAAGCGCCGCGTTTTTCTCGTTCGTCCCGCAGTTTGCGAGGCGGCGGGCAGCGGCCTTCGCGGCCGCGCCCAGGGTCTGAAGTTCGGTCATATGGGTCCTCCTTAGACAAAGCGGCGGATGAGCGCCGCGCCGATGAGCCCCGCGTCGTTGCCGAGGGCGGCGATGGAGAGCTCCGTTCTTTTTTTATGATGCCGCGCGTAGTCCTCGCGGTCCAAAACGGCCCGGATGGGGCCGAGCAGCGCGTCGCCCTGCCCGGAGATGCCGCCGCCGAGCACGATGCGCTCCGGCTGGAAGATCTGCACGAGGTTCACAAGGCCGCAGGCGACGTCGGCGAGGTATTCGTCCACGACGGCCTGCGCGGCCGCGTCGCCGCCCTGCGCCGCGTCGAACGCCGTGCGGCCCGTCACGCCGTCCGGCCCGCCGGACAGCGGCCAGAGCGCGGAGCCGGGCGCAGATTCCATGGCCTCGCGCGTGCGCTCGATGAGCGCCGTGGCCGAGGCGTAGCGCTCATAGCAGCCGCGCCGGCCGCAGGCGCACGGCTTGCCGCCCGCGCGGATGACCATGTGCCCCAGCTCGCCCGCCGCGCCGTTGCAGCCCGAGAGCAGCCGGCCGTCCACAATGATCCCGCCGCCGATGCCCGTGCCGAACGTCACGGCGATGAGGCTCTTCACGCCGCGCCCCGCGCCGCAGAGCATCTCGCCGCACGCGGCGGCGTCCGCGTCGTTGACAAGGCGCACGGGAAGCCCGAGCCGCCGCGCCGTCTCCGGCCCGAGCGGCGCGTCCACGAGCGAAAACGTGCTGCAATAGACGACCGTCCCGCTCGCCGCCTCGACCGCGCCCGGCGTGCCGAGCCCGGCGTCCGCAACGGCGTCCATCGTCTGCCCGGCGTTTTCCACCGCGGCCCGCCCGGCCTCCGCCACCGCGTCGGCCAGCTCGGAAAGCCCCGCGCCCCGCGGCGTCGCCCGCCCGGCCCGGCCAACGATCGCCCCGCCGTCGTCCACGACCGCCGCCGCTATGTTCGTCCCGCCAAGGTCGATCCCCAAATGCAGCATATGCCAACCTCCAGAGTTTCTTTCCCTTACTATAACGGTAAAGTGATGCGGCGTCAATGGGGGCGCAGCAATTGGAGTACCGCGCAAAAACAGAAGACCGCGCCAAAGCCTCCCTTGTGTAGGCCGTAGCCCCCTATCCTTATTCCCGCCCCG
>CAVFYN010000159.1:0-14162 GCA_963626425.1 Bacteroidaceae bacterium
CCGACGCAATGGCCCGGCCGATGGCTTTGAACATGGGGATCTCCTTTCGGGAACGATGCGAAGCGGTGAAAAATGGCCCGGCGGGGCGCCGGACGCTTTTTTGCATCATACCACATTCCGATTTTTTCCGCAACCGGGGGCAAAACGGGGAAAAGCGGGGGCAAATCGGTTGACAAGCGGGGCGAGGCGGTTATAATATTCTATATTATTGTACAGAACACCACACAACGATACACAACGAAGGATGTGCGCGAAATGAAAAACAGCGAAAAGACGATGGACAAGATCGTCGCGCTCTGCAAGGGACGCGGCTTTATTTTTCCGGGCAGCGAGATCTACGGCGGCCTGGCCAACACGTGGGACTACGGCCCGCTCGGCGTGGAGCTGAAAAACAACGTCAAAAAGGCGTGGTGGAAGAAGTTCGTCCAGGAGAACCCGTACAACGTCGGCCTGGACGCCGCCATTCTCATGAACCCGCAGACGTGGGTCGCCTCGGGCCATCTGGCCGGCTTCTCCGACCCGCTCATGGACTGCCGCGAGTGCCACGAGCGCTTCCGCGCCGACAAGGTCATCGAGGACTGGTGCGCGCAGGAGGGCTTTGAGCTGCCCAAGCCCATCGACGCGTTCTCGCAGAGCGAGATGAAGGACTTCGTCGAGGAGCACCAGATCCCGTGCCCGACGTGCGGCAAGCACAACTTCACGGACATCCGCCAGTTCAACCTCATGTTCAAGACGTTCCAGGGCGTCACGGAGGACGCGAAGAACACGGTCTACCTCCGCCCGGAGACGGCGCAGGGCATTTTCACGAACTTCGTGAACGTCCAGCGCACGACGCGCCGCAAGCTGCCGTTCGGCATCGGCCAGATCGGCAAGTCCTTCCGCAACGAGATCACGCCGGGCAACTTCATCTTCCGCGTGCGCGAGTTTGAGCAGATGGAGCTTGAGTTCTTCTGCGAGCCGGGCACGGACCTTGAGTGGTTCCAGTACTGGCGCACGTTCTGCCACAACTTCCTGCTGTCCATCGGCCTGCGCGACGAGAACCTGCGCCTGCGCGACCATGACCCGGAGGAGCTGTGCTTCTACTCCAAGGCGACGACGGACTTCGAGTTCCTGTTCCCGTTCGGCTGGGGCGAGCTCTGGGGCGTGGCCGACCGCACGGACTACGACCTCACGCAGCATCAGACCGTCTCGGGCAAGGACCTGACGTACTTCGACCAGGAGAAGAACGAGCATTACATCCCCTACGTCATCGAGCCGAGCCTCGGCGTCGAGCGCTCGGTCCTCGCCGTGCTGTGCGACGCGTATGACGAGGAGGTCGTCGACGAGGCGAAAAACGACGTGCGCACGGTCATGCACCTGCATCCGGCGCTCGCGCCGTTCAAGTGCGCGGTGCTGCCGCTGTCCAAAAAGCTCGCCGGCCCGGCGCGCGAGATCCAGACGGAGCTCAGCCGCCACTTCATGGTCGACTACGACGACGCCGGCTCCATCGGCAAGCGCTATCGCCGCCAGGACGAGATCGGCACGCCGCTTTGCGTCACGGTCGACTTCGAGACCGTCGGCGACGACAAGACCCCGGCCGACCACTGCGTCACCGTGCGCGACCGCGACACCATGGAGCAGGTCCGCATCCCGATCGACCAGCTCGTGTCGTATATCTCTGAGAAGATCGCGTTTTAACACCACTTGTCGAACTCGTTCGACAAGCGAGGGAATGCAGGCTGACTGCGCGCACGAGCAGGGCTCGCACACTTGCAGCCTGTAAAGAGTTTTTTCCGAGGCGCATGTCCCCGGAAAAAACGGATTTGGATTTTATTTCGCCCTCTGCGGAGGGCGAAACTCTGCGAGGCTTTTGTGCCGGCAAGGCAGGAAGCGCTTATGGCAATCTGCAAAGGGGCGCATTCGCGCCCCTTTTTCTGCCCGGAAGGGGTTTGATCCATGAAAGAAGCATTTTCGCGCGCGCGCGCGGCCGTCCGGCGGGTGCGGGAGAAGGATCCGTTTGACCCGCTCGGAAAAAGCGCGCGGCACCGGATGATCCTGAAGATATGGACGGCGCTGTGCGTGCTGGCCGCGGGCGCGGCGCTCGGGTGCCTGAGCCTTTATTTCGGGGCGCTGTACCCCGTGCTCGTGCGGCTGCGGTCGTATTTTTCCGTCCCGGCGCTCGCATTTTTGAACATCCTGCCGGTCGTGCTGCTGCTCGTGTTTTTGTGGGTGCTGACGGACCGGCCGTGGCTGGCGTTTTTGCTGACGGCCGCGCTCGTGGTCTCGCTGACGTACGCGAACTATTTTAAGGTCGTCTACCGCGACGATCCGCTCGTCGCGGAGGACATCTCGAGCATGTTCGAGGCGTTCCAGATCGTCGGCGCGGGCGGGTACACGATCCGCATCGCCGGGAAATTCGCGCGCGGCATCCGCTGCTGCGTCTGCGGCGTGGTGCTGCTCGCCCTGTTCGCGCGCGGGCATCTGGGGAAGCTCCGGTATCGCGCGGCGGCGTCGCTTCTGCCGCTCGGCGCGTTTTTCGGCGCGTATTTTCTGTGGTACACGGACGACGCGCTTTATAAATCCCTGCAAAATTACACGCTGTTTAACCAGTGGGAACCGGCGGAGGACTACGCGTCGCACGGCTTCATCTATCCGTTCCTGCACAGCGTGAAGGACTGCTTCCCGGAAAAGCCGGCGGGGTATTCGGCCTCCCGCGCGGAGGCGCTTCTGGCCGAGGACGAAAGCTCCGGCATCCCGGAGGGGCAGCGCGTCAACTTCGTCTGCATCATGCTCGAGAGCTTTTCGGACTTCTCGCTGGCGGGCGTGGAGTTTGAGCAGGATCCCTACGAAATGCTGCACAAGCTCGAGGATGAGAGCTACCACGGCGTCATGATCTCCGACACCATGGGCGGCGGGACGATCAACTCCGAGCGGAGCTTTTTAACCGGCACGCGCTACCCGCACCCGAGCTACCGCTCGAGCAGCTGGAGCTACGTCCACTACCTGCGGGAGCAGGGCTACACGGCCGAGGGCTGCCATCCGGGGCACGACTGGTACTATAACCGCCAGAACATCGACGAGAATTTCGGCTTCGAGCGCTATTATTTCAAGGAAAATTATTTCGACGACCGCACGGACGCCGAGTACGCGCCCGATTCCGTGTTCCTGCCCGCCGTGCGCGAGCTGTACGAGCAGGGGACCGCGGGCGGCGCGCCGTATTTCTCGTTCTCCGTCTCGTACCAGAACCACGGGACGTACTCGAACACGGAGCTGCACTGGGACGGGGAGTATATCTCCCATGACGGCATCTCCGACTCGGCGTATTACACCGTGAACAACTACTTCGGCGGCGTCGCGGACACGTGCGCGCGGCTGTATGACTTCATCGACTCGTTCCGGGACGATGACGCGCCCGTCGTCGTCGTGCTCTTCGGCGACCATAAGCCGACGCTCGGCGACGGCAACGCGGACTACGGCGCCATCGGCGTCGACCTGACGCGCGCGACGGCCGAGGGCTTTGAAAATTACTACTCCACGCCGTACCTCATCTGGGCCAACGACGCGGCGAAGGCCGCGACGGGCGGCGATTTTACCGGCGAGGGGCCGACGATCGGGCCGTACTTCCTCATGAATGAGGTCTTTGCCCAGTGCGGCTATGACGGCCCCGCGTTCATGCGCGTCTCGCGCGCGCTGGAGACGCGGGTGCAGGTTTTGCACTCGACCGGGAAATATATGGCGGGCGGCGACCTGCTCGCCTCGCTGCCGGAGGGAGCGGCGGCGGCGGAAAACGACTTTGCGTGCGCGGAATACTACCTGCGCAGAAAATACCGCGGATAACGGAGGACACACCATGGAATCAACGCTTCGCGCCGGGCTGCCGGAGCTGGGGCTTGCGCTGGACGACGCGAAAATTTCGCAGCTTTCGGCCTACGGCGCGGCCGTGCTCGAGCAGAACAAGGTCATGAACCTGACGGCCATCACCGATCCCGTGCAGGCCGCGCGGCTGCATTTACTCGACTCGCTCGCGCTGCTGACCGTCGCCGACCTGAAGGGAAAACGCGTCATCGACGTCGGAACGGGCGCGGGGATGCCCGGCGTGCCGCTGAAGATCGCGGAGCCGGGCATCGACCTGACGCTCCTTGACTCGACGGAGAAGAAGATCAACTTTCTGAAAAATCTCCTGCCGCAGCTCGGCGTGGACGCCAATTGCGTCTGCGCGCGGGCGGAGGAATTCGCCGCGTCGAACCGCGAAAGCTACGACGCGGCCGTCTCGCGCGCCGTGGCGCGGCTGCGGCTGCTCGCGGAGCTGTGCCTGCCGCTCGTGAAGGTCGGCGGGTGGTTCTACGCGCTCAAGGGGCCGGACGCCGGCGCGGAAACGGCGGAGGCCGTTTCCGCCATCCAAACGCTCGGCGGCAGCGCGCCCGAGATCGTGCAGGTGAAGATCCCCGGCACGGACGCGGCGCACTGCATCGTAAAAATCCAGAAAATCTCGCCCACGCCGGACCGCTATCCGCGCGCGTGGGGCAAAATGAAAAAAGCGCCGCTCTGACGCGGCGAGAGGGAGGCACCATGGCAGGTCAAAGTCAAATGGATCTCACGCGCGGCAGCGTGCCGCGGCTTCTTGCGCATTTCGCGTGGCCGTTTCTGCTGGCGAATCTGATGCAGTCGGTCTACAACGTCGTGGACATGATCGTCGTCGGCCAGTTCGTCGGCTCGGCGGGGCTGTCCGCCGTCAACACGGGCGGCTTTGTGACGCAGCTGTTCTTTTCCATCGGCGCGGGCGTCGCCATGGGCGCGCAGGTCATGATCGCGCAGTTCAAGGGCGCGGACGACGAGCGCGCCATCAGCGAGACGGTCGGCACCGGCCTGTCGCTGACGATGCTCATCGGCGTCGTGCTGACCGTGCTCGTGCTCGTGTTCACGCGGCCGATCCTAAAGCTCGTCCGCATTCCGGATGAGTCGCTCGAGCAGGGCGTGGACTATCTTTTCATCTGCGCCATCGGCTGCGTGTTCATTTTCGGGTATAATTCCATCTGCTCCATCCTGCGCGGCATGGGCGATTCGCGGCGGCCGATGCTGTTCGTCGCGGTCGCGACCGCCGTGAACATCGCGCTCGACCTGCTGTTTGTCGGCGCGCTCGGGATGCAGGCCGGCGGCGCGGCGCTCGCGACCGTCATCGCCCAGGCCATCGCGTTTGCGTTTGCGGCCGTGTATCTCTACCGGCACCGCGAGCAGGTCGACTTTGACTTCAAGCGCTCGAGCTTCCGCCTCGTCGGCGCGCGCGTCAAGACGATCTTAAAGATCGGATTGCCGTTCGTCGTGCAGTTTTCGTTCATCAATATCTCCATTTTGTTCGTCATCACGCTCGTCAACGGCTACGGCGTGGCCGCCTCGGCGGGCTACGGCGTCGGCAGCCGCATCGACGGGTTTGCGACGCTGCCGGTCAACGCGCTCACGGCCGCGGGCGCGACGATGGTCGGCCAGAACATCGGCGCGGGCCATCGCCGCCGCGCGGGCAGCGTCGTGTGGTGGACGCTCGGCATCGGCCTTGCCATCGAGGCCGTCATCATTCTGCTCGTCCAGCTCTTCCCGGCGCAGATCGTGAGGATTTTCAACACGGACCCGGACGTCGTGGCCGTCGGCGTGGAGTATCTGCGGTGGCTTTCCATTTCGTACATCGCGCACGCGCTCATGAGCGGCTTCTTCGCGATGACGAACGGCTCGGGCTTCTCGGCGCTGACGATGATCGCGTGCCTGTTCGACGGGCTCGTGCTCCGCATCTCGCTCTCGGCGCTGTTTTCCATCACGCTGGCCGTCGGCCTCCGCGGCATTTTCATCGGCTCGACCATCGCGCCGTTCGGCGCGGCGGCCATCTCGGGGGCGTACTTCTTCTCCGGCCGCTGGAAAACGCGCGCCGCGCTGACGGATCAGGCGCCGCAGGACGACTAAAAACAAACGTTTGCAATTAAAAACCCGCTGTGCTACAATCAGGATTGCCCCGCCGCGCGGGGCGGAAGGGAGCTTCTCATGGGCTATAAAGAGGAATTTATCGAATTTATGGTGCGCTCGGGCGTTCTGACGTTCGGCGATTTTACGACGAAGTCCGGCCGCAAGACGCCGTACTTCATCAACACCGGCAACTATAAGACCGGCGCGCAGGCCGACGCGCTCGGCCGGTACTACGCCGCGGCCATCCACGACCACCTGGCCGAAGCCGGCGGCGCGGACGCGCTGTTCGGGCCGGCGTACAAGGGCATCCCGCTGGCCGTCACGGCCGCCGCGGCGCTCTACCGCGAATACGGTACGGACTACCCGTACTGCTTCAACCGCAAAGAGGCCAAGGACCACGGCGAGGGCGGCAGCATGGTCGGCTACAAGCCGGTTGATGGCGACCGCATCGCCATCATCGAGGACGTCGTCACGGCCGGGACGGCCGTGCGCGAGACGATCGCGCTGTTCAAAAATGTCGCGGACGTGAAGTTCACGGCGCTCTTCGTCTCCGTCGACCGCATGGAGCGCGGCACGGGCGAAAAGTCGGCCCTGGCCGAGCTGCGCGACGATTACGGCATCGCCGTGTTCCCGATCGTCACCGTGCGCGAGGTCATCGCGCATCTTCATAACCGCCCGGTCGACGGCAAGGTCTATATCGACGACGAAATGAAATCGCGCATGGAGGCCTACCTTGCGCAGTATGGGGCGACGGCGTAAATGAGAGACACCATCGTCGTTCGCGGCGCGCGGGAAAACAACCTCAAAAACATCGACGTCGAGCTGCCGCGCGACAAGCTCGTCGTGCTCACGGGCCTGTCCGGCTCGGGCAAGTCGTCGCTCGCGTTCGACACGATCTATGCCGAGGGCCAGCGGCGCTATGTCGAGTCGCTGTCCAGCTACGCCCGGCAGTTCCTCGGCCAGATGGACAAGCCGGACCTCGACTACATCGACGGCCTGTCGCCCGCCATCTCCATCGACCAGAAAACGACGTCGAAAAACCCGCGCTCGACCGTCGGCACCGTCACGGAGGTCTATGACTACCTGCGCCTTTTGTGGGCGCGCATCGGCGTGCCGCACTGTCCGAAGTGCGGAAAAGAGATCCGCCGCCAGTCCATCGACCAGATCGTCGACCGCGTCATGACGCTTCCCGAGGGCACGCGGTTTCAGGTGCTCGCGCCCGTCATCCGCGGGAAAAAGGGCGAGCACGTCAAGGTTTTGGAGGACGCCCGCCGCGCCGGCTTCGTCCGCGCGCGCGTGGACGGCAGCCTCTATGACCTCTCCGAGCCCATCGCGCTCGACAAGAACAAAAAGCACACGATCGACATCGTCGTCGACCGCCTCGTCATGAAGCCCGATTTGACGCGCCGCCTGACCGACTCCATCGAGACGGCCGCGCACCAGGCCGGCGGGCTGACGGTCATCAACCTCGTCGCGGACGATACCGATCAGATGTATTCGCAGAACTACGCGTGCGAGGACTGCGGCATTTCCATCCCGGAGATGACGCCGCGCATGTTCTCGTTCAACAACCCCTACGGCGCGTGCCCGACGTGCGGCGGCCTCGGCAGCCAGCTGTGCGCGGACGCGTCCATCATCATCCCGAACATGTCGCTTTCCATCATGGACGGCGCCATTCAGGCCTCCGGCTGGGGCAACGTGAAGGACGACTCCATCGCGCGGATGTATTTCGAGGCCCTCGCGCAGCGCTACCGCTTCAAGCTGACGACGCCGCTCAAGGACCTCTCGCCCGCGGCCATGGACGCCATCCTCTACGGCACGAAGGGCGAAAAGCTCAAGCTGCACTATGAGCGCGGCAACGGCCGCGGCACGCTCGAGCAGCCGTTCGAGGGCGTGCTGAACAACATCGAGCGCCGCTACCGCGAGACGCAGTCCGACGCCATGCGCCGCGAGCTCGAGGAGTGCATGGCCGAGCGCCCGTGCCCGGACTGCCGCGGCGACCGCCTCGGCCCCATCCCGCGCGCCGTGACGGTCGGCGGCATGACGATCACGGACTTCTGCAAAATGAGCGTGACGGAGAATCTTGAATTCTTAAGCAAGCTCACCCTGACGGAGTCCGAGAAGATCATCGCCGAGCAGATCTTAAAGGAGCTGCGCGCGCGCCTGGGCTTTTTGCAGTCCGTCGGCCTTGAATACCTGACGCTCGGCCGCGCGTCGGCCACGCTGTCCGGCGGCGAGAGCCAGCGCATCCGCCTGGCCACGCAGATCGGCTCGAGCCTTATGGGCGTTTTGTATATTTTGGACGAGCCGTCCATCGGCCTGCACCAGCGCGACAACGACAAGCTGCTCGAGACGCTAAAGCGCCTGCGCGACCTCGGAAATACGCTGCTCGTCGTCGAGCACGACGAGGACACGATGCGCGCGGCGGACTACATCGTCGACGTCGGCCCCGGCGCGGGCATCCACGGCGGCGAGATCGTCGCGCAGGGCACGATCGAGGACATCTGCGCCGAGCCGCGCTCCATCACGGGGCAGTACCTGTCCGGCAAGAAGTTCATCCCCGTGCCGAAGGAGCGGCGCCCGGGCTCGGGCCTCACGCTCGATTTTTACGGCTGCCGCGAAAATAACCTCAAGAACATCGACGTGTCCATCCCGCTCGGCACGTTCACGTGCGTGACGGGCGTGTCCGGCTCGGGCAAGTCGAGCCTCGTCGGCGAGATCATCGAAAAGACGCTCGCCGCGGAATTAAACCGCGCCCGCGTCCGCGCCGGCGCGCACGACCGCGTCGAGGGCCTCGAATTCGTCGACAAGGTCATCAACATCGACCAGAGCCCCATCGGCCGCACGCCGCGCTCGAACCCCGCGACGTATATCGGCCTGTTCAACGACATCCGCGAGCTGTTCGCCTCGACGCAGGAGGCGAAGGTGCGCGGCTACGGGCCGGGCCGGTTCTCGTTCAACGTCAAGGGCGGCCGGTGCGAGGCCTGTTCGGGCGACGGCCTTGTGAAGATCGAGATGCACTTCCTGCCGGACGTCTACGTCCCGTGCGAGGTCTGCCACGGCAAGCGCTATAACCGCGAGACGCTCGAGGTCACCTACAAGGGCCGCACGATCTCCGACGTGCTCGACATGACGGCCGACGAGGCCGTGGAGTTTTTCGACAATCTGCCGCGCCTGCGCCGCAAGGCGGAGACGATGGTGCAGGTCGGCCTCGGCTATATCAAGCTCGGCCAGCCGTCGACGACGCTGTCCGGCGGCGAGGCGCAGCGCGTCAAGCTCGCAACGGAGCTCTCCCGCCGCGCGACGGGCAGCACGGTCTATATCCTGGACGAGCCGACGACGGGCCTTCATATGTACGACGTCCACAAGCTCATTGACGTTTTGCAGCTGCTCGTCGACGAGGGCAACACCGTGCTCGTCATCGAGCATAATCTCGACGTCATCAAGACGGCGGACTATCTCATCGACCTCGGCCCCGAGGGCGGCTCGGGCGGCGGCGAGATCGTCGCCTGCGGCACGCCCGAGCAGGTCGCCGCCTGCCCGGAGAGCTACACGGGCCATTATTTAAAGCCGATGCTCGAGCGCGGCAGACACCAGAACTGACAAAGAAAGGAGGCGCGGCAATGGCGCAGGAGAGCAACGTCCACGGCGGCCACCGCGCGCGGCTGCGCGAGCAGTTCCTGCGCTCGGGGCTCGACAGCATGAGCGACGTGCAGGTTTTGGAGCTGCTGCTGTTCTTCGCCATTCCGCGCCGCGACACGAACCCGATCGCGCACCGGCTTTTGGAGCGCTTCGGGTCGCTGTCGGCCGTGTTCGAGGCGCCGGTCACGGAGCTTTCCCGCGTCGAGGGCGTGGGCGAGAGCGCGGCGCTGCTGCTTTCTCTCGTCCCGCAGGCCGCGCGGCGGCATCTCATCGACCGCGCGAAATTCGAGCAGGTGCTCGACACGACGGAAAAGTGCGGCCGGTACCTCCTGCCGTTTTTCCACGGCGAGCGCGACGAGGTCGTGTACCTTCTGTGCCTGGACGCCAAGTGCAAGGTCTTGGACTGCCGCATGCTCTTTCGCGGCGGCGTGAACACGGCCGGCGTCTCCGTCCGCAAGATCGTCGAGGCCGCGCTGACGTACAACGCAACGAGCGTCGTCCTCGCGCACAACCACGTCAGCGGCATCGCCCTGCCCTCGCGCGAGGACGAGGCCACGACGCGCCAGATCCGCACGGCGCTCGACGCCGTCGGCATCCTGCTGGCCGACCACATCGTCGTCGCGGACGACGACTTCGTGTCCATGGCGGACAACGGCCTGTTCTTGTGAATCAAACGCGACCCGCTTCGCTGGGCTCGCGCTGGAAGGGGATCGCGCCGCAGTTTCTGCGGCGCGCTTTTTTATAAAGCCTCGCAGAGTTTCGCCGCCGCAGCGGCGAAATAAAATCAGAATCATTTTTTCCGGGGGCGTGTACCTCGGAAAAAATACGTTACGCCCTGCAAGTGTGGAATTTGGGCGCCATCGGCGCACAAATTATGCGCGCGGCAGGGTGCATTCCCCATCAAACGGGAGCCCAGCGCAGCGGGTCCCGTTTGAGAACGTGTCAAAAAACTTTTTTGACACGTTCCGCCCGAACTGAGCCGAAATGCGGCGGACGGCGTGCTATCATAGTTGCAGAATCTACGCCGCGCGGGAACCCCACGCGGCTGCGTTGCGCGCGCGGCGGCCGTTTGCACATGGGTTAGCAAAAGCTAACTGAGCGGCCGCGCCGGGCGGCAGTTTGCTCCGTCTGTTTGGAGCCAGGGAGGAAGAAATCATGTTAATTGAACTCAAAGACGCCGTCAAACAGTACGGCGAGGGGGAGATGACGGTCTACGCGCTCGACCATGCGTCTGCCTCGGTGGAAAAGGGCGAGATCTGCGTCATCCTGGGCCCGTCCGGCTCGGGCAAGAGCACGATGCTCAACATGCTCGGCGGGCTCGACACGCTGACAAGCGGCAGCCTGACGGTCGACGGGCTGGATCTCACGAGCCTCAAGCCCGACGGCCTGACGGATTACCGCCGCCGCGACGTCGGCTTCGTGTTCCAGTTCTACAACCTCATCCCCGACCTCACGGCCGAGGAGAACATCGAGGTCGTCGCCGACGTGGCCGACGATCCGCTCGACATGGAGCTCGTGCTCTCGGCGCTCGAGATCGAGCCGCTGCGCCGCCGCTTCCCGCGCGAGCTGTCCGGCGGCCAGCAGCAGCGCGTCGCCATCGCGCGCGCGATGATCAAAAACCCGCGCCTGCTGCTGTGCGACGAGCTCACGGGCGCGCTCGACACGAAGTCGTCGCGCAGCGTGCTGCGCTTCGTCGAGCGCGTGAACCGCCAGTTCGGCACGACGGTCGTCATCATCACGCACAACGAGGCCATCGCCGACATGGCCGACCGCGTCATCCGCCTGCGCGACGGCAAGGTCGCCGAGACGCGCATGAACGACCACCGCACCCCGGCCGACGAGCTGGCGCTGTAAGGGGGCGCGGACCATGACGCTTGGAAAGCGCTATCCGCGCTCGCTGCGGGAAAACCGCTCGTTTTACATCTCCGCGACGTTTTTGACGATCCTGACGCTGCTGCTGTTCTATCTCTACAACATCGCGGGCAACGGCATCCTGGATTTCGCCGACGACTTCTACGAGTCGCAGGCCATCGAGGACGCGCATTTTTCGACGTACCTGCCCATCCCGGACGACGAGATCGCCGCGCTGGAGGACCGGTTCGGCGTCACGCTCGAGCGGCAGGACTATGCCAACATCGAAACGGACGGCCTGACGGCGCGCGTGTTCTCGCGCACGGAAAAGGTCGACCGCTACGCCATCACCGGCGGGCGCGACGTGGAAGCGGACGACGAAGTCGTTTTGTCCGAGGGCTACTGCGTCAATATGGACGTCGCCTTCGGCGACACGGTGAACATCGGCGGGAAGGATTACACCGTCGTCGGCTGCTTCCAGCGGCCGGATTATCTCTACATGCTCCAGAACGAGGACGACTCGTATAAAAACATCACGACGTTCGTCCTGGCCTACTTCACGGACGCGGAATTTGCCTCGCTCGGCGAGACGAACACGCAGTATCTCGTCCGCTACAACGGCCACGACACCGAGGATTTCCGCAGCGCCGTGCATGAGACGTACACGATGCGCTCGTACACGGCGGCCGCGGACAACCCGCGCGTCAACATGGTCGCGCGGCAGGCGCAGATGTTCGTGATGCTGTCCTATATCCTGCTCGTCATCATGCCGCTCGTCGCCGTGGCGCTCATCTGCATCATCATCAGCCGCAAGGTCAAAAGCGAGCAGCGGCTCATCGGCACGCTCTCGGCGCTCGGCTACAAAAAGCGCCGGCTCATGTGGCACTACGCGGGCTTCGCCGCGCTGCCGGGCCTTGTCGGCGGCGTGCTGACGCTCATCGTCACGGAGCTGACGGCGCAGCCGTTCGGCGAGCTGGGCCTTGCCGACTATGAGCCCATGCACATCCACGCGCACCTCGCGGCCGTCCCGGCCGTGCTCGGCGTCGTGATCCCGACGGTCATGTACGTCCTTGCGGCGCTGCTGGCCGTGCGCAAGCTGCTGCGGCGCGACACGGTCGTGCTGCTCGCCGGCGCGGCCGGCGGGGAGAAGCACCTTCGCCGGATGCTCGCGGGCAAAAAGTGCAGCTTCCGCATCAAGTACGCCCTCCGCTCGCTCGTCGGCAACCCGGCGCGCAGCTTCGTCGTGCTGCTCGGCGTGTTTTTGGGCTGCTATATCATGCTTTTGAGCTTCTCGATCCTCGACACGTTCACACACACGGCCGAGACGGCCGCCGACGCGCTCGGCTCGTTTGAGCATCAGTACGTTCTCAATAAGCTCCAGACCGAAAATCCCTACGGCGGCGCGGAGCTGCTCGCCGGCGCCATGGAGGATCTGGACGGCAATTCGCTCACGATCATCGGCACGGATGAGGACAACCCGTACCTGACGCTGAAGGACAGCTCCGGCGCGGATGTGGAGCTCGGGGACGGCTATTATCTCACGAGCCTTGCCTCCATGGTTCTCGGCTGGAAGGCGGGCGACACCGTGACGCTGCGAAATCCCCTTACGCTCGCGGAAAAGACCGTCACGCTCACGGGCATCCTCGACAACGACGTCCAGCGCGCCATTTTCACCACGCGCGAAAACGCCGAGGATCTCACCGGCCTGCCCGAGGGCAGCTTCAACGCGCTGGTCAGCGCCGAGCCGCTCACGGACCTTCCCGCGTCGCTCATCGCGCAGGAGAGCGCCCGCTCCGACGCGCGCGAGCAGGTCGAGACCATGATCACGCAGATGGGCGGCATGATCTACGTGCTCGTCGCCCTCGGCGCGCTGCTGTGCATCGCGGCCATTTACGTCGCCGTCGACATGATGGTCGCCGAGAGCCGCAGCTCCATCTCCATGCTCAAGGTCCTCGGCTACCGCGACCGGCAGATCGACCGCATCGTCCTCGACGTGCACCATCTGCTCCTGCCGTTTGGCATCGCGATCAGCATCCCGGCCGTGTACGCCTCGTGCCGCGAGTTCTGGGTCATGTTCACGGACTACGGCGTCATGCGCATGCACACGTACATTTCGCCGAAAAGCTACGTGTGCGCCATCGGGCTGACGCTGCTGAGCTATTTCGGCTCGCTCTGGCTGCTCCGCCGGAAGGTGAAGAAGGTCAATATGATCGAGAGCCTGAAGGACAACCGCGAATAAAAACCACGGGCGCGGCCAGATCGGCCGCGCCCGTTTTTTGGAATTTTGATTGACAAAGCTTGTATGAATGGGTTATACTGAAAAAGCAAAGGGTGTTGCCGGCAAACGGTTTGTCCCCCTGGCCTGAGTTAAGAAGTAACCGCGGCTTGGTAGGCGGAGCGGTTACTTCTTTTTATTGGCTTGTAAAAACAGGCCGCAAATTCCGATAATAACGAGGCAAAGTTGAAAAACTTCGGAAGTCGTCATCGGGCAGCCCCCCTTTCGTAGAAAGCGGGGCCAAAGAAGTGCCCCGCGATGTGTAAAAAACGCACCAGGGGGACAAAACCGCTTGCCGTTTATCGGCAACACCACGGAAAGAATACCATAATTCGGCAAACCTTGCAACCAAAAGTTTGGAAAACACATGCAGAACCGGTTGACAAAGCGCGCCGGGCTGTACTATACTGGAAGAGCGAAAGGGAAGGCGCTGCCGGCAAACGGTTGGCCCCCCGGTGTGCTACAA
>CAVFYN010000160.1:0-1392 GCA_963626425.1 Bacteroidaceae bacterium
GGCGTAGACGGTGTACGAGCCGCCGTCCGGGAGGCGGTAGCGCACGGTGTGCGCGTCCAGCCCGTCGTCCGGGATGCCGAGCGTCCAGACGTCCGACGCGCCGTCCGGCGTGCCCGCGTCCGCGGCGGAGGAGGAGACGGAGAGCGCGTCGCCCGCGCGGAAGAGGCCCTCGACGAGCAGCGCCGGGCGGCCGCTTTCGTCCTCGTCCGCGGTGAGCGTCGTGACGTAGGGCTCGTAGACGGCGGTGACGTCCGTGTCAAAGCGAAGATCGCGAAGGTCCGTCCTGTCCCAGCGGATGTAGCAGCCGTCTCGCTCCGGCGCGGCGGGGTAGGCGTCGGAGCCGAACGAGTCGCCGTAGTCAAATTCGACGCTGCGGAGCACGCGGTCGTCCGCGAGGAAGCGGAGCGTCATGTGCAGAAATTCGTCCGGGATGCCCTCGATGGCGCACAGCGCGTCGTAGCCGATCTGCTCGGCCTTGCCGGACAGGCTCACGCGGTCGACGCCCGCAAGATCGTCCGAGACGAAGCGGTTGCCGGAATACTCGTCCGTGATCTCGCCCGCGACGGCGCCGCCGAACTGCGTGCAGTCCGCGACGGCGACCATGCTCACGCAGTCCGTGATGCGCGCGCCGGAGCCGGCGATGCCGCCGACGTAGCTGCCGCCGGAGAGCGTGCACTTGGCGAAGCTGCCGCGGACGGACGACAGCGACAGCCCGGCCACGCCGCCGACGTAGTCGCCGCTCTCGCTCGAGACGGCGCCCCAGCCGCCGCAGCCGGAGACCGTGCCGAGGTCCATGCGCCCGACGATGTCGCCGGCGCAGCTCTTTTTGGCCTGCACCGCGCCGAAGTTCTCACAGTCCATGACGATGGCCATGGCCTGATAGGTGAAGCGGGACGAGCGGTTTTCGCCGGAGAGCAGGTCGTCCTCCGGGTCGGTGTCGTTCTCGACGGCCATGGAGCCGGCGATGCCGCCGACGCTGCGGTCGGCCTGCACGGCGCCGTAGTTCGTGCATTCGAGCACCTTGCCGCGCGTCGCGCTGAGCAGGCGCTCCTCGGACACGTCCTCGAATACGCCGGTGTAGTCGACGTTCTGCGTGTCGCTCAGGATATTCAGAAACTGGTTCATAACGGTCATGAACTGGCTGTTCACGGCGCGCACGTCGGCAAGGAGCGTCGTGCTCGCGCCGCTCAGCTCGCTGTTCAGCGCGTCGAGCTCGCCGCCGAGGCCGGTGAGGGCGGTGTTGAGGGCGTCGGAGCTGTCGTCAAACGACTGGCCGAGCGCGGAGAAGCTGCCGGGGTCCTCGGCGGCCAGGTCGCGCGCCCATCCGGCCGCGGCGGACATGGCCGAGGAGAGGGAGCCGGCCGACTGTTCGGCCGGCTCCCTCTCCTCGGC
>CAVFYN010000160.1:1402-12722 GCA_963626425.1 Bacteroidaceae bacterium
GCGGTGTCCAGCTGCGCGAGGATGGCGTCGGCGTCGGAATTTAATTTGCGCAGCGTGCCGAGGGCGTCCTGCGCCGCGCGCATGGCGGCGGCGAGGTGTTCGGCCGCGTCGTAGAATTCATCGCCCGCGGCCTCGAGCAGGGCGAGGACCTGGCGCAGCGTTTCCTCCGTCTGACCGAGGAGCGCGTCGAGATCGGTGTTCTGGACGATCTCGTTCAGGTCGTCCAGAACGGCCGACCAGCAGGTGAGGGCGGCGCGGAAGTCGCTTTTGAGCTGCTCCTGCGTCGCGGCGCTGACGGTGCCGGTCGATTCGTACTCGTCCATGGCCGTCTGGATCGTCTCGTTCAGGGCGGTCAGGGCCGTGAGCAGCGCCTGCGTGTCGGCGCGCAGGGCCGTCGTGTCCGGATAGTCGTCCTCGAGGTCGCCCAGCAGCGCGAGCGCTTTTTCCATGTCGTCAATGCCGCGCAGCATGGCGCGGCAGGCGGCCTCGGACTCCGAGCAGACCGTCTGGAGCTGCGAAAGCGCCTGATCGGTGTAGACGAGCTCGCCGCGCAGCTGGTCGGTGAGCGTGCGGGACTCCGCAAGGCAGTCGGACAGGGCGGAGGCGGAGACCGCGAGGTCGTCCGCGATGGGCGCGGCCTTTTCAATGTAGCGGTCGACGAGCAGCATGAGGCCGTTTACTTCGTCGACGTTGCTGTCGACAAAGTCGCCGAGCTGGCCCGTGAGGTCGTTTGCGCTGCTGCGCGCGCGGTCGGCGTAATCGGAGATGCGGCCGACGCGGCCGGAGACGGTGTCGGACGTTTCCTCGGCGTCGTCGATCGTGCGGTCGATGAGGCCCTGAAGGGTGTCCAGCTCGGACTGCAGCGCGTCGAGGCCGCTTTCGGAAAATTGCAGCGTGATGTCCGGGGCCATCTGGCCGACGATGCCGCCGACGTCCTTGCGGCCGAGGATCTCGCCGCGGTTCGTGCAGGCGGCGAGGTAGCCGTTCTGTCGCCCGGCGATGCCGCCGACGTTGTAGCCGACGTGCGGATAGCCGACCGTGCCCGCGTTCGAGCAGCCGGAGATCGCGCCGGTGGAGAAGCCCGCGATGCCGCCGGTGTCGGTCGTGACGGCCGTCTCGGTCACGTCCTCGTCCTTGAGGATGTTGTAGAGCGTGCTCTCAATGGCGTCCGGCTCGATGGCGACGCCGTCGGAGACGGTCGTGTTGACGCTGGCGCTGTTTTCACAGCGGACGATCGTGCCGCTGTTTTTCCCGGCGATGCCGCCGGTGTACTGCGTGCCGCGCACGGCGCCGGAGGCGGAGCAGCCCGTGATCGTGCCGGAATTGTCGCCGGCGATGCCGCCGACGGCGCTCCCGGCCACGACGACGCCGGAGAAGCGGCAGTTTTTGATCTCGCCGGCGTTCTCGCCCGCGATGCCGCCGACGCGGCTCTGCTCGCCGGCGGGCGTGACGTCGGCGAGGATCGTGAGATTTTCCACGACCGCGCCGGCCTCCACGCGGGCGAACAGCCCGTAGCCGGTGCAGCCGTCCGTGAGCGACAGGCCGGAGATCGTGTGGCCCTGGCCGTCGAAATGGCCGAGGAAAATGGGCACGGAGACGGCCGAGCCGACCGCGTCGATGTCCGCCGTCAGGCGGACGGTCAGGCCGCGGGAATAGGCGTCCGAGGCGCAATTTGCGGCAAAGCGCTCGAGCTCGGAAAGTGAGCCGATGGCGACATCGCCGTCCGCCGCCGCGGCCGTGGGGCACAGGCACAGCAGCATGGCCGCCGCCAGAAGGCCGGACAGGAGCCGGGCGCGCAGGTTATTCCGTTTCATGTTCACATGCCTCCTGTTCCGGCGCTTCGCCGTCCGGCAGCACCGGCGCGGCATGGCCCGAGATGACGTTTAGCTCGACGTCGCCGTCGATGTTCGCGCGGACGTGTCCGCTGATCCTTCCGTGGATCTCGCCGGTGATGACGCCGTCGCCATACACGCGGCCGCTCGATTTTTGCTGGCGCGCCGCGCGGTGGATGGAGAAGCTCGTCTTGTCCGCGATGCCGCCGCCGAGCAGCAGGATCTGCGGAAGGACGAACAGCACGAGGAAAATGGAGATGAGCGTGCCGCGGCCGAGGCTCTGGCCGATGCCGACGATGGCGGCCCCGCTCGTCATCTGGCCGATGAGCGTGCCGGCCACTGCGAGGATCGTGCCGGAGGTGATGACGGTCGGGAAGGCGAAGTTCAGCGTCTCGATCATGGCGTCGCGGTGCGGCATGGCGCCCTTGATTTCCTGATAGCGGCTGGCGATGACGATGGCGTAGTCGATGTTCGCGCCCATCTGGATGGAGCTGACGACGAGGTAGCTCATGAAGAACAGCGGCGAATGCGTCAGCGTCGGGATGGAGAAGTTGATCCAGATGCTGCCCTGGATGACGAGGATGAGCAGGATCGGCATGCCCGCGGACTTGAACGTGAACAGCAGCACGACGAGCACGATGAGGATGGACACGACGCTCACGACCATGTTGTCGCGCGAGAACGACTTTTCAAAGTCGTATTCGTTCGTCGAGTCGCCCGCGACAAAGACGCTGCCGTCCGGGTAATAGCGCTGCGCCGTGTCGCGGATGGTGTCGGTGAAGGCGTAGGTCTCGTCGCCGCTGACGGGCAGGGTGAGGTAGAGCAGCATGCGGTCGTAGTCCGCGCCGGACAGCTGCGCCTTGGCGCTTTCCATCTGCGTTTTCGCCTCGTCGAGCATCTCCTTCTGGTCGGAATCGAGCGTAACGATGCCGGCGTCGGCCTGGTCGCAGACGAACAGGAACATGTCGATGAGCGGGACCTGGTACGAGCTGATGTTGCCCATGAGCTTGCCGTAGTCGCCCTGCTCGGTGGCATAGGCGGCGTAGCACAGCTGCGCGACCTCGTAGTCCAGCCCCGCCAGCTCGGAAAACTGCCGCGGTGTCAGAGCGTCGGCGAGCATGCAGCCGTCCATGGCCTCGATGTTGGCAAGACCCATGGCCGAGTCGATCTCGTTCATGGCGGTCAGCTCATCCAAAAGTGCCGCCTCTTTTTCGTAGTCCCCGCCGGGCACGACGAGCGCGACCATGTTTTTCGACGTGAACGTCTCGTCGATGAGATTTTCCGCGATCTGCGTCTCATTGAGCTTCGGCGTCGTCAGGGCGCTGTAGCCGTAGGCGTAGGGGCAGTCGCTCGAGATGAAAAAGCAGACCGCAATGACCGCGAGGAACACGAACGGGACGATCCAGCGCGTTGCCCACGCGTATTTTCCGGCGAACGTGATCTTCGGGACGCAGTCGCGGTGCTCCGTCTTTTCAATGAGCGGCCCGAACAGCACGAGCAGGCCCGGCATGATGAGAAACACGGACAAAAGCGCGAACAGGATGGATTTCATGAGGCAGATGGCCATATCCGGGCCGATCTTGAACTGCATGAACAGCATGGCGCACAGGCCGCCGATCGTCGTCAGCGAGCTGGCGCTGATCTCGGGGATGGCGCGGCTGAGCGCGGCGATGGCCGCCTCGCGGATGGGCAGGGTCTGGTGCTCTTCCTTGAAGTGGTTGCACAAAATGACCGCGTAGTCGAGCGAGAGCGCCAGCTGCAGGATGCTCGTCACGGAGTTCGACACGAACGAGATCTTGCCGAGCAGGAAGTTCGTGCCCTGGTTGACGACCATGGCGATGAGGAACGTCAGGATCAGCACCGGCACCTCGCCGAACGTGCGCGAGGTCAGAAGGAGCACGACCACGACGATGACGGCCACGTAGACCATGATGACGCTAACCTCGGAGTCGATCGTCTCGGCCAGCGTGTCGCCGAGGTCGGTCGAGATGTAGAGGTCGTAGCCGGACAAAAGCGCTTTGACATCCTCGAGCGAGTCGAGGCAGCGGTCGTCCGTCTCGTCGAAGTCGAACGTCACGGTGAACAGCGCCGAGGCGCGCGCGTAGTGGTCCGTCGTGTCGTCAAACGCGACGGACTGCACGCCGTCCACGTCCGCGAGCGCGTCGGACAGCGCGCTTGCCTCGTCGTAGGAGATGTTCGCGACCATGACCTCGGCCGTGCCGAACGTCGTGAACTGCTCTTCCATGACGTTCAGGGCCAGCTTCGTCCCCGAGCCGTCCGGCAGATAGCTCGTCAGGTCGTTTTCGACCTCGACCCAATTGCGGGAAAAGACCGAAAAAATTAGGAGAATGATGGTGATGAGAAAAAACAGACTGCGCTTGTCGACGATGAACGTCGCAAGCTTTGTCATAAAGCTGTTTTCATGCGTCGGCGTCTGCTCCAAGCGGGGTGTCCTCCTTTCGGGCGCGGCGGCTCACTCGGCGGCCCGCTGGCCCCGGATGTCCATGGGCTTGTGGCGCGGGGCGTTCGCGGTGCCGGTGACGGAGCCGTCGGCGTGGACCTCCGCCTCGATGGCGACCTCGAGCACGCCGAACGGCAGCCGGGGCGAGGCTTTGAAGCGGTAGCGCTGCCCGCATTTTTCGCAGTCGGTCATCGGGACGGTGATGCCCATGAGCCGGACCTCGTCGTGGAACGCCGTGTCGGAGTCCTCGGTCAGGTCGGCTTTAACCTTGATCCAGCCCATCGGGGACTTGATCTGAATGTCATAAAGTGTGCTGTTGACGGTCTCGTTCATGTCGGTTACCTCATTTCGTGATGATAGTTTGCAGCTTCGGCAGCAGCGCGAGCGCGTTGTCCGTAAACAGCAGCCGCTTTTGCCGCTCGGTGAGCTTTTCGGTGTTTTCCAGCGCCTCGGTCTGGCCGACGCAGGCGGTGATGTCCGTGTAGGGCGTGTCGGAGCCGTAGAGCAGGTGGCTCTCGTCGACGTTGCGCAGGAGCATTTCCAGCTGCTTTTGCTCGGAGAAGCCGGCCACGTCGTAGTAGACGTGCGCCATGTCCTCCATGATGTCTGCGCGCCGGTCGGGGTCGGCGAAGCGCAGCATGAGCGCGAAGCTCTCGAACCGGTCGGCCAGGATGGGCAGAAACGCGCCGGCGTGCGGGATGACCCATTTGATGTTGGGATAGCGGGTGAACGTGTCGTTCTGGACCATGTTGATGAACGTGCGCGTCGTCTCCACGAAGTATTCAAACGCCGGCACGGGGATCTCCTCGTTCACGTCCGGCACCATGACGGCCGGCTGCGTCGGATGCATGACGGCCAGCGCGCCGCGGTCGTCCAGCTCGGCCATCAGCTCGTCGAGCCGGTGGTCGCCGAGGTAGACGCCGCCGTAGTTCGTCATCAGGCCGACGCCGTCGGCGTGCAGCTCGTCGAGGCAGTAGCGCGCCTCAAAAATGCTGCTGTGCACGTGCGGCAGCGGCAGCGTGGCCAGAAAGCCCAGATTGCCCGGCGCGCGGGCGACGATGTCCGCGCCCTGCTCGTTGACCCGGCGCGCAAGCTCGCGGCTGCGGAATTTGTTGCCGGTATAAAGGCTCGGCGACGAGACGGACAGCAGCGCGTAGCCGATGCCGAGCTCGGCCATGGCCTCCTGCTGCCACGCTTCGTCCCACTCCGGCGTCGGGAAGCCGTCCGGACAGTACAGACCCTCCGCCTCGAGAAATTCGTAATAGGCCTTGGGGAGATAGTGCGCCTGAAAGTCGATCTTGTTCGGATAGTTCATGTCTGCGGATCCGATCCTTTCTCTGCGATTTTTCCGTGCAGCAGCAGGCTGCCGTGCTCGGATGAGACGGTGCCGCGCAGGCTGTCTCCGTCAAGCTCGAGCTCGGTGCGGCACTGCAGCACGCTGATGGCGGTGCGCAGCTCGTGGACGAGCGCGACGTGCGCGCCGCGCTTTTGCCCGCGGACGGGATTGGACCGGCCGAGGATCGACAGCGTGCCCGTGACGCTGCCGTCCGCGGCGTCCTGCCACGACAGGCGTCCGCTCCGCGCGCCGAGCTGGCCTTCGAGAACGATGTCATAGGTAAGCATAAGCCTGTGCCTCCTTTTGCACTGCGAGAGCAAGTTTACAAAACCGCGGCCGCGGCCGCAAAGGTCAAACGGCGCGGCGCTGTCACAATTATGACACATCGGGCGGGGTTGACCTGCTGGAAATCGGCGGGACGATGTGGTATACTGGCCGCGCAAGAACATGGCAGGAGGGATCGGCGTTGGAGAGAAAGCAGAACGCGGCGTCCGACCAGACGAAGCACGCGCTGGCCGTGGCGCTCAAGGAGCTTATGGCGCAGAAGCCCATTGACAAGATCACCATCCACGACCTGACGGAGCGCTGCGGCATCCGGCGGCAGAATTTCTATTATCACTTCAGCGACGTGTACGACCTGCTGCGCTGGATGTTCCAGGAGGAGGCCGTCGCGCTGCTGCAGGAGCACGAGGGGGCGCTTTTGTGGCAGGAGGGGCTTTTGCAGCTGTTCCGCTACATTGAGCAAAACCGCGCCGTGTGCCTGTGCGCGCTGCAGTCGGTCGGGCGGGAGCATCTCAAGCGCTTTTTTGAGGCGGACATCCACGCCATCACCCACCGCACGCTCGAGGGCATCGCCGCCGAGGGCGGCGGGGCCGTCTCGGACGACGAGGTCGCGCTCATGACGCATCTTCAGGTCGTGAGCTTCACGGCCATCATCGAAAGCTGGCTCATCGGCGAGATCGACCGCACGCCGGAGGAGCTCATCGCCTTCGTCGACCAGATGCTGCGCGACCACATCCGCGGCGCAAAGCTGCGCTGGGACGAAGAAAGAGAAGAAAAATAAACGTGGCCCGCCTCGCAGGAGGCGGGCCGCAATTTTTTTTGAAAAGGGCTTGACTGAAAGTGTGCTTTAAGTTGTAGGCTATAGGGGAAGAAGCACACAGGAGGTTCGATCCGATGAAAAGACCTTATATCATCTGCCACATGATGACGGCCGTCGACGGCCGCATCGACTGCGCCATGACCGAGCATCTGCCGGGCGTGCAGGACTATTACACGACGCTGGACGCCCTGGACGCGCCGAGCCGCGTGAGCGGCCGCGTGACGGCGCTGCTCGAGCTGGCCGCGGGACCGTATGACGGCGAAAAAACCGAGCCGATCGGGCGCGAGGGCTATTTCAAAGCGCGCGAGGCCGAGGGCTACGAGATCGTCGCCGACACGCACGGCACGCTGTCCTGGGACGACCAGACGGACAGCGGCCGCCCCGTGCTCGTCCTGACGAGCGAGCAGACCGACCGGGCGTATCTGGAATACCTGACGGGCCGCGGCGTGTCGTGGATCGCCTGCGGCGGCGAGCGCATCGACCTGGCGCGCGCGTGCGACATTCTGGCCGAGCACTTCGGCGTCCGGCGCATGGCCGTCGTCGGCGGCGGGCACGTGAACGCGGGATTTCTCGCCGCGGGCCTGCTCGACGAGGTCAGCATTTTGATCGGCGCGGGCATCGACGGCCGCGGCGGCATGGCCGCCGTGTTTGACGGCCTGCCGATGGACCGCCCCGTGACGCCGCTGAAGCTCAAAAGCGCGCAGCCTTACGAGAGCGGCGCGGTCTGGCTGCGCTATGATGTTAAGAACTAAGGAGGTCATTTCCATGAAATACGAGACAAAAGAACAGTTTGACGCCGTCAACGCGTTCGGCACGGGCGCGGCGAATACGGGCTTTGCGCAGTATTTTATCGGCGAGTCGTTTCTCAACCCGCTCACCGACCCGAAGGGCGGCCTGTTCGCCGCGAACGTGACGTTCGAGCCGGGCTGCCGCAACAACTGGCACATCCATCACGCGGCGAGCGGCGGCGGGCAGCTGCTGCTGTGCACGGCGGGCGAGGGCTGGTATCAGGAGGCGGGCAAGCCGCCCGTCAGCCTGCACGCGGGCAGCGTCGTCATGATCCCGGCCGGCGTGAAGCACTGGCACGGCGCGAAGAAGGACAGCTGGTTCTCGCACATCGCCGTCGAGGTCCCGGGCGAAAATTGCCGCAACGAGTGGTGCGAGCCCGTGACGGACGAGCAGTACGCGGCGCTGGAGGAGGCGGAGGCATGATCCTGCAGGAGACGTATCCGCTGCCGGGCGGCGCGAAGATCCCGAAGCTCGGCCTCGGCACATGGTTTATTGACGACGACAAGGCGGCCGCGGCCGTCCGCGCGGCCGCGGCGCTGGGCTACCGCCTCATCGACACGGCGCAGGCCTACGGCAACGAGCGCGGCGTCGGCGAGGGTGTGCGCACGTGCGGCATCCCGCGCGGCGAGCTGTTCGTGGCGAGCAAGGTCGCGGCCGAGCTGAAAACGTATGACGAGGCCGCGCGCTCCATCGACGAGACGCTCGAGAAAATGGGCCTTGACTATCTCGACCAGATGATCATCCACTCGCCGCAGCCCTGGGCGGAATTTCGCGTGGAAAAGCGCTATTTTGAGGAAAACCGCGCCGTCTGGCGCGCGCTGGAGGATGCGCAGGCGGCGGGCAAGGTCCGCGTGATCGGCGTGTCGAACTTCCTGCGCGACGATCTGGAAAACCTGCTGGAAACGTGCCGCGTGCGGCCGATGGTGAACCAGATCCTGCTGCACATCGCGGGCACGGACATGGCGCTCATCGACTACTGCCGCGCGCAGGGCATCACCGTCGAGGCGTATTCGCCCATCGCGCACGGACAGGCGCTCCGGCATCCGGCCGTCGCGGCCATGGCGGAGAAATACGGCGTGACGCCCGCGCAGCTGTGCATCCGCTACGTGCTCCAGCTCGGCGCCGTGGCGCTGCCCAAGACGGCCGACCCGGCGCACATGAAGGCGAACGCCGACGTTGATTTTGTGATCTCCGAGGACGACATGCGCACGCTCGCGGCCATGGAGCGCCTGGGCGATTACGGCGAATACAACGTGTTCCCCGTGTTCAGCGGCAAGCCGCTGGGAAAGTGAGAGGAGAAGCCATGAAAGCGATCGTGATCTATTATTCCTACGGCGGCAACACCGAGCGCATCGCGCAGCTCATCCGGCAGGAGACGGGCGCGGACGCGGCGCGCATCGAGACGGTGCAGCCCTACACCGGGACGTACGAGGCGGTCGTCGACCAGGGCCAGCGCGAGGTCGATTCCGGGTTCTGCCCGGAGATCAAGCCCCTGGGCGTCGACCTTTCCGCCTACGACACCGTCATTCTGGGCAGCCCCGTGTGGTGGTACACGTTTGCGCCGGCCATGCACAGCTTTTTGAATCAGGCCGACCTTTCGGGCAAGACGGTCTGGCCGTTCGCGACGAACGGCGGCTGGATCGGCCACACGTTCCGGGACTTTGAAACGTCCTGCCGCGGCGCCGTGGTCTGCAAGGGCCTGAACATCTGCTTCGACGAGTCCACGCTCCGCACGCCGGAGGAGACCATCCGCCGCTGGGCGAAGGGCATCGGATAATGCAAAAAAGCCGCCGGATCGTGCGATCCGGCGGCTTGCGCTTTGCGTTAAGATGCCTGGCGGGATTCCGATTCCTCTTCCGGCGAGCGGCGGAGCTCCTCACGGATGGCGCGAAAGCGCTCCGGAACGGCTTCATCCGGGATGTCGGCCATGTGGTCCGTCGTTCCGGCGGCCTTGGCCGTCTCGTAGTACCAGCATTTATACTCGACGGTCTGCATCGTGTGCTCCAGCTCCTCCATCTGCGCGCGCAGCGCCTCGCGCTGGCGGCGGAACATGGCAAGGCGCGCGTCGATCGTGTCATCGCCGCGCAGGGCCAGGTCGATGTACGCGCGGATGTCGCGGATGGACATGCCGGCCTTTTTCATGCACGTGATGATGCGCAGCCACTCCGCGTCCGACTCGCGGAACATCCGGATGCCGCCGGACGAGCGCTCAACGAACGGCAGCAGGCCCTCCTTATCATAATAGCGCAGCGTGGACGCGGGCACGCCGAGCATCCGGGCCATCTCGCCGACGGTGTAGACCATTGAAAAATCCCTCCGATTTTCTGCAAAAAAGACTTGACTGAAAGTACGCTTTCAGGTGTAAAGTATCCTTGAAGTTTAATATACCGCCCGCCGCCGGGGCTGTCAAGCCGGGCGCGGGCGAAAAGAAAAGGAGCGTTTTATCATGGCAGTCAAACAGACGGCAGGACGCGATTCGCTCGGCGAATTCGCGCCGAAGTTCGCGGAGCTCAACGACGACGTCCTCTTCGGCGAGGTCTGGAGCCGCGAGGAGCAGCTGTCCCTTCGCGACCGCTCGCTCGTGACGGTCGTCGCGCTCATGGCGCAGGGCCTGACGGACGAGTCGTTCCGCTATCACCTCATCAGCGCGAAAAATAACGGCATCACGAAAGAAGAGATCGCCGAGATCGTCACGCACGCCGCGTTCTACTGCGGCTGGCCGAAGGCCTGGGCCGTGTTCCGCATGGCCAAGGAGATCTGGGCCGATTAAATAGTCCCCCTCTCCGCTGCCCGCACCGGTTCGACCGACCGATGCGGGCGGTTTTTCGAGCACCGCAGCTCAGCGATGCTCGACCCGATCGCCGTCCAGCGCGTTCCACCCGAACCGGAGGACCGAGATCACGATGGAGAGGATCGTAATGCCCTCGTTGAGCACGCCGCCCCACGAGTGGACCAGCGCGTCGTACAAGAGCATACAGGGCGAGTTGACGGCGAGGTTTGCGATCCGGATCTTTTTCGCGTTGTTCGTCCAGTAGCCGACCGTTCCGGCGACGGTCCCGGCGACGGGCAGCAGGCTGATCCAGCCGCTCCAGGTCAGGAGCGCGGCCGCAAAGGACAGCGCGGAAAAGACGGCGATCCATCCTTTCCAGCGGATCAGCCTGTGCTCGGAATATCCCGTCAGCATGAGATTGCGGATGATGTTGACAAGGACGCTCAGACAGCCGCTGAACGCGCCCAGAAGCGCGAACTGGATGCTGAATGTCAGGCAGCCCAGCGTCTGCATCGCGAAAAGCCCCTTGTTCGTTTTGACCTGAAAGGAAGCAAAAAAGAGCAGCACTCCCAAAAAGCCCAATGCCTGGACCAGAATGTCGTGCAGATCCATGTGTTTGACCACCCCGTTTTTTGGTTTTTCCCATCCTATCATATGGCACAGCGGATTGCAAGGACCGGCCGGACCGCGGCGGAGCGGGTGAAGGCGCCGCAAAAAGAATTCTCAAAAACCGACAGTCCGCGCAGTCCGTGTCGTTCCGCGCCGGCGGGCGGCGCGGTAAGATAAGACCATCTGATGCAGGAGGTCTTACCTATGAACACCGATAAAATCTACGCCGAACAGCTCGCAAACGAATATGCGCCGAAGGACACGTCGAAGGTCGTCGCGCTGCGCAAGCTGGACGCAAAGGCCAAACTGCCCGCTAACGTTTTCGGCTATACCCTCGGCATCGTTGCCGCCCTTGTGTTCGGCACTGGGATGTGCCTTGCCATGGGACAGATTGGCAATGGGTCCACGGGCTCTTTTGTGC
>CAVFYN010000161.1:0-7345 GCA_963626425.1 Bacteroidaceae bacterium
CGCGTGCTCCGCGCGCCCGCCCGGTTCGGCCCGCGCCGCGAGGCGCGCGGCCTCGTCCTCCGGGATGTCCGCCGGCTTTTCCTGCGCGATCGCCGGCCGCTTCGCGGGGCGGACGTCCGCCTTTTTCCACGTGACGGCGCGCGCGGCGTACAGCTCGCCGAGCGTCAGGCGCTGCGCGCTGCCGTCCGCATAGGTAATGAGATATTCGTCCCCGCACGCGGCCGTGACCGTCCCCTCGCCGCACGTTTTGTGCGCATAGCGCCGGCCGAGCGCGTCGGCGGCCATCGGCGCGAGCAGGTCGTCCGGCGAAAAATCCTCCTGCGGGAGCTCCCGCAGCACCTCGTCCACAAACGGCGACGATTCGCCCGCGCAGTCGAAGAGGTACAGCTCGTCCTTCGCGCGCGTCATGGCCACATAGAACAGCCGCCGCTCCTCCTCGTACCGGTCGCGCTCGGCCTTCGCGCGCGGCGCGTCATCCGCCGGCAGGATGCCGCCGAGCGCGTCTAAAATATACACCGTGCCGTACTCGAGCCCCTTGGCCGAGTGGATCGTCGAAAGCCGCAGCGCCGCCCCGTCCGGCGTCCGCGCCTCGGCCACGAGCGCGCGAAGCTGCGCCAGCCGCGCGAGCAGCCCCGCCGCGTCCTTTTCTCTGCGCGCAAGCTCCAGCAGGATCGCGAGCCGGTTCCCGTCGAGCCCCTGCGCCGCGGCGTACACGCCGTAGCGCATCTCGTCCCAGACGCGCCGGACGGCGCGCTCGGCCGGATCCTCCGGCAAAAGCGCCAGCTGCGTGCGCAGCCGCTCCGCGCTCTGCCGCGCAAACGGCGGCAGGTCCGGAAGCCGCAGCAGCGCGTCCAAAATCGTCTGCCCTTCGGCGCATCCGGCCGCGCACGCCGCCTCGGCCGCCTTTTTCGAGATGCCCGCGCCGAATTTATAGTAGATGCGCAGGAAAATTTCCGCGTCGCAGCCGTTTGCCGCGAACGCGAGGATGTCCGCAATGTCCGCGACGATGCGGCTCGTGAAAAACGTGTCGTCCATCCGGCGGCAGGCGTAGGCGGTGCCCGCCCGGTCGAGCCGGTCGATGAGCGGCAGGGCGCTGTCGTTGTTGCGGTAGAGCACGGCCGCGTTTTCGCCGCGCGCGGCCGCTTCGCGCAGCCATTCATACTGCGCCGCGCGGCCGGACGCGCGGATGACGCGCACGGTGCTGCCCGGCCCGCGGTTTGCGCGGAGCGCCTTCGGGCGGCGGTCCCGGTTCCTGCACACGAACGCCTCCGCCGCGCGCAGGATCTCCGGCGTCGAGCGGTAGTTTTCCTCCATGAGCAGCACGCGCCCGCCCGGATGGTCCCGCTCGAAGCTAAGTAGCGCCTCGGGGTACGCCGCGCGGAAGCCGTAGATGCTCTGGTCCTCGTCGCCGACCAGAAAAAGCTCGCGCCCGCCCTCGGCGATCAGGCGGATGATGGCGTGCTGGATCTTCGACGTGTCCTGCGCCTCGTCGACGCACAGGTACGGATACTGCGCCCGGACGTGCGCGAGCACATCCGGATAGCGCTCCAGAATCGTCTTGGCGTACACCATCTGGTCGTCAAAATCCATGCACCGCCGCGCGCGCAGCGCCGCCTGGTAGCGCTCAAAAATGTCCGGGAAGCCGTCGATCCCATTGTCCCACGCGTCGATCTCCTCGGGCGTGAGCAGCATGTTTTTCGCGTAGGTGATGGCCGTGCGGATGTCCCGCACCGTGCCCGGTGCGGCAAAATCGCCCCGCACGTCGCGGTAGATCTCGCGCACGACGGCGTTCAGTTCGCCCTCGCGGTCCATGAGTGCGAACGCCTGCCCGCTGCCGTGCGCGCGCGTGTAAAAGTCGATGATGCGCTGCGAGACGCCGTTGATCGTGCGGCACGCGATCTTCTGCGCGATCTCGCCGCCGAACCGCTCCGCGACCCGCCGGCGCAGCTGATTCGTCGCGGCGACGGTGTACGTCATCGCCAGAATATTCTCCGGCGCCGCGCCGCAGCACAGCGCAAGATACCCCACGTGCGCCACCAGCACCGCCGTCTTCCCGCTCCCCGGCACCGCCAGAAGCAGCGTCGCCCCACTGCTGTGCACCGCCTCCACCTGCTGCGCATTAAACCCGGCCAAATACCGCCGGTCAAACTCGCTCTGCTCCACAGCGCCGCCTCCTTTCGGGTTTTCAGATAAGATTTTGTGAAACGGGGGTGCGTAACCGCACATTTCGGGCTCCCGAACCATGCGGTTACATACCCCTGCGCCGTCTGTATTGTATCTTCCTTATTCACCGGGCATCAGCCCGGCGCGCCTCGCGCGTCAATTCGAAGCGCCAGCGGTGAATTGTTCCAGGCGGAATTCATTTCCGCCGTAAAATGATAAGATGGTACCAAATAAAAAGGACACGACCAAAGTCGTGTCCTTTTTATTTGGTGGAGATAAGCGGGATCGAACCGCTGACCTCTTGAATGCCATTCAAGCGCTCTCCCAGCTGAGCTATACCCCCATTTGAACTTGTCGTGCACTTGTGCGGTGCGAGAAGTATATTATCAGACATCCGCGAAAATTGCAACCCCTTTTTCAAAAAAAGTTAAAAATATTTTGCGGGGCGCTTTTATGCGCATTCGCGCGCCCGGGCCGGAGATGGCGGCGCCGGGCGCGCGCGGCATTATACGTTGACCGATGCGGTGCGGCGTGTGCCCATGCGGGCGGCGGCTTCGCTCAGGCGCTGGACCGTCGCCACGACGTCGCGTTCCGTCGTCTCGGGGTGGATCATGCAGAGGCGGAGGACCTTGCGGCCGCAGAGCTCGGTCGTGTAGACCTGCGCGAAGCCGCTCGAGGTGATCTCCTGGGCGATGCGGCTTTGCAGCTCGTCGATGGCCGTGTCGGAAAGGTAGCCGTCCGGCACGGCGCGGAAGCACACGATGCCGAGCTGCGCGGGGCTCACGATCTGCCACAGGCCGCGGGCGCGCAGCTCGCGCTCGGCGAGCTCTGCCATGCGGCAGCTGTGGTCGATGTCGTCCGCGATGGCGCGCGTACCGCGCGTGCAGAGCGTCAGATAGAGCTTGAGCGCGCGCGCCGGGCGCGTCAGCTCGGGGCCGAGGTCCCAGAACTCGACGCCGCTGCCGGCGCCGGCGTCTTTTAAGTACTCCGGGTGCTCATTGAAGCTGGAAAAGAGCGTTTCGCGGTCGCGCACGAGCACCATGCTGCAGCTGTAGGTCTGCTGGAGCCATTTGTGCGCGTCCCAGCTCAGGCTGTTCGAGCGCTCGATGCCCGCAAGGCGCTTTTTCTGCTCCGGCGAGCAGAGCGCGGACGCGCCGTAGGCGCCGTCGACGTGCATCCAGAGGCCGAATTCCTCGCACACGTCCGCGATGGCGCCGAGCGGGTCGACGCTGGCCGTGTTCGTCGTGCCGGCCGAGGCGACGACGGCAAACGGGCGCAGGCCCGCGGCGCGGTCGGCCTCGACCGCCTCGCGCAGCTTGGACGCGTCCATGCGGAACTGCTCGTCCGTCGGGATGATGTGCATCTGCTCGGGCAGGAAGCCGATGATGTGCGCGCCCTTTGCAACGGACGCGTGCGTCTGCGACGAGAGATACAAAACGCCGTCGGCCCGCTCGCGGCCGGGCAGGAGCGCGTCGCGCGCGGCGGTGAGCGCCGTGAGGTTCGCCATGGAGCCGCCGGAGACGAACAGGCCGCCCGCACCCTCGGGATAGCCGGCCAGGTCGCACG
The DNA here is from genome assembly GCA_963626425.1 of Bacteroidaceae bacterium. Classification (GTDB taxonomy): domain Bacteria; phylum Bacillota; class Clostridia; order Oscillospirales; family Oscillospiraceae; genus CAKTOF01. Next base: position 3,730 of record CAVFYN010000161.1, read on the forward strand.
CCCAGCGGATGAGCTTCTTTTCGATGAGGTCGGCCGCGGGCGCGTTGCTCGTACACGACGCGTGCGGATTGAACATGCCGGTCATAACGTCGCCCGCCCAGCTGAGCATGGACGCGCTCGACGGCACGCACGCAAACGCGCGCGGATGCTGCGCAAGCATGATGCCGGAGTAGATGTCGCGCACCATATCGCGGCAGACGTCATCGGCCGGGCGGCCGCTCTCCGGGATGGGCTCGTCTGCCAGGCGCGCGAGCGTGTCCGCGCTCGCCGGCGTGCAGACGGGCCGGTCGGAAAGCGTGTTATAAAAATCGGCGGCCTGCGCGGCAAATTCCTGCACAAAGGCGCAGATCGCTTCGTTCTGTTTCCGGGTCTGTGCGTCCATGGTCATGACCTCCTTGACTTTGAACCTCGGTCATGGTAGCATAAATTTCGTCATTTATAAAATTCATGGTTTTTATGGAATAGTTCAAAAATTTTGAAGGTGATGCAATGGAGCTCCGCAACCTGACCACATTTGTCCGCATCGCGGAGGTGCAGAATTTTTCGCACGCGGCGCAGCAGCTCGGCTACTCGCAGTCGGCCGTCACGATGCAGATCCAGCAGCTCGAGCGTGAGCTGCAGACGCAGTTATTTGAGCGCATCGGCCGCCAGACGAAGCTGACGCAGGCCGGCGAGCGGCTGCTGCCCTACGCGCTCGAGATCGTCACGGCCGCGGGCCGCGCCGAGCGCGCCGTGCGCGAGCCGGAGCAGATCACCGGCACGCTTCGCATCGGCACGTGCGAGTCGCACGTCATCAGCCTGCTGCCGCCCGTATTCCGCGCGTTCGCGGACGCGTGCCCGCAGGTGGAGCTGCGCGTGCAGACGGCGCTCGTGCCCGATCTGTTCCGCGCGCTGCGGCAGAACGACGTGGACGTCCTGTGCCTGCTCGACCAGAAGGCGTTCGCGCCGGAGTGGGTTCGCGTATTCGAGCGGCCGGAGCGCGTGCATTTCATCGCGTCGGCCGCCTCTCCCCTCGCCGGGCAGACCGGCATCCCGCTCGAGACGCTGCTCGCCCAGCCGCTCATTCTGACCGAGCGCGGCATCAGCTACCGCTACGCCATGGAGCAGGCGCTCGCCGAGCAGGGCTTCGAGCTGCACCCCGTGCTCGAGATCGGCAACACGGCCGTCATCACGCAGTTTCTGCTCGCCGGGCGCGGCATCTCGTTTCTGCCGGACTACGTCGTGCAGGGCGACGTCGACGCGGGGCGTCTCGCGATTTTGGACACGCAGTGCCCCGAGATCACGATGTGGAGCCAGATCGTCTACCACCGCAACAAGCATGTCACGCCGCAGATGCAGATCTTCCTCGACCTGCTGCAGAAGCGGCTGGCGTGATGGGCTCTGCGCATCACCGCGCGGGGCGCCCATTCCAACGGCGCGCTTGCGGCGCGGCGCGGCGTGTGGTATCGTAAAAGAAAAACGCATGGAGGTACCCCATGAAAACCGTATTTTTCACGCAGCACGGCGGGCCGGACGTGCTTCAGATCGCCGACGCGCCCATCCCGCAGCCCGCGCCGGGCGAGGTGCTCATCCGCATGGCGGCCGCGGGCGTCGGCAAGCCGGACTATCTCATGCGCACGGGCACGTACCCGTGGACGCGCGACATCCTGCCGTTTTACCCCGGCCTGTACGGCACGGGCACCGTCGCCGCGCTCGGTGACGGCGTGACGGGCTTTTCCGTCGGCCAGGGCGTGTTCGTCGACCATCCGGTCGTGTGCGGGTGCTATTCGGAATATAAGACCGCCCCGGCCGAGCTCGTGACGCCGCTGCCGGACGGCATCGACCTTGCGGCCGCCGCGGCCGTGAACAACCACGTCATCGCCTGGAGCCTGCTGCACACGGCCTGCGCGCCGGGGCAGGGCCGGACGCTGTACATGAAAAGCGCCGCGGGCGCGCTCGGCTCGGCCATCGTCCAGCTCGCGCCGCTGTGCGGCCTGACGGTCATCGCCTCGGCCAGCACGGAGGAAAAATGCGCCCATCTGCAAAAGCTCGGCGCGGCGCACGTGTTCTGCTACAAGACCGAGGACGAGGAAGCCGCCGTCCTGGCCGCCACGGGCGGCCTCGGCGCGGACTACATCCTCGACCAGGTCGTCGGGGCGGATTTTACGCGCCAGTTCGCATATCTGAACCGTGGCGGCACCGTTGTCATCTACAACACGCTCGGCGGCTTCCCGCCCGAAAATCTGCCGCAGTTTCTGACGGACAACTTCGCAAAATGCTGGGCCGTGCGCGCGTTCTCGTTCCACAAGCACGACGGCCATCCGGACGAGCACGCCGCGCTGCGCCGCGAGGTGTTCTCCATGCTCGCGGAGGGCAAATTTGCTCCCGCCATCGCCGCGGCCATCCCGCAGGCGGACATCGTCCGCGCGCACGAGCTCATGGACGCCGGCACGGCGCTCGGGTCCATCGTCCTGACGCTTTGAAAAAAAGATCCCCGGCTCCTGCGAGCCGGGGATCTTTTTATTTCGCTTCGGACGGTTTCCGGAAAAATCCGAGGTAGACGATGAGCGCCGCGATGATCCAGAAGTAGGCCATCATGTACGGCTCTTCAAAAATGTTCTCAAAGTAGCAGTGGACAAGCACGCCGCACAGGCCCGCGAACATGCCGACGCACAGCGGGGACGTCTTTCCGCCGTCGGACTTTTTCGAGCGGTACACCGCGCGCAGGCCGACGAGCACGAGGCTCACCATGAGCAGGATGAAGAACGTGAAGCCGACGTAGCCCATCTCCGTGAGGATCTTCAGGTAGTAGTTGTCCATGTAGAAATAGCTCATCCACGAATAGACCTTGTGCTGCACGGCGACGGCGCCGCCGAACATGCCGAGGCCGAGGCCGAGCATCGGGCTCGCGCTCAGGTACGAAAGGCCGAGCGCCCAGCGGCTGGCGCGGCCGCCGTTCGTCGTGGACGCCGCGAACTCCTCCGTAAAAAGATACCCGATGCGCGAGGCGACAAACGGGATAAACAGCGACACAAAGCCCGCCGCGAGCACGAGCAGAAACAGCTTGCGGTCATGCAGCAGCGCGAACACGAGCACAGCCACCGCCATAGCCACCCACGCGCCGCGCGACATCGTGAACAGGCACGATAGGCACATGGCGAACGTGCAGCACCAGAAAAACGCCTTCGCCTTCCAGTCCTTGCAGTAATACGCCATGCCGGCGGCCATGGGCGCGAACATGACCATGAAGTCGCCCATGATGTTCGGGCTGCCGAAGATGGAGAACACGCGCGTGCGCACGCCCTGCTCGGCCTGGTCGACCCAGTTCGACGGGATGGGCACGGCGACGATATACTGGTAGATACCGTGCAGCGCGATGAGCGCGGCGAAGAGCACCATAGCCATGTACATCTGCTTGAAGTCCCGGTCGCCGCGGACAAGGCGCGTCACGACAAAGAACCACAGCATGTACTGCACCGTCGCGCGGTAGCCCTCGACGGCGATGGAGAAATACGGGCTCACGAGGAACATGAGCATGAGGCCGACACCGAGGAACGTGTAAAGCGGCACGTCGAGCGTATTGACGCGGCTGGGCAGCGGCTCGCCCTCCGTCATGCGCGTGCGGACGATCCAGCAC
>CAVFYN010000162.1:0-4312 GCA_963626425.1 Bacteroidaceae bacterium
AAGCCTCCCCTGAAAGGGGAGGTGGCACGGCGGAACGCCGTGACGGAGAGGTTTTACGCGGCGGCGAATTTTCGAAGCGCTCATCCATCCGGCAGCTTCTGAACCTCTCAGTCGGCTCCGCCGACAGCTCCCCTTGCAGGGGAGCCAATCGGATCACGCGTGCCGCAACCGGCGCGCAGCAGACGCTCTGCCGCAGTCCATCGGGCGGATACTATCCGCCCCTACGGCGCGCCCCGCGCGCCACCTCTTCCCTCTTCACTTTCCACTTTCCACTTTCCTCTTTCATCTTTCCACTTCCCCCTCCCCCTCTGCAAAAAAATTCCCGGCGCACTCACGTGCGCCGGGAATTTATCATTGTTTCACATGAAACGGACCAAATTAGAACGCGTTGTACCAATCCGGCTCGTTGCTGTGCTCGAAGACGTACGGGTTCTCGATCTCGCCGGACTCGACCTTCTTGAACCACTCGCCGGCGCGCTTCGGCATACCGGCCCACAGCTCGAGGTTCATCGGCTGCTCCATGTCGTGCGTGGCGTAGCGGTAGTCGTTGACGCGGGAGATGTACTTCTCGTCCTGCTGCGCGGAGTTCTCGTCGCCCAGCGTGCCCTCGGCAACACGGAGGAGGGAGCCGTACTGCTCGGAGGTGGTGTGCAGCTTGAGATCCTGCATGAACAGCTTCATGAGCGGGCGCTTGGCCAGGTTGCTCATGATGCAGCGGTTCTCATACGGCATACGCTTCCACATACGGGCGATCTCCCAGGCGCGCTCGACAGCCTTGCCCTTCGGCACGACTTCGGAGCACAGGCCCCACTCGAGCATCTGCTGCGCGGTGACCTGACGGGAGGTCATCATGTAGTAGTTGCCCTTCTTGGTGCCGAGGTAGTGCTGGAACATCAGGCCCATGCCGTCGCCCGGGACAAGGCCGCCCTGAGCGTGCGGGACCTCGATCTTCGTGTCCTCGGTGACGATGGTGACGTCGCAGAGCATGGCGGAATCCCAGTGGAAGCCCGGGCCCGGCATGGCGCCGATGGTCGGGACCTGCAGGTCGAAGACCATGTTCTTGATGAGGTTGGTGTCGTCGAAGTACTGATGCTCAAAGCGCTGACGCGGCAGCTCGGAGTAGGTCTCCCAGCCGTTGGCGTCGGACTCGATCATCCAGTTGTCGCCGATGTGGGTGTAGATGATGATCTCGTTCTCGAGGTCCATGGAGATGTAACGGGTCAGCTGGCTCATCGCACGATGAGACATACCGCTGTGGTGCATCGGGCCGTCGTTCGTCTTCCAGGTGACCTGGAGGATGCCGTCCTCACGCTTGAGGTCCGCGAAGTCCTTGAACCACTCTTTGTACTCGTCAAGCCCCGGGAGCTTGACATAATCAGCTAACGGTTTTGCCATAATGAAAAGTGCCTCCTCAAAAGTATGGTTCGCTCCCGCCGGGAGCAAAATGCGGCCAAAAACCTTTTGGGGAACCGCGCTTTTCCGGCACGGCTGGCCGCCTTTTTATATAATAACAGGATGTGAAAACGATGTCAAGCCCTGCACAAACAGGGCGTTTATGCGCTTTTTTACTGGACCTCATTCTCCGTTATGACCGTCTCGAGCCCCGCGGTTTTTCCGAAGTACGCGTCCATGACCGCGCGCGCGGCGTTGGCCAGATAGCCGCCCTGCGCGCCCTTTTCGACGTAGACGACGATGGCGATCTCCGGGTCGTCATACGGCGCGTAGCACACGAAGCTGGCGTTGTCCGAGCCGAGGCCGCCGTGCTGCGCCGTGCCGGTCTTGGCCGCGACGGCGACGGAATAGTCGCGCAGATAGCTCGACGCCGTGCCGCTCGTGACCGTCATGCGCATGCCCTCGCGCACGCAGGCCATGGCCTCGTCGGAAATTTTGTACGTGCTCTCGACGACGGGCTCGTTTTCCATGACGACGGACGTGTAGTCCGACGAGACGACGCGCCGCAGGTACGTCGCGCGGTAGCGCGTGCCGGAATTGGCGAGCGCCGCAGTGTAGCACGCCAGCTGCATGGGCGTGAATTTATTGTCGCCCTGGCCGATGGCGACCTGGAGCGTATCGGCGCCGTACCAGCCGGACTGATCCGGGTCGTCGGCGTAGACCTCTTTTTTCGTCTCGGGATTTCCGCGCGAGCCGGTCGCCTCCGGCAGCACGATGCCCGTGTGCTCGCCGAGGCCGAGCCCTTTGGACACCTCGTCGATCGCCTCGATGCCCGCCCGGCGGCCGATCTCGTAGAAATAGTAGTTGCAGGATTCGGCCAGCGCCTGCATCATGTTGATCGTCCCGTGCGTGAGCCCGCGCTTCCAGAGAAGGCACGCCGGCTGATAGTCGTCATAATACGTGTAGAGGCCCTTGTCCTCGATCTCGTAATACCGCCCGATGCCCTCGGAGTCGATGGCCGCGATGGCCGTGACCATCTTGAAAACCGAGCCGGGGTCATACGGCGCGAGCAGCACGCGGTTGTACATCGGCGAGTAGGCCGTCTGCAAAAGCTCGTTGAAGTTTTCCGAGTACGTCGAAAGGTCATACGTCGGATAGCTGGCCGAGGATAAAACCTCGCCCGTCTTGACGTCGAGCACGACCATCGCGCCGCCCTCGGCGTCCGTACCCTCGTGGTCGGAGCCGACGCCGTTTTCGCGCAGCGCCAGAATGACGTCCTCGAGCGCCTGCTCCGTGACGGCCTGGAGGTCGATGTCGATGGTGAGCACGACGTTGCTGCCCGCGACGGGCGCCGTCGAATAATGCTGCTCCAAGATCTGCCCGTCGGACGAGATCGTCGTCACGCGCGTGCCGTCCGAGCCGTGCAGGTAATTTTCAAACGCTTTTTCCACGCCGTCCTTGCCGACGCGCGCGTTCATGGAATAGCCAAGGTCCTGATACTCGGCCCACTCCTCGCTCGTCATGGAGCCGACGGAGCCGAGAATGTGCGCGCACAGGTCCGTCGCGTACTCGCGCACGGAGGTCGTCTCGACGGCAAGCCCCGGCGTGCCGAGCTCGAGCAGCGCCGCCATCGCGTCGGACGGGACGTCGTAGCAGAGCGTGTAGGTCTCCAGCGTCGTGTAATACCGCAGCGACAGCTCAAACCGCAGCCCCACGACGCGGCGCACCTGCTCGTCCGTCCACTCGTCCGGGATGGAGTACGCCCGCCGCATCTGGCGGATGAGATTTTCCGCGGACATGTCCGAGTCCCACCCGCGCTCGCGCAGGTACGTCCGGAAATAGCCGCGCCACGTGGACGAGAGTTCGTCCGTCGTGTACGTGTACGGCCGCTCGAGCGTCACGGGCAGATGGTCGACGTAGTCGACGCCCAGCTTCGCGCACGTCTCGGCGAGCGTTAAAAGGCTCCCGTTCGGGTCGTCGGAGTTGAAAAGCGCGTAGTTCGTGATGGTCAGGTTGTAGCTTGCACGGTTCGTGACGAGCACGTTGCCGTTGCGGTCTAAAATATTCCCGCGCGCGGCGGACACCTGCGTGTAGTACGTGTACGTCCCGCCCGCGCTCAGCTCGTCCTCGGCCACGGCGGCCGCCTGCATCTTGTAAACGCTGCCCGCAAACGCGCCGAGCCCGAGAAAGATCAGCATCAGCAGCACGCCGATGCGGAATCGAATGCGTCGTTCCATGGAAAACCTCCCGAAAAACCCTTACGCGCCCGGCCCGCGGCCGATCTTGGCGATAAAATGCGCCGGCACGTAAAAAAGCGGCAGAAAACAAAGGCTGATCCCCAGCGACGGCAGCAGATAAGAAACCGCGTCCGCCCCGCTCGCCCCGCCGAGATACAGCCGCAGAAGAAAGCACACCCCGTCGCACAGCAGCAGCGTCATCGCGCAAAGCCCCGCCGCCGGCAGCAGCTTCTTCGTCAAAACGACCTCACAAAGCCCCCCGCACAGCACGCCCGCCACGGTCAGCGTCACGATCTGCGCGCTCCCATACGCCGCGCCCGAAAGGCACCAGAGTACCGCCGCCGCCAACGCAAACGCCCCGCCGCCCTCGGCCCCCTCCTGCATCGCAATGCACGCGACCGCCACCGGCACACACGAGATAAAAAACCCGCCGATCCCCCGCGCGAGCACAACAGTCTGAAGCATCATGGCGAGGAGGAAGAGAAGCGCATAGAGCGCCCAGCGAAGGATGGAAAAAAGCCGTCGGGTGGTCATGAGGGGGCCTCCTTTCGTGGGGAAGTGGGAAGTGGGAAGATGAAAGTGGAAAGTGGAAAGTGGAAAGTGGAAAGTGGATAGGTGGTGCACGCCATGTAGGGGCGGATATCATCCGCCCGCCGGACTGCGCCGCCGCGTCTGAATCGCGC
>CAVFYN010000163.1:0-6947 GCA_963626425.1 Bacteroidaceae bacterium
AAAGGCCCCCTTGTGTAAAGGGGGCTGTCGGCGGAGCCGACTGGGGGATTGTAAGGTCGGGGGTTGTAAAAAGGCCGGAACAACGAAACCGCCCTGTAGGGGCGACCCTTGCGGTCGCCCGTTCCCGCGCATCGCATCCGGCCGCCGGGCGACCGCAAGGGTCGCCCCTACGGGATCGTGCGCCTAAACCGGCGCATTTCTGGCCCTCAAGCCTACAATCCCTCCGTCACGCCTTCGGCGTGCCACCTCCCTTTGCACAAGGGAGGCTTTGGCGCGTCCTTCTATTTCACCGCGCAAAAATCCTGCACCGGCATACAAAAACCCACCGCGCCCCTCCGGGGTGCGGTGGGTTTCTTCTTTCAATCCCCTCACGGTCTCTGGCCGAGGCCGCCCTCGAGGGTCAGGGTTTCGCCGGTCATGTACTTGAAGTCCGGCGAGGCGAGCTGGACGCAGACGCGGCCGATCTCGTGCTCGGGGTCGCCGAAGAAGCCGGCGGGCGGGGTCTTGACGTTCTGGGCGAAGGCGTCGGGGTAGGCGTTCTGGAAGTTTTCCAGCTGCGCCGTCCAGGCCAGGGGGCAGACGACGTTGACGTTCACGCCGTCGGCCGCCCACTCCGTCGCGGCGACGCGGGTCAGGCCGCGGATGCCCTCCTTGGCGGCGGCGTAGGCGCTCTGGCCGTAGTTGCCGAACAGGCCCGCGCCGGAGGCGAAGTTGATGACGGAGCCCTTCGACTCCTTTAAGTACGGGTAGCACGCCTTCATGTAGCAGAACGTCGCGTACAGGCCGGAGTAGATGGCGAGGTCGAACTGCTCGATCGTGTGCTCGGCGAGCGTGACGCCCGAGGCGGACGCCTGGGCGAGGTTGACGAGCACGTCGACGCCGCCGAACGTGTCATGTGCGGCCTTCGCGACAGACTCTGCGATGGCGAGATTGTCCGCGCCCGCGGCGATGTCGGCGGCGATCGGCAGGACGCGGACGCCGAACATGGCCTCGAGCTCGTCCTTCGCGCCGGTCAGCTTGTCCATGTTGCGGCCGGTGATGACGAGGTTCGCGCCCGCGCGGGCGTAGGCGCGCGCGACGCCGTAGCCGATGGAGCCGCAGCGGCCGTCTGCGAGGACGGAGCGGCCCGCGCCGGTGATGATGGCGGTTTTTCCCTGAAGATGGCTCATAGTGGGACCTCCCTTATGGTTTCGGTAATTATAATGTATCGCGGCGGCCGTAAAAGCGCGTGCCGATGGAGCCGCCGTCGGCTAAAAAGTACAGATTTTCCGGCCGCGCGCCGTTCGTGATGACCATGTCGACGCCCGCGCCTGTCGCGATCTCGGCGGCGAGCAGCTTCGTGGCCATGCCGCCCGTGCCGAATTTCGAGCCGGCGCCGCCGGCCCTGGCCCAGATCTCGTCCGTGATCTCCGGGACGTCCGTGATGAGCGCGGCGTCCGGGTCGCGGTGCGGGTCGGCGGTGTACAGGCCGTCGATGTCGGAAAACAGCACGAGCAGGTCCGCGCCCACGAGCGCGGCGACGACGGCCGAGAGCGTGTCGTTGTCGCCGAACACCTTGTGCTCGGTCTCGATCTCCTCGAAGCAGACGGAGTCGTTCTCGTTCACGACCGGGATGACGCCGAGCTCGAGCAGGGCCTCGAACGTGTTGTGCAGGTTCTGTTTGCCGCTCGGCCGGTCGACGTCGTCGCGCGAGAGCAGGATCTGCGCGACGGTCGCGCCGTACTCGCCGAAGAATTTGTCGTACAGGTGCATCAGCTCGCACTGGCCGACGGCCGCGGCGGCCTGCTTGAAGCGCAGCTCCGTCGGTCGGGCGGCCATTTTCAGCTTGCCGACGCCCGTGGCGATGGCGGCGGACGTGACAAGCACGACGTCGTTCCCGGCGTTTTTCACATCGGTCAGCACGCGCGCGAGACGATCTAAATTCCGGAAGTTCATGCCGCCGCTCACGTGCGTGAGCGTGCTTGTTCCGACCTTGACGACGATGCGCTTTTTCATAGTTTCGGGCCCCTTTTTCTACGTTTCAATCTATGTTCTCACAAAACGGGCAAAAATGCAAGATGCCCTTGAAATTTTAGGGTAAGTGCAATAGAATAGGTACGGTATGTGCAAAGGAGGGATTTTTTTGCTCAACATCGTACTCGTCGAGCCGGAAATTCCCATGAATACAGGCAACATCGCCCGCACCTGCGCCGCGACCGGCAGCGTCCTGCACCTTGTAAAGCCGCTCGGATTCGACATCTCCGACAAGGCCGTCAAGCGCGCGGGGCTCGACTACTGGCACCTGGTGGATGTGCGGGTGTACGAATGCCTGGACGAATTTTTCGAGAAAACCGGGGCGCAGGACCTCTACCTCATGAGCACGAAGGCCCCGCGCGCGTACACCGAGGCGCGCTTTGCCGACGGCTGCTATCTCATGTTCGGGAAAGAGACGCGCGGCCTGCCGGAGGACCTTCTGGAGCGGCACCGCGAGCGCGCCGTGCGCATCCCCATGATCTCGGAGGCGCGGAGCCTGAATCTTGCCAACTCCGTGGCCATCGTCACGTATGAAGCGCTGCGCCAGCAGGGCTTCCCGGGTCTGCTCGGCTTCGGAAAAATGCACGACGCGGCCCTTGGAAACTGAACAACAAAACGCGGGAGGACGCTATGAACTTCAGAAAAAAGACCATCTGCGACATCGACGTCGCCGGCAAGCGCTGCCTGGTGCGGTGCGACTTCAACGTGCCCACGGATGAGCGCGGCAACATCGAGGACGATTCGCGCATCGTCAAAACGCTGCCGACCATCCGCTACCTGCTCGACCACGGCGCGTCCGTGATCCTGTGCAGCCACATCGGCCGCCCGAAGTTCGGCTATGAGGAGAAATACTCGCTCAAGGCCGTCTGGCTGCGGCTGGAGGAGCTGCTCAACCACAACATCTACTTCCTGAGCGAGGCCGTCGGCTCGCGCGCGCAGATCGTCGCCTCGCGCCTTCGCCCGGGCGAGATCATGCTGCTTGAGAACGTCCGCTTCGTCTTCGGCGAGACGGAAAATAAAGAGGCCGTCGCGAAGGCGTACGCGTCCCTTGCCGACATCTTCGTCAACGACGCCTTCGGCTCGTCGCACCGCGCGCACGCGTCCACGGCCGGCGTTGCGAACTTCCTGCCCGCCGTCAGCGGCCTGCTCGTCAAAAAAGAGCTCGAGGTCATGGGCCAGGTCATGGAGTCCCCGCGTCACCCGTTCGTGCTCATCGTCGGCGGCAGCAAGGTCTCCGACAAGATCGGCGTCATCGACTATCTGCTCGAAAAGGCCGACCATATTCTCATCGGCGGCGGCATGAGCTACACGTTCACCAAGGCCCTCGGCGGCCAGATCGGCAACTCGCTCTGCGAGGCCGAGAGCTTTGAATACTGCCGCAAGCTCATGGAAAAGGCCAAGGCCAAGGGCGTGCAGATCCACCTGCCGAAGGACAACGTCATCGCCGACCGCTACGATCCCGAGGCCAAGAAGGCCGTCTGCCCCGACGGCCAGATCCCGGCCGGCTGGATGGGCCTGGACATCGGCCCGGAGACGATCGAGGAGTACGTCGGCGTCATCAAGAGCGCCGGCACCGTCGTCTGGAACGGCCCGATGGGCGTGTTCGAGTGGCCGCGCTTCGCCTTCGGCACCCAGCAGATCGCCAAGGCCATGGCCGAGTCCGACGCCCTGACCGTCATCGGCGGCGGCGACAGCGCCTCGGCCTGCGAACAGTTCGGCTACGCCGACCGCATCACCCACGTCTCCACCGGCGGCGGCGCGTCCCTCGAGTTCTTCGCGGGACATGAACTCCCCGGCGTGACGTGCCTGCTGGACGCGTAAGATAACGCTAAAATCGACGCACCGCGCCAAAGCCTCCCCTTTTAGGCTGTAGCCCCCTATCCTTATTCCCGCCCCGTGGGCGGTTTTAATGAGGAAGGGGAGGTGGCGCGGCCGCGAGGCCGTGACGGAGAGGTGAGACCGATGGGTTTCGCGTGCACCCTCATGCGGGCGCTCTGCAAAGACGATGCCCCACCTCTCAGTCGCCTCCGGCGACAGCTCCCCTTAAAAGGGGAGCCATCCGGAAGCCGCGCGCCATAATCGGCGCTGCGCAGACGCCCGCGCCCTGTAGGGGCGGATATCATCCGCCCGCAAGGCCGATTGCGTGCCCGCGCCAAGACAGAAGTACGCACCAAATTGCGGAACCGGCCCAAGCCTCCCCTGCAAGGGGAGGTGGCACGCCGCAAGGCGTGACGGAGAGGTTCTCGCGGCCGCGAATTTTCGTCGCGCTCTGCCAAGCCGGCAGCTGCCAAACCTCTCAGTCGGCTCCGCCGACAGCTCCCCTTGCAGGGGAGCCATCCGGAAGCCGCCTGCCATAATCGGCGCTACGCAGACGCCCGCGCCGCAGTCCGGCGGCGGGATGAGGTCATCCCGCCCTACGGCGACGTTTGACTGCCATGCCGCAGCCCCCCCACACCCCGCCCACGACGCTACAAAGGAGCTTACCATGAACCGCACCTATCGCAAGACCATCATCGCGGGCAACTGGAAAATGAACAAGACCATCGCGGAGACGACCGCCTACGCCCGGGAGCTGAAGAAGATCCTGCCGAAGGGCCGCTGGTGCTCCATCGTGCTCTGCCCGCCCGCGCTCTGCATTCCCGCCGCGGAAAAAGCGTTCCGCGAGACGCGCGTCGCCATCGGCGCGCAGAATATGAACGAAAACGACGCCGGCGCCTATACCGGCGAAATAAGCCCCGCCATGCTCTCGGGCGCGGGCTGCGAATATGTGATTTTGGGCCACTCCGAGCGCCGCGCGCTCGGCGAGACGGACGAGCAGATCCGCGCGAAGGTGCGCGCCGCGCTCGCCCATTCGCTGCGGCCCATCATCTGCGTCGGCGAGAGCCTGGCCGAGCGCGAGGCCGGCCTGACGGCCGAGACCGTCACGTATCAGGTCCGCTCGGCGCTGTCCGGCCTCACGGGGCCGAAAATCAAAAAATGCATCATCGCCTATGAGCCGCTCTGGGCCATCGGCACGGGCCACACGGCCACGCCCGAGCAGGCGGAGGACGTCTGCCGCGGCATCCGCGTGGCCATCCGCCGCATGGCGGACGCCAAGGTCGCCCGCGCCGTGAGCATTCTCTACGGCGGCTCGATGAACGAAGAAAATGCGTTCGACCTGCTCGCCCGTCCGGACATCGACGGCGGACTGATCGGCGGCGCGTCGCTCGTGCCCGAGAAGTTCGTCCGCATCATCCAGGCAGCCAACCAGCCCAAGCGCCCCGAGCCCGAAAAGGCCGACGACGCGCTGGAGCAGGACGCATATGAGGAGGAAGCACCCAATGAAACAGTATCTTGAAATCGTCGACATTCTCGGCCGCCAGATCCTCGACTCCCGCGGCAATCCGACCGTCGAGGCCGAGGTCACGCTCGACGACGGCACGGTCGGCCGCGCCGCCGTCCCGTCCGGCGCGTCCACGGGCATCTACGAGGCCTGCGAGCTCCGTGACGGCGAGGACGCCTACCTCGGCAAGGGCACGCTCAAGGCCGTCGCGAACATCAACACCGAGATCGCCGAGGAGCTGCTCGGCATGAACGCGCTCGACCAGCCGGCCATCGACGCCGCGCTCATCGAGCTCGACGGCACGGACAACAAGTCCCGCCTCGGCGCGAACGCCATCCTGGCCGTCTCGCTCGCCTGCGCCCGCGCGGCCGCGGAGTCGCTCGGTCTGCCGCTTTACACGTATCTCGGCGGCGTGAACGCCAAGACGCTGCCCGTGCCGATGATGAACATCTTAAACGGCGGCGCGCACGCGAACAACAACGTCGACATTCAGGAATTCATGATCATGCCCGTCGGCGCGCCCACGTTCGCCGAGGGCCTGCGCATGTGCGCCGAGGTGTTCCACACGCTCAAGGCCGTCCTGAAGGAAAACGGCACGCCCGCGCCCGGCGTCGGCGACGAGGGCGGCTACGCCCCGAACCTCAAAAAAGACGAGGACGCGCTCAAGGTCATCGTTCTGGCCATCGAAAAGGCCGGCTACAAGCCCGGCGAGGACTTCATGATCGCCATGGACGGCGCGGTGTCCGAGTGGTACCAGGAAGACGGCACGTACTACCTGCCCAAGGCGAAAAAGACCATGACGCGCGCCCAGATGGTCGCCATGTGGAAGAAATTCGTCGACCATTACCCCGTCATCTCCATCGAGGACGGCATGGGCGAGGAGGACTGGGAAGGCTGGGCCATGCTGACGAAGGCCCTCGGCTCCCGCGTCCAGCTCGTCGGCGACGACCTGTTCGTCACGAACACCGCCCGCCTGAAAAAGGGCATCGAGCTCGGCGTGGCCAACTCCATCCTCATCAAGGTCAACCAGATCGGCACCCTGACCGAGACGCTCGACGCCATCGAGACCGCCCACCGCGCCGGCTACACCGCCGTCATCTCCCACCGCTCCGGCGAGACCGAGGACACGACCATCGCCGACCTCTCCGTCGCCCTCAACGCCGGCCAGATCAAAACCGGCGCCCCGTCCCGCACCGACCGCGTCGCGAAGTACAACCAGCTGCTGCGAATCGAAGAGGAGCTGGACACCGCCGCGAAGTACCCGGGGAAGAGCGCGTTTTTCAGCATTTGAAGCTAGACTGCGGCGGCACGTTTGTATCGCGTCGATTGCGGCACGCGCTATCCGAATGGCTCCCCTTTTAAGGGGAGCTGTCGCCGGAGGCGACTGGGGGATTGTAGAGTCGGATTTTGCAGAAGGGTTCGTTGAATGGCACCGGCCTGTAGGGGCGACCCTTGCGGTCGCCCGTTCCCGCGTTCACAATCCAGCCGCCGGGCGACCGCAAGGGTCGCCCCTACGGGATCGTGCGTTGATACCCGCGCAGTACAAACCCTCCAGCCAACAATCCCTCCGTCACGGCTTCGCCGTGCCACCTCCCTTTGCACAAGGGAGGCT
>CAVFYN010000164.1:0-2382 GCA_963626425.1 Bacteroidaceae bacterium
TGGAGCGGGTGACGAGGCTCGAACTCGCTACCTCCACCTTGGCAAGGTGGCGCTCTACCAGATGAGCTACACCCGCAACAGCAAGACTGATTATAGCGGGCGGGGCATAAAAAGTCAAGCGGTAATTTTATAAAACGTCAATTTTCTTTTTCCGGCTCTGCGTCCTGCGGCTCCTCCTCGGGCGGGGCCGGGTCGGGCTCGGGCTGCTCCGGCTCCGGGGCGGGCGCCTGCGCGGGCGCTTCCGGCTCATACGTGCGCGCCGGGAGATCATAGCCCGCGTACGTCTCCTCCGTCTGGCCGCAGGGCGGGTAGACGTCGCGGTCCCAGCTGTACTCGGCCTCGAAGTCCTCGTCGGAATAGAGCGCCGCCTGGATTTCGCCGGACGACAGGTCTCGCAGCAGATCGACGTGGTAGCTCACGCCGCTGAGCGTGACGATGTTCCACGTGTAGGCCAGGTTGTTGCGCCGGCCCTCGACCGTCTGGCACGTGAGCCCGGCGTCCTCGCACAGCAGGCGCAGCGCGAGCGACAGGCTGTCCGCGCTCACGCGGCCGGAGCAGAGCGTATCGTACAAAATGGCACTCTCGTCGACCTGCGCGTCGGCCAGCAGCTCGAGCAGACGGCCGGAGAGCTCCGTAAAGCGCCGGCTCTCGCCCGCCATGGACGAAATGCCGTTCGTCAGCCACACGCGGACGGACTGCAGATCCAGCAGCCCCGCCTCGCGCTCCTCGGCCGGGCGGTCGTAGCGGAACGTGAGCAGCACGATGCGCTGCACGCCCGTGCTCGGGAAGAGCTCGACCGTGATGTCCGGCACCTCGACGAAGTCATACGGACTTTTTTCGTAGCTCGCGCGCGCAAGGGCGGCAAAATCCTGCTCGGAATAGCTCGCCACGCGAAGGGCGATGGAGCCGTCGCCGCGGCGCAGCGCGCCCTCGAACGCCTCGCGCAGGGCCAGGACGCTGTTCACGCGCTGCACGGCGTTGATCTCCTCCTGCGTGCGCGCGAACGTGATGTAGATGTGGATCTCGTAATAGGAGACGATGAGCGTGCAGTCGTGCGTCATGTAGTCGACGGCGTACGCGCCGAGCGGGTCGGCTTTTGCGACCTCGTAGGCAGCGCCTGCCAGGTCGCTTTCGACCTCGCCGTCGTAGTGGTAGATGCGGATGACGCCGTAGTCCGTGTGGTTTTCCACAAAGCTCAAAATGGCGTTTTTCAGGCCGAGGTAGTTCTCGGCCGTCAGCGCGTCGGAGCCGGCGTCGACGGCGTACTGCTCGTCGTGCGGCGAGACGGACAGATAATCGTCGTCAAACACGCCCGTGCAGCCGGACAAAAGCGCGGCAAGCAGGCACGCCGCCGCGAGAAGCCACTTTTTCATGCCGCGCCCTCCCCTCACAGGCCGTCTTTGGAATACCGCTCAAAGCCGGAGCCGAGCACCTGGTGCGCCTCCTGCACGATGACGAACGCGTCCGGGTCGATCTCGGTCACGGCGTCCTTGAGCTCGGCGAGCTGCTGGCGCTTGACGGCGCACAGCACGACCATTTTCTCCGTGCGCTCGTAGCTGCCCTCGCCCTTGAGGTACGTCGCGCCGCGGCCGAGCTTTTCGTCGATGTTCTTCGCGATGGCCTCATAGTGGTCGGAGATGATGAGCGCGACCTTGGAATACTCAAAGCCGTACACCATGCCGTCAAGCGCGATGGAGCTGACATAGAGCGTCACGGCGCAGTAGAGCACGACGTTCACGTCGCGGAACGCCACGCCCGTGAGCGCGACGATGACGCCGTCGACCGCGAGCATGAGATGGCCCATGGACATATTGCGAAGCCGCTGCTTGAGCAGCCGCGCCGCGATGTCCACGCCGCCCGTCGACGCGCCGCGCGCGAACACAAGGCCGATGCCAAGTCCCGAGAGCACGCCGCCGTAGAGCGCGCCGAGCAGCGGCTCCGTCTCCGGCGCGGGAACGTAGGAGAGCACGTCGATGAGCACGGAGCTGACGAGCATGCCCAAAAGCGAGCCGAGGAAAAACTTCCGCCCCAGCCTGCGCCAGCCGGCTAAAAACAGCGGGATGTTGATGATGATGCTCACAACACCGACCGAGCCGAGGCCCGTCAGCTTGCAGAACACCATGGCCGCGCCCGACACGCCGCCGCCGTTGATCTCATTGGGCACGAGGAAGAAATCGAACGCGACCGCGTACACCGCGCTGCCGAGGATGATGAGCAGCACGTCAAGCAGCGTTTCGCGCGCAGCATTTCGGTTCGTCGTCATAGTCATCTCCCTTTCCCTGCGGCCGGGCCGCGAAAAAATTTTACAGCTCAAGCGTCACCTGCTGCTCCGGCTGCTCCTCGCCGCGCAGAATTGCGCCGGACGACGGGATCGTGCGGGCG
>CAVFYN010000164.1:2392-7040 GCA_963626425.1 Bacteroidaceae bacterium
TCAAGCAGCGTTTCGCGCGCAGCATTCCGGTTCGTCATCGTGGTCGTCTCCCTTTCCCTGCGGCCGGGCCGCAAAAAATTTTTTACAGCTCGAGCGTCACCTGCTGCTCCGGCTGCTCCTCGCCGCGCAAAATGGCGCCGGACGACGGGATCGTGCGGGCGCGATAGCGCGCGGGATTGGCGATGTTGCTCTCCGCGAGCAGGCACGCCCGCTCGACGGCCGACTTTTTGCGCAGCGTCATGACGGCGACGCCCTGCGTGCTGCGCGTCGTTTTCGGCAGCAGCTGCGCCGTGGAGAACACGACGGCGCGGCCGTCCGTCGCGTAGATGACGGCCTCCTCGTCCTCCGGCAGGCACAAAACCGCGCGCAGCGGGCTCTTGTCCGAGTACGCGCCCGTGAGCTTTTTGCGGTTCGTGACCGTCTGGTACGCCGTGAGGGCGACCTTGGCGACCTTGCCGTTTTCAAAGAAGAACAGCACGTGGCCGTGGTAATCGCCCGGCAGGCACACGGCCGTCACGCTCTCGCCGTCGTCCATGGCGAGCTTCGAGGGCAGATAGTCGCCCAGCACGCTCGCCTTCGTGTCGTCAAATTCCGAGCAGCGGGTCTTATAGACCTGGCAGCGGTCCGTGAACACGAGAAGCTCGGCCTTGTTCGTCGTCTCCCACGAGCCGGCGGGGCCGTCGCCCTCCTTATATTTCTGCTCACTTGACATGCGCAGCGACTGCGGCGTGATCTTCTTGAAATAGCCCTCGCGCGAGAGGAAGAGCGTGACGGGATAGTCCGGCGTCTCGTCCTCCTCCGCGGCGCTCTGCTCGATCTCGTGCGCGTAGACGATGCCCGTGCGGCGGTCGACGCCGTACTTTTTCGCGACGTTCTCGAGCTCGTCGACAATGATGGCGCGGATGCGCGCATTGTCGCTGAGCGTCGCCTGGAGGTCGGCGATGTCGCGCTCGAGCGCGTCCGTCTCCTCCGTGCGGCGCAGGATGTACTCCTTATTGATATTGCGCAGCTTGATCTCCGCGACGAACTCCGCCTGGATCTGGTCGATGCCGAAGCCGATCATGAGGTTCGGCACGACCTCGGCGTCCGACTCGGTCTCGCGGATGATGGCGATGGCCTTGTCGATGTCGAGCAGGATGCGCTCAAGACCTTTCAGAAGATGCAGCTTGTCCTGCTTCTTTTTCAGGTTGAAATACACGCGGCGGCGGACGCACTCCGTGCGCCAGGCCGTCCATTCGTTCAGGATCTCGCGCACGCCCATGACGCGCGGCTGGCCGGCGATGAGGATGTTGAAGTTGCAGCCGAAGCTGTCATGCAGGCTCGTCATGCGCATGAGCTTGGCCATGAGCTTGGCCGGGTCGGCGCCGCGCTTTAAGTCGATGGTCAGCTTCAGGCCGGACAGGTCCGTCTCGTCGCGCATGTCGGAAATTTCGCGGATCTTGCCGGCCTTGATGAGATCGGCGACCTTGTCCAAGATGGCCTCCGTCGTCGTTGTGTACGGGATCTCGTAGATCTCGACGAGGTTGCCCTCCTTGACATAGCGCCAGCGGCCGCGGATGCGGAAGCTGCCGCGGCCCGTCTCATAGATGGCGCGCATCTCGGATTCGTCGAAGATGACCTCGCCGCCCGTCGGGAAATCCGGCGCGGGCAGCGTGGAGAGTATGTCCGCGTCCGGGTCGCGGATGAGCGCGACGGCCGTGCGGCAGACCTCGGCGAGGTTGAACCCGCAGATGTTCGACGCCATGCCGACGGCGATGCCCGTGTTGTTCGACACGAGCACATTCGGGAACGTCGTGGGCAGGAGCGTCGGCTCTTTTCGCGTGTTGTCGTAGTTGTCGACAAAGTCGACGGTGTCGGAGTCAATATCGCGGAAGAGCTCGGCGCAGATGGCGTCGAGCTTGGCCTCGGTGTAGCGGGACGCGGCATAGGCCATGTCGCGCGAATAGACCTTGCCGAAGTTGCCCTTCGAGTCCACAAACGGGTGCAGCAGCGCCTCGTTGCCGCGCGCGAGGCGGACCATCGTCTCGTAGATGGCCGAGTCGCCGTGCGGGTTGAGCTGCATCGTCTGGCCGACGATGTTGGCCGACTTCGTCCGCCCGCCGGTCAGGAGGCCCATTTTGTACATGGTGTAGAGCAGCTTGCGGTGCGACGGCTTGAACCCGTCGATCTCCGGGATGGCACGCGAGACGATGACGCTCATCGCGTAGGGCATGTAGTTGATCTCCAGCGTCTGGCTGATGGGCTGCTCGAGGACCTCCGCGTGCAGCCCGATGACGTTGGGGTCGACGGCGTTATGCTTGTTTTCCGGTTCCTTCTTCTTTCTGGCCATGTGGCTTATTTCTCAGCTTTCTCTTTTTTCTTGGCCTCCATGCGGGCCTTCTCCTCCGGGGTGATGAACGGCTTTTCGCCGCAGTACGGGCATTTCTGCGTGTAGAGGTTCGTGAACATGTTCGTCTTGATGACGCGGCCGCAGTACGGGCACTTGCCCCAGTTGAAGTTCACGACGAAGCCCGCGATGGCGAACACGATGGCCACGATGAGCGCCCAGCGCTTGGCCGTGGCATTCTCAATGAGCATACCGGACGCGAAAATGAGCGCGATGCCGATGCCGTAGAGCACCGTGACAAGATATTTTGCGTTTTTGAATTTCATTTGATAACATCCTCCTTCAGGAAATATCAGCAAGCTCTAAAAATTCGCAGCCGTGGACGGCGATGTGCTCCTTGCGGCCGGCGAGATTGTCGCCGAGCAGCAGCTCGAACCACTCGCTCGTGCGCGCGGCCTCCTCGGGCATGACCTTGATGAGGCGGCGCGTGGCCGGGTTCATCGTCGTCATCCACATCATTTCCGGCTCGTTCTCGCCGAGACCCTTGCTGCGCGAGACGGTGTATTTTTTCCCGTCGAGCTCGGAAACGATGCGGTCTTTTTCGGTGTTGGAATAGGCGAACCACGTCTTGTCCTTGCACGTGATCTCAAATAGCGGCGACTCGGCGATGTACACGTAGCCCTTTTCGATGAGCGTCGGCGTGAGCCGGTAGAGCATCGTGAGGATGAGCGTGCGGATCTGGTAGCCGTCGACGTCGGCGTCCGTGCAGATGATGACCTTGTTCCAGCGGAGATTGCCCAGGTCGAAGCTGGATAACTCCTTGCTCTTCTTCCCTGTCACCTCGACGCCGCAGCCGAGGACTTTGATGAGGTCGGTGATGATCTCGGACTTGAAGATCTTGTCGTAGTCCGATTTCAGGCAGTTTAGGATCTTGCCGCGGACGGGCATGATGCCCTGGAACTCCGCGTCGCGGCCCTGCTTGACCGAGCCGAGGGCGGAGTCGCCCTCCACGATGTAGATCTCGCGCTTTTCCGGGTCGCGCGAGCGGCAGTCGACGAACTTCTGCACGCGGTTTGCGATGTCGATGGACCCGGCGAGCTTTTTCTTCACGGCCACGCGCGTGCGGTCGGCCTGCTCGCGCGAGCGCTTGTTGATGAGCACCTGATCGGCGATGCGGTCGGCCTCGGCCTTGTTTTCGATGAAGTAGACCTGAAGCCGCTCGCGGAAGAACTCCGTCATGGCCTCCTGGATGAACTTGTTCGTGATGGCCTTTTTCGTCTGGTTCTCATACGACGTGATCGTCGAGAAGCAGTTCGTCACGAGCACGAGGCAGTCCGCCACGTCCTGGAACGTGATCTTCGACTCGTTTTTCGTGTATTTTCCGACGGATTTGATATACGCGTCGATGGCCGAGACGAACGCGCTGCGCGCGGCCTTCTCCGGCGCGCCGCCGTGCTCGAGCCACGAGGAGTTGTGGTAGAATTCCAGCCGGCTGACGGAGTTGGAAAAGCACAGCGCGGCCGAGATGCGCACCTTGTATTCCGGCTTGTCCGCGCGGTCGCGCCCGCGGCGCTCCGTCTGCCAGAACTGCGGCATCGTCATGGCCTGGCCCTCGGTCAGCTCGGTGACATAGTCCAAAATGCCCTGCTCGTAGCAGAATTCCTGCGACTCAAACTTGCCGGGCGACACCTCGTTTTTCAGCACGAACGTCACGCCCGCGTTCACGACGGCCTGGCGCTTTAGAATGTCCTCGTAGTATTCAAGCGGCACATTGATGTCTGTGAACACGTCAAGGTCCGGCAGCCAGCGGAAGCACGAGCCGGTCTTTTTGCGGTCGGCCTTTTCCTTTTTCATCTCGCCGACGATCTCGCCGCGCTCAAAGTGCAGCGTGTACTTGAACCCGTCGCGGTAGATGACGGCGTCAAAATAGCGCGAGGAGTACTGCGTCGCGCACGCGCCGAGGCCGTTCAGGCCGAGCGAATAGGTGTAGTCGCCGCCGTCGGCGTTCTGGTATTTGCCGCCGGCATAGAGCTCGCAGAACACGAGCTCCCAGTTGTAGCGCCCCTCGGACTCGTTCCAGTCGACCGGGCAGCCGCGGCCGAAGTCCTCGACCTCGACGGAGTGGTCGAGATAGCGCGTGACCAAGATGCGGTCGCCGTGGCCCTCGCGCGCCTCGTCGATGGCGTTGGACAGAATCTCGAACACCGCGTGCTCGCAGCCCTCGAGCCCGTCCGATCCAAAGATGACGGCCGGCCGCTTTCGGACGCGGTCGGCTCCCTTGAGCGCGGAAATGCTCTCATTTCCGTATTCCTGTTTTTTACT
>CAVFYN010000165.1:0-13759 GCA_963626425.1 Bacteroidaceae bacterium
CGTGTCACCCTGAGCGAAGCGTCAGCGGAGTCGAAGGGTCTGGCCGGTTGCGGTAGTCTTTCGTTCTGTTCCAGCGCTGGATACAAACGAGACTTCTCCGCAATCGGCAAGATTCCACGCCGTCTGCGACGGCTCTGAATGACATTCTGTTTTCGCGCTGGCACGCAATTAACCATACCGCAATTGGTGCCTGCCCGCGGGCGGATCATATCCGCCCCTACAAGGTCCCCTCCCTCCTTCGCGTATAAAAAACCGGCTGTCCCCTGCTCGGGACAGCCGGTTTTCTGCGGAGAAGGCTTACTTCATGCCGCGCTCGTAGGCCTCGATCATTTTCTTGACCATCTGGCCGCCGACGGAGCCGGCCTCGCGGGAGGTCAGGTTGCCGTTGTAGCCCTGCTTGAGGTTGACACCGACCTCGGAGGCGGCTTCCATCTTGAACTTGTCGAGGGCCTCGCGGGCCTCAGGCACGACTGCGTTGTTGTTGCTTTTCATGCTGATCCATCTCCTTAGAAAATGTTTGATTGGGTACCGCAGTCATAGTTTCACCGAAATGCGCGAAGCGATACAGGGTAATTTTTTTCAGAATTGTCAGCGTGGAAAAAGCACGCATTGACCGGCGGCGCGATCCTGATTATAATATGTAAAAACCGCAAAAAATTCTGAAAGGAGCGCAACGGATGAACATCCTGCTTTTGAGCTGCTCGACCGGCGAGGGGCACAATCACTGCGCGCAGGCCGTGGAGCAGGCGCTTTTGCGGCGCGGGCACAGGACGAACTTCGTCGACCTGCTGCGCCTGGGCGGCGAGCCGGGCGCGCTGAGCTTTGACCGCGTGCTCAACGGCATCTCCAGCCGCACGCCGGAGGTGTTCGGCATGATGTACCGCGCCGGGCAGGCGTACAGCAATACGGGCGTCACGTCGCCGGTGTATCTGGCCAACATCCGCCGGGCGCGGCTGCTGGCCGACCACATCTGGGAAAACCGCTACGACGCCGTCGTCTGCTCGCACCTTTTTCCGATGGAGACGCTCACGCACCTGCGCCGCCACGAAAACTGTCCCGCGCGCTGCTACGGCATCCTGTCCGACTACGCGTGCATCCCGTTCCTGCCCGAGACGGAGCTCGACGGCTATTTTCTGCCGCACGAGGAGGTCCTGCGCGAGTGCGTCGGGGCCGGCATGCCGGAGGAAAAGCTCGCCGTGACGGGCATGCCCGTGGCCGAGGCGTTCACGGTGCCGATGGAAAAGCAGGCCGCGCGCGAGGCGCTCGGCCTTCCGCAGGATCGGAAGATCTATCTCGTCATGACCGGCGGCGTCGGCTGCGGCGACGCGGTGTCGCTGTGCCGCGCGCTGCGGCGCGTGCCGGACGACGACAGCCTCATCCTCGTCATGCCCGGCCGCAACGACGAGCTGCGCGAGGCCGTCGACCGCGAAATGGCCGGGCAGGACGTCGTGACGATCCCGTTCACCGACCAGGTCGCGACGTATATGCACGCGGCGGACGTGCTTTTGTCCAAGGCCGGCGGCATCTCCAGCTCCGAGGCCGCCGCGGCGGGCGTGCCGCTCGTGCACACGATGGCCATCCCGGGCGTCGAGACGCTCAACGCGCAGTTTTTCATGCGGCACGGCCTGTCGCTCTTCGCCGAAAACCTCGACGAGGCCGCGCGCTTTGCCGACCGGCTCGTCTACGACGGCGCGCTGCGGGACAAAATGCTCCGCGCGCAGGCCGCCTGGCCGCGCGACGGCGCCGAGCGCATCGCAGAGCACATCGAGCGCGCCGCCGTCTGAGCAAAATCCTTGACGGCGCGCCGAAGCTGAATTATAATAGATTCAAAGTGTTAAAATTGAATTTCACTATTCAAAAGGAGGACAAAACCATGACGATCGCAGAAGAGAGTCTGGCCATGCACTACGAGAAAAAGGGCAAGATCGAGGTCGTCCCGACCGTTTCGGTCAAGGACGCGCACGACCTGTCGCTTGCCTACACCCCGGGCGTCGCCCAGCCGTGCCTGGAGATCCAGAAGGACGTTGAAAAGTCCTACGAGCTGACCCGCCGCTGGAACATGTGCCTCGTCGCGACGGACGGCACGGCCGTCCTCGGCCTCGGCGACATCGGCCCGGAGGCCGGCATGCCGGTCATGGAGGGCAAATGCGTGCTGTTCAAGGCGTTCGGCAACGTCGACGCCTTCCCGCTGTGCATCCGCAGCAAGGACGTCGATGAGATCGTGCACACCATCTCGCTCATCGCCGGCTCGTTCGGCGGCGTGAACCTCGAGGACATCGCCGCGCCGCGCTGCTTTGAGATCGAGCGCAAGCTCAAAGAGTGCTGCGACATCCCGATCTTCCACGACGACCAGCACGGCACGGCCATCATCACGCTCGCCGGCATCACGAACGCGCTGCGCGTCGTCGGCAAGAACAAAGAGGACGTGCGCGTCGTCATCAACGGCGCGGGCGCCGCGGCCATCTCCATCTGCCGCCTGCTGCTGTCGGCCGGCTTCGCGCACATCACGCTGTGCGACCGCACCGGCGCCGTCTACGCCGGCCGCCCGAACGGCATGAACCCGATCAAGGAAGAGATCGCCCAGAAGACGAACCTCGAGAAGAAAGAGGGCAAGCTGGCCGACATCGTCGCCGGCGCGGACGTGTTCATCGGCGTCTCCGCCCCGGGCGTGCTGACGACGGACATGGTCAAAACCATGAACCGCGACGCCATCGTCTTTGCCTGCGCCAACCCGACGCCGGAGATCTTCCCGGACGACGCGAAGGCCGGCGGCGCCGCCGTCGTGGCCACGGGCCGCAGCGACTATCCGAACCAGATCAACAACGTCCTCGCCTTCCCGGGCGTGTTCCGCGGCACGTTCGACGTCCGCGCGCGCGACATCAACGAAGAGATGAAGCTCGCCGCCGCCGAAGCGCTCGCCAACCTCATCACGCCGGAAGAGCTGGGTGCCGACTATATCATCCCGAAGGCGTTTGACCCGCGCGTCGCCGGCGCCGTCGCCAAAGCCGTCGCCGATGCCGCCCGCGCCTCCGGCGTCGCCCGCCTGTAAGCAGAAAGGAACATTGCAATGCCTGAACTGAGCATGATCAGCCCCCGTTACAAATACCCCATCTCCAACGCCGAGCTCACCCGCCGCATCGACGCCACGCGCAAGGCCATGGCCGAGAGCGAGCTCGACTGCATCATCCTGCAGAGCTTCAGCCCGATCTTCGACGCGAACATCCGCTATTTCATCGACCAGCAGACCGACCCGTACACGACGGCCATCCTGCTGCCGAAGCAGGGCGGCATGTTCGTCGTGACGCACGGCCCGGAGCTCGGCGCGCCCATCCATCCGGAGTGGGAGCGCAACTGCGACAAGGTCCTCACGAAGCCGTACTGCCTGCCGTTCACGTTCACGGACGACCTGCTCGGCGAGACGTTCGTCGCCGAGATCCGCGAGAAGGGCTATAAGCGCATCGGCCTCGTCGACCGCCAGCTCATCAGCTACTCGTTCGGCGCGTACCTCGAGCGCGAGCTGCCGGACGTCGAGCTTGTCGACTTCTCCAACCAGTTCCACCTCGTCAAGAGCGTCAAGAGCCCCGAGGAGTGGGACCTCATCGCCAAGACCGTCTCCGTCCATGACCAGCTCATGGCCGCCGTCCCGGCGCTCATCCGCCCGGGCCGCCTGGAGCAGGAGGTCCGCTCGGACATCGAGCGCATGGCCCTCAACCTCAGCTGCGACGCCATCGGCAACCTCGCCGTGGCCAGCGGCCCGGCCGGCTCGCGCGTCATGTTCACGAAGCACTTCTGCGAGAACCGCCGCATCGAAAAGGGCGACACCGTCAGCGTCATGATCGAGGTCGCCGCGCCCGGCGGCATCTACGGCGAGCTCTCGCGCACGTTCTGCATGTCCAAGCCGTCCGACAGCCTGCTCGACCTGTACAAGATCGCGCGCGACTGCCAGCACGCCGTCGCCGACGCCATGAAGCCCGGCACGTGCGGCCGCGAGATCAACGAGGTGTTCAACGCCTTCGTCACCCGCCACGGCCTCGCCGAAAACGCCCGCTTCATCGGCCACGCCCAGGGCTATGACATGATGGAGTGCCCCGCGTTCTGCGGCGGCGACGACCTGCCGATCCTCGAGGACTGCTACGTCGCCATCCACCCCGAGCTCGACCGCGGCACCGATTTCGCCAACGCGTGCGACAACTTCCGCGTCACCAAAAACGGCGCCGTCCTGCTCAACAAGACCCCGCAGCAGGTGTTCTATATCGACACCTGAGTTTGGGATTTTTCCACACCCCCGCCATTCGGCGGGGGTGTTTTTTATGCCGCCGGGAGTTCCCGCGCCCCCCATGTAGGGGCGGATACCATCCGCCCGCCGAAGTTCGCATTCCGGCCGTAGGGCGGGATGACCCCATCCCGCCGGTGGGACGCGGCGAAACAGGAGAACGCGCCAATTGCGGCACGCGTCAAAGCCTCCCCTGCAAGGGGAGGTGGCGCGGCGGAACGCCGCGACGGAGAGGTTTTCGCGGCATCGAATTTTCGGAAGCGCTTTGCTATACGGCAGCATTTGAACCTCTCAGTCGGCTCCGCCGACAGCTCCCCTTTCAGGGGAGCCATCCGGAAGGCCGTTTCCGCAATCGGCGCGGTGCAGACGCGTGGGCGCAGTCTTGCGGCGGGATGAGGTCATCCCGCCCTACGGCGTGGAGGTTGGTTTATGCGTAGTAGTCTTGCCTCGACGGATGTCGCAGGATTGGCACGATGTCAAACCGCCGCACGCCTGTCCCTGTTTCGGAGGGAGGGTTGTCAGGGAGGGGCGGCTTTGTGAAAAGCCCCTCCCTGACTCGCGTTTTCTTGGGTACTTCTTTTGGCGAGACAAAAGAAGTACCCCGCCGGAGGCATAAACAGACCGATTGCGGCGGCAGCTACCGAAAAAACGTGTCATCCTGAGCGGAGCGTCAGCGGAGTCGAAGGATCTTGCCAATTACGGTAGTCTTTCGTCCATCTCCAGCGCTGGAAATCGACGATACCATACCGCAATCGGCAAGACCCTTCGACTCCGCTCAGGGTGACAGGTCTATTTAAGTGCACGCCGCAATCGGCCGCCGGGCGACCGCAAGGGTCGCCCCTACAACCCCTCAGTCAGCTTCGCTGACAGCTCCCCTGCAATTTTTCTACCATCTTCGGCCCACCTGTGCTATACTGTCAGTAATCTGACAATACACAGCAAAGGAGGCGGCGACCGTGCAGACGCGCAAGGAATGGAAGGCCGCGGCGAAAAAGGCGCTGCGGCGGCATTACTGGCTGTTTGTCGCCATCTGTCTGGCTGCGGCCATTTTAGGGACGGAGTATACCGCGTCGTTTTCCGCGCTCGGCTCGCGCGCGGCGGAGACGTTTTCGCAGCACGGCGTCACGCTCGGCGAGACGCCCCGCAGCAGCGACGGGCTCATCGACGTCGTGCACAGCATCCTCTCGCAGAATCTCGATGAGGGCGCGGCCAAGTCGCAGGCGCTGCTCGACGAATACACCGGCAGCCACCAGACCGGCGTGCTCGCGCGCAGCAAGGGCGTGCTGGCCAACCTCGTCAACGCCGTCACGTCCGGGTCCATCCTCATCCGCGCGGCCGAGGCGGTCAACGCCGTGTTTCACTCCACGCGCGCGGCGGCCATCGTGCTGACCGTGTGCGCGTTCACGCTGCTCGTGCTGTTCTGGATGTGCGTGCAGAAGGTGTTCCGCGTCGTCATGTACCGGCTGTTTCTGGAGGGCCGGACGTATGCCGAGCTCCCCGTCCACCGGCTGACGTTCCTGCGCGACGTCGGGCGCTGGTGGCACGCGTCGGTGTGCATGGCGTACCTCGCGGTTTTGCAGACGCTCTGGGCGCTGACGATCGTCGGCGGCGTCATCAAGCGGTATTCCTACTATCTCGTGCCCTGCATCGTCGCGGAAAATCCGGACATCGGCGCGCGCGAGGCCGTCCGGCTCTCGCGCGAGATGATGAACGGGCACAAAAAAGAGTGCTTTTACATGGAGCTGTCGCTGCTGGGGTATTACGCGCTCGGCTTTGTGACGCTCGGCCTTTCCAATCTGCTCTTCACGAACCCGTACCGCAGCTGCATCATCTGCGAATACTATGCCCGCCTGCGCGCGCAGGCAAAGTCCGCCGCCGCGCCCGGCAGCGAAAAGCTCAACGACGACTGCCTGTTCGCACCCGCGGACGAAGGCACGCTCGCACGCGCCTACTCGGACGTCTCGGCCATCCCGGACGCGCCGGAGGTGGCGCTTCACGGCGTGCGGAAATTTTTTGCGGAGTATCTCGGCGTCGCGCTCTTTGACGACGCGACGGAGCGCGCCTGGCAGGCGCGCGAGGAGGCCGAGCTTCGCGCCGAGCGCTGCGCCGCCGCCCGCACGGGGCGCGCGTACCCGTCGCGGCTGTCCCCACTCTGGCGGCCGAAGCGGCAGACGCACCTGGAAAAGGTGCACTACGTGCGCCACTATTCGCTCAGCTCGATCATTTTGATGTTTTTCCTGTTCTCGTTCATCGGCTACTGCTGGGAGGTGCTGCTGCACCTGGTGCGCAGCGGTGTTTTCGTCAACCGCGGCACGCTGCGCGGCCCGTGGCTGCCCATTTACGGCAGCGGCGGCGTGCTCATCCTGCTCGTTCTGAACCGCCTGCGCACAAAGCCCGCCGCGGAGTTTTTCTCCATCATCGGCCTGTGCGGCATCGTGGAGTATTTCACGTCGTACTATCTCGAGCTGCGCTACGGCATGACGTGGTGGAACTACTCCGGCTATTTTCTCAACCTGAACGGCCGCATCTGCGCCGAAGGCCTGCTCGTTTTCGCGCTCGGCGGCATGGCCGTCGTGTACCTCATCGCCCCGCGCGTGGACAATCTTCTCCGCCGCGCGCCGCACCGCATCACGCGCGACGTCTGCCTCGTCCTGCTCGTCCTGTTCGTGTCCGACTGCGTCTACTCCTCCGGCCGCCCGAACACCGGCGTGGGCATCTCCAAGCCCGCCGCGCAGAGCGACGCGTCGGCCGTCTATTTCCCCGAAAGGAGCCCGAACGATGACCATGGAGCCATCTGAGCTGCCCGAGCTTCTCTCCGTCCCGGCCGAGCGCGCGCTGCCCGACGCCGTCGGCGATCTGCTCATCCGGGACTTTTTCACCCGCGAATTTGACGCCTCCGCCGCGCCGGAGGCGCTCGCGGCCGCGCTGAGCGCGCATCTGCGCGGCTTTTCGTGCGTATTTCTGTTCCTGCGCATCAAGGGCGCGGACCGGGCCTACGCCCCGTCGATCGCGCCGGAGCACGACGCGGTGCGCGCGCAGCTCGACCCGGCCATCGCGCTGCTCTGCCGCGCGCTGCGGCGGACGCACCGGTGCATCCCCTGCTGCGTCGACGGGTATCTGTCGCTGCTGCTCGGGCTGGACGAACAGACGGCCGCGCAGCCGGACGACGTGCGCTATCCCGCACTCGAGCAGCTGCTCGAGCGGGCGCGAAGCGAGGTGAGCGCGGCGCTCTCTCTCGAGCTTCAGATCACGTGCTCGGGCATCGAGCGCGGGCTGGACAATCTCGCCTCCGCGTTTTTGACGGCGCTGTTCTCCGTCGACTACGTGTTCGACATCTACCCCAGCCACGACGTCATCTCGTTCTACACGCCCATGCAGCACGTGCCGGACACGTCGACGCTCGCGCCGAAGCCGGAGTGGGAAAAATTATACTTCGACGCCATCCTCGACTACAATTTCAGCAAGGCCGAGCGGCTGCTGTTCAACCTCGTCGAGCGCGAGCTGAGCAATCCGAACAGCGCTCTTTCCATCCGCAACCGCCTGCACACGCGCATGGCCTGCACGC
Source organism: Bacteroidaceae bacterium (assembly GCA_963626425.1). GTDB lineage: Bacteria > Bacillota > Clostridia > Oscillospirales > Oscillospiraceae > CAKTOF01. The sequence continues at coordinate 7,839 of CAVFYN010000165.1, forward strand.
TGAGCATGCTCGGCGTGCCCGTGAACCCGAGCCTGTCCGAATGCGTGCGCATCCACCAGATCGTCACGGACATCACCGCGTGCAAGACCATTTCAAAAATGAACGCGTCCATCGAGGAATTTTTTGAGCGCCTGACGGCATACTACCGCACGGCCACGCTGTCCATGGACCAGAAGCTCGACATGATCGTCGACTACATCGCCGCAAACTACGCCGATCCCGCCCTGTCCGTCGGCAGCCTGAGCGAGACGTTCCACATCAGCCTCGGCTACCTCTCCCGCGCGTTCCGCCAGAAAACGGGCGTGAAGCTCATCGACTACATCCACCTAACGCGCCTGAGAAAAGCCCGCGAGCAGATCCTCCGCACGGACGCCCCGCTCCACGAGATCGCCGAGTCCGTCGGCTACGCCGGAGAGTGGAGCCTGCAGCGGGCGTTCCGGAGGTACGAAAACATCACGCCGGGATCGCTGCGGAGCGGACGATAACGGGCGTGCCATGTAGGGGCGGATATCATCCGCCCGAAAGGCCGATTGCGGCGCGCGGTAAATTAGGCTGTCATTCAGAGGGTGCAAAGCACCCGTGGAATCTTGCCGATTACGGTATACCGGTTGCGTGCCAGCGAAAACGAAAACACGTGTCACCCTGAGCGAAGCCGAAGGGTCTTTCCGATTGCGGTATGGTATCGTTTATATCCAGCGCTGGAACAATACGCAAGACTACCGCAATCGGGCAGATCCTTCGACTCCGCTTCGCTCCGCTCAGGATGACACATGTTTTCGATTACGCACGCCGCAATCGGTATGGCGGCGGGATGGGGTCATCCCGTCCTACGCTCAGCGGCGGCGAATTCCCGCTGCGTCAAAGCCTCCCCTGTGCAAGGGGAGGTGGCACGGCCGCAGGCCGTGACGGAGGGGTTGTAGGCCAAAGGGTTCTCCGCAGGGTTCGTCCTAGCGCGGCCCTTCCGCATAACCCCACCCTACAACCCCTCAGTCGCCTATCGGCGACAGCTCCCCTTACACAGGGGGAGCCTTGGCGCTGTGCGTGATTGGCCGCGCAGTGCATGAAAAAGCCACGCAAAAAAGCCCGCGCCCCCATTCGGGGCGCGGGCTTTCAAACTATCTCATCACTTGAACACGGCGCACTGGGCGACCGGGCGGTTGGCGACGCGGAGGTTGAAATCGGCGAGCTTGTCGGTGTTGTAGATCGTGACACCGACGCGCTCACACACGGGCAGGAAGCGGTACTCGCCCGCGGCCCACTCCTGGAGCTTGTGGTAGGCTTCGACGCGCTCGTCGCCGTCCGTCGTCAGGGCGAGGCCGAAGTTCTCGGCCCACTCGGGCGCGTCCATGCCGACGGGCTTATACGTCGAATTCGGGCCCCACGTGATCGGGATGGCCTGCGACGGCTCGTAGGCGAACGCGCCGTCGACGGTCTGGGTGACGACGAAGTCGGACTCCATGTTGCGCAGCATCGGGATGGCCGTGCCGAAGTCATAGCTCTCGACGCTGACATTGAAGCCGCCGACGGCCAGGCTGCCCTGGAGCGCCTCGGCCATCTCCTTGATGTCGGCCGTGACGATGAGGCGGAGCGACACGCCGTCCGGATAGCCGGCCTCGGCGAGCAGCGCCTTCGCGCCGTCCGGGTCGTATTCGACCTGCGGCTGGGACTCATAGTACTTCGTGAGCGTCGACGGGAGGATGGAATCGGCCTTCATATACAGCGAGCCGTACACGGCCATAGCCGCGCTGCCGGCGTCGACGGACTTGAAGAACGCCTCGCGGACGCGGATGTCGTCGAACACGGCCGTCTCCTCGGGCAGGACGATGAGCAGGACGTCGTTGTAGGGCTTGACGACGTGGCCGGTGAAGTCCGGGCAGTCGCCGGCGAGGACGCGCTCGGCGTCGACGGTGCTGATGAGGTTGGCAACGTCGAGGTTGCCGGACTCAAAGTCGATGAACATGGTCGTCGTCTCGGAGTAGTATTTGAACGTGACCTGCGTGCACGCGGGCAGCTCGCCCCAATACTGGTCGGCGCTCTTGCGGGCGTAGGTGACGTGGGAGGCAGCGACGTTTTCGACGCAGTAGTACGGGCCGGTGCCGTTCGGCGCGCTCATCCACTTGTCGGCGTCGGACGCGCCGCTTAAGATGTCGTCGGCGCAGTAGATGGCCGTGTTGCTCATCCAGGCGAGCGCGGGAGAATACTTCTCATAGAACTTGAAGTTGATCGTGAAATCGTCAAGGACCTCGAAGTTGTCGAAGTCGTAGCAGGAATAGTACGTCGCGCTCATCACGGCGCCGACGTCGCGGTAGGAGCACAGGACGTCGTCGGCCGTCATCTGCTGGCCGTCGGTGAAGTAGACGTCCTGGCGCAGGCGGATCTGGAGCGTGAGGTCGTCGAGGAATTCATACGACTCGGCCAGCCACGGCTCGACCTCCTGCGTGTCGACGTTCATGCGGAACAGCGCCTCGAACAGCGAGTCCGTCTGGTACATCGCGCTGTTGAGCGCGAGCGGGTCGTGCGTGTTGTTCGCGCTCGTGACGCCGACGGTCAGCGTCGTGTCGCGCTCGGCGTCCGGCGTCTCGTCGCCGCCGGAGGGCTGGGCGTCGTTATCTTTGTCCGTGTCGGGCGCGTCGGGCGTGCTGTCCCCGGCCGACGTGCCGGGATCGGACGGCGTTTTGTCCTCATCCTTCGACGCGCACGCGGCAAGGACGGACACCATCATGCAAAGCGCCAGAAGCAGCGCCAGCAGCTTTGTTGTCTTTTTCATATCCAATCTCCTTATCGTCGCAGCGGGTTCACTGCTCATCCTCAAAAACAAAGAACGGCTTCGCATCGGCCCACGTCTCATAGGGCTCGGGCAGCGGCGGATCGTTGCTCGCGGGCGTCCAGGGGGAATAGCCGTAGTCGTCGAAGCTCTTCGGCTCGTTGACGAGATGGCGCTGGTGCATGAGGCGCAGTTCCTCCTCCGTCGGCTTCGGCGTGCCGAACGTCATCTTCGTGTCCGACGGCGTCAGGCCCGTGTTCGTCAGGCCGACGTCGAGGTCGAACCCGCCCGGGCAGCCGCGGAAGCGCCAGAGCTTCCAGACGCCGTTTTCCTTCGTGAACTCCGCGCACTGCTTGCCGGCGTTGACCGTCGGCTGCGGCACGCCGTTTTCGTCGACGTGGCAGAGCACGTTGAACACGAACCAGAGCGCCTGCGCCGTCTGGCCGTCGCCCGCGATCTCGATGAACGGCGTCGTGAGCATGTTCATGACGCGGTAGCCGACCTTGTCTTTCTCCGTGAGCGCCTTGTGATAGACGCGATTGACGATGTCGCGCTGAAGCGCGCGCAGGCGCTTCGTGTTGTTGACATAATACGTCTCAACGCCGATGGGCGTCGTGTTGCCGTTGTACCAGCAGTCCTCTTTTTCCTTCGTCCAGAAGCGGTCGATCTCGTACTGCTGCTCATGGGAATTATAGCAGAACGAGTGGCCGGCCATGACATTCATGATCTGACGGTAGTCGTCGGCGCGCTCGGCCTTTTTCTCGGCCTGCTCCACGCGCTGCTCGAGCGCGGCGAGGCGGTCTAACAATTCTTTTTCGCGGTTGGTATCCATGCGGTTCTCCTTTTTCTCATTCCGGGATGACCCGGATGTTGGGCGCGGCGTCGGCCCAGGTCGCATACGGCTCGGGCAGGTGCGGCTCGTGCGCCGTGACGGTCCAGGGCTGGTAGAGCATGGCGCTCTCCAGCTCGAGCTTCACGATGCCGGCCGCGCGGCGGGCCGCGTCGTCGGCGTAAGGGCCGTACTCCGGCTCCGGGTCGTCCGGGCGGGCATGGCCGTCCAGCGCGGGCATGAGCGGCAGCGGCTTGAAGATGAAATCCTCATAGTCGCGCACGTGCCAGATCTTCCACGCGCCGTCCTCGCGGACGAAGTCGGCCGAGAAGCGCTGGATGACCTGCTGCGGGTCGGCCCGGCCGTCGTCGTCCATGCGGCTCATGGTCGACAGCGCCATCCACACACCCTGCGCCGTCTCCCCGTCGCCCGCGATCTCGACATACGGCGAGCCGAGAATGTGCACGACGCGGTAGCCCGGCGCGGCGTTGCCCGTATAGTCGATGCCGTAGACGGCCTTGCCGACCTCGCGGGCGTGCGCCTTCGAGCGGTTCGTGCCGAGGACGTAGTACTGATAAATGCTCTCATAGCCGTAGTGGGCCACGTTGCCGTGGGCATACATGACGTCCGGCCGGTCGATGGCCCAGTATTTTTTCAGTTCCTCTTCTTCCTGGTGATAGTAATAGCCGTAGATGTGGCGCATCATGCAGTTGACGACCTGGCGGTAGTCGTCCGCCCGGCGCGCTTCGCTCCGGGCCGCGGCGAGCTCGTGTTCCAGATGCTCGATGCGCCGCGCGAGGGTCTCGAGCGTGGGGTCCATGCTCCGTTCTCCTTCCTCTGCGCCCCGCCTCCGGAAGCGGCGCGCGGATCGGCAGATCTGCTATGCGCCTATCATAGGGGCGCGGGCCCGTGCGGGCAAGAAACAGGTTTTTACTTGTGTGCAGTTTTTGACCGCGCCGTTAAAATTCTATTTGTCGATCAAAAATTGTTGGTGTTAAGGCACAAAAACCCGGGCCGGTCCGCGTGGGACCGGCCCGGGTTTTGGGGTCTTATCGTTCGTAGATGAATTCGAGGTCATAAAGGCTGACCGTGTCGCCGTCGCGGATGCCGAGCTGCTCGAGCTTGTCGAACAGGCCGGATTTGCGGAGCTGGCGGTCAAAATACATGCGCGACTCGGCGTCGTCGAAGTTGATGTCGTTGACGAGCTGCTGGAGCCACGTGCCCGAGATGGACCAGACATCGTCGAAGCGCTCGATCTGAAGATCGTCCGCGTCGCCGGCCTCGGCGAGGGGCTTGACGTAGTCCGGCTCGAACGTGATGATGGGCGGCAGATTGTTCAGCTCGCCCGCGATGTGGCGCACGAGCTCGCGCGTGCCCTGCGTCGTGGCGGCGGAGATCTCGAAAAATTCGTATCCGCGCGCATCGACGGCCGCTTTTAAGCGCTCTAAATTGTCGCTGTCCGGCGCGAGCAGGTCGAGCTTGTTCGCGGCGACGATGACGGGGCGCTTTGCCAGCTCCGGGCTGTACTGCGCAAGCTCCTGCGTGATCGTCTCGAAATCCTCGACGGGGTCGCGGCCCTCGCTGCCCGAGACGTCCACGACGTGGACGAGCAGGCGGCAGCGGTCGATGTGGCGCAGGAAATCGTGGCCGAGGCCCGCGCCCTCGCTCGCGCCCTCGATGATGCCGGGGATGTCAGCCATGACGAACGAGACGCCCTCGTCGACGTAGATGACGCCGAGGTTCGGGAAAAGCGTCGTGAAGTGGTAGTTTGCGATCTTCGGGTGCGCGTTGCTCGTCACGGAAAGGAGCGTGCTCTTTCCGACGTTCGGGAAGCCGACGAGGCCGACGTCGGCCAGGAGCTTGAGCTCGAGAATGACGTCGTGCGCCTCGCCCGGCAGGCCGGACTTGGCAAAGCGCGGCACCTGGCGCGTCGGCGTGGCGAAATGCTGGTTGCCCCAGCCGCCGCGGCCGCCGCGGCAGAGCGTGAAATCCTCGCCGCCGGACATGTCGGCGATGATCTGGTTCGTCTCGGCGTCGCGCACGACCGTGCCGCGCGGGACATTGATGACGAGGTTCTCGCCCGATTTGCCCTTGCAGCGGCCGCCCCGGCCGTCCGCGCCGTTCGGCGCGGTGTATTTGCGCTTGTAGCGGAAGTCGAGCAGCGTGGACATATGGTCGTCCACGTGCAGGACGATGTCGCCGCCGCGGCCGCCGTCGCCGCCGTCCGGGCCGCCCGCCGCGACATACTTTTCGCGGTGGAACGCCACCGCGCCGTTGCCGCCGGCGCCCGCGCGCACCGAGATGCGCACCTTATCGACAAAATTGGAC
>CAVFYN010000165.1:13903-18868 GCA_963626425.1 Bacteroidaceae bacterium
ACCCCGAACATAACGAGTATGTTCGGGGTGTTTCGTGCAAATTACTGCTCGATCTCGTAGACAGAGACCTTCTTGCGGTCCTTGCCCATCCGCTCGAAGCGGACCGTGCCGTCGACCGTGGCAAACAGCGTATCGTCGCTGCCGATGCCGACGTTCGTGCCGGGATGGATGTGCGTGCCTCTCTGCCGAACCAGAATGTTGCCGGCCAGGACGAACTGACCGTCGGCACGCTTGACACCAAGGCGCTTGGACTCAGAATCGCGGCCGTTCTTGGTCGAGCCGCCGCCCTTTTTATGTGCCATGGAACTTACACCTCCAATTGTGTTGAAGTCATCCGCGGAAAAAATTACGCGGTGATGGAATCGATCTGAACTTTCGTATACGGCTGACGATGGCCCTGGTGGGACTTGGAGTCCTTCTTCGGGCGGTACTTGAAGACGACGACCTTCTTGCCCTTGCCGTTCTTGACGACGGTGGCCTTGACGGACGCGCCCGCGACAGCCGGGGTACCGAACTTGGACGAAGCGCCGTCGAGGATGGCCAGGACCTGGTCAAACGTGACGGTCTCGCCGGCTTCCGCCGCGAGCTTCTCGATGAAGATGACGTCGCCCTCTTTGACGGTGTACTGCTTGCCGCCGGTCAGGATAACTGCCTGCATACTGTTGCACCTACTTTCCATGTAGACTCGCTCTTCGGGCGCGGGAGCTCGTCCCGGCTTGAAAGCCCTTACAATGCGGCACGTAAGATTATAGCAGTCCGGGCGGCCGATGTCAAATAGTATTTGACTGAAAAATCGGGCTTTGCTATACTGGAAGTCAGATTTTTTTAGGAAGGAAGTGCCCCATTGCGGCGAGTTTGGTTTTTCGCGGCCCTCGCGGCCGTTTTTCTGCTGTCCGGCTGCGCCGACCGCGCGGCGGAGACGACGTTTTTCGCCATGGACACGGTCATGAGCGTCCGCGTCTGGGGAAAAGACGCGCAGGACGCGTGCGATGCGGTGCAGCAGCAGGTGCAGTCGCTTGAGCGCGAGCTGTCCGTCACGGAGGAAGACAGCGCATTGGCCCGGCTCAACGCGTCCGGCTCCGGCGCGCTGCCGGACGGGGCGCTGGAGCTGCTTTCCCAGACGCTGGACCTCTCCGCCCGCACGGGCGGCGCGCTCGACCCGACGCTCTACCCCGCCGTGCGCCTCTGGGGCTTCACGACGGGCGACTACCGCGTCCCGACCGATGCCGAGATCGCGGACGCGCTCGCGCGCGTGGGCACGGAGCACGTTTCCATCGACGGCAACACCGTCACGCTCTCGGGCGGCGCGATGCTCGACTTCGGCGCCGTCGCGAAGGGCTACGCCGCGCGCGAATGCGCCGCGTCGCTTCCGGACGGCGTGACGGCCGCGCTGTTCAGCTTCGGCGGAAACGTCCAGACCGTCGGGGACAAGCCGGACGGCTCGGCCTGGCACATCGGCGTGCAGGACCCGTTTAGCGACGGCACGGCCGCGGCGCTCACGCTCACGGGCTCGAACGCCGTCGTCACGAGCGGCGGCTACCAGCGCTATTTTGAAGAAGGCGGCGTGCGCTACTGCCACATTTTGGACCCCGGGACCGGCGCGCCCGCGGACAGCGGCCTCGCGTCCGTCACGATCGTCGCAGGCGACGGCCTGCTGGCCGACGGGCTGAGCACTGCGCTGTACGTCATGGGCCTTGACGGCGCGGCCGAGTTCTGGCGCGGCTCCGACGACTTTGAGGCCGTTTTCATCACGGACGACGGCGAAATTTTCTACACGTCCGGCCTGTCCGGGCGCATCGAGGCGGACGGCGCGGAGGTGATCGAGCGGTGAAAACGCGCACGTGGATCGTGCTGTTCGCGCTGCTCGCGGCCGCGTGCCTCGGCGCGAGCGCACTGCTGCGCCTTGCGGGAAAAGATGCCGGGACGGCCGAGCTGCTCGTGGACGGCGAGGTGTACCAGACCGTCGACCTGACGCGCGACCGGGTGCTCACGGTCGAAACGGACTACGGCGAGAACACCGTCGAGGTCAAAGGCGGCGAAATTTCCGTCACGGCCGCCTCGTGCCCGGACAAGGTCTGCGTCGCGCACGGCCCCGCCCGCGCGGGCGACCCGGCCGTGTGCCTGCCGAACCGCCTCGTCGTGCGCATCGTGACGGACGCGCCGGAGACGGACGCGGTCACAGGATAAGAAAACGCCGCCCGGAGCGATCCGGGCGGCGTTTTTTAGTCCTCGTTGATGAGCAGCTTGCGCTTTTTCCAGAGGCCGCTGAAATAGTACACGCCGCCGACGAGCATCGGGACATAGCCCGCGATGGCGTTGCCGTACCAGAAGCCCGCGATGCCGAGGTCGCACACGACGCCGAGCAGGTAGGAAAGCCCCACGCGCGCCACGACGGAGTCGATGAGCCCCATGACGAGCGAGAGCGACGCGAAGCCCTGTCCGTTGATGAGCGCGATGAACGGCGCGCGCGCGGCGAAGCCGAAGAAGATGAGCACGGCGATCGGCGCGTAAGACGGCGCCATGGCCAGGACGTCCGGGTCGGTGTTGAACAGGCCGAACACGGCCGCGGGCGCGGCGAGCATGATGGCCGAGAGCACGGCGCAGAACGCGCAGCCCGCGACGCCGATGACGGCCATGATGCGGCTGACGCGCTCGGGCTTGCCCGCGCCGAAGTTCTGCCCGGCCATGGCCGAGCCTGCCGTATTGAGCGATGTCGTGACGACACTCGCGATCTGGCCGAGCTTGTTGCCGACGCCCGTGACGGCCGAGGCCGTGACGCCGTAGGCGTTGATGTACGAATTGACGAACATCTGCGAGATGCAGATGGCGCTGAACTGCAAACACATCGGCAGCCCCAGCCGGACGAGCAGCCGCACGGTCTCGCCGTTCGGCCGGAAGCTCGCGGGGCGGAAATCGAACCCGAAGCTCTCGCGGTGGCGATAGAGATAGATGACCGAGCACACGAACGACACCGTCTGGCCGATGACCGTCGCAAGCGCCGCGCCGCGCGCGCCCATGTTCAGGCCCGCGACGAACACGAGGTCCAAAATGAGGTTCGTGACGGCCGCGATGGCGATGAACACGAACGGCCGCTGCGAATCGCCCATGCCGCGCAGGATGGCGCTGACGATGTTGTAGCCGAAGATGAAAAACGTGCCGAGGAAGCACACGATGGAGTAGTCATACGCCAGCGCGTAGGCCGCGTCCGGCGTGTTGAGCGCGCGCAGCAGCGGGTGGACGAACGCGCACGCGGCGGCCATGACGACGAACGACGCGCCGAGGATGCACGAGAACATCGTGCCGATCGTCCGGCGGACGGCGGCGCGGTCGCCGCGGCCGACGTACTGTGAAATGAGGATCTGCCCGGCGGACGTGAAGCCCATACCGATGAACGTCGTCAGCTGGAGCGCCTCGCCGCCGATGGCGACGGCCGAGAGCCCCGCCGCGCCGACGAAGCGGCCGACGATGACCATATCGACCAGATTGTAAAGCGTCTGCAACAGATTCGACAGCATAAACGGCAGCGCGAAAATGAGCAGCTGCCGCGTCACGCTCCCGCTCGTCAGGTCGCGGACCATGGATTTTTCCTGCAAGCGAAAACACCTTCCCTTTCTTTTCCTTTTTATCATAGCACGCAGGCGAACAATTCGCAATCCAAAAAAAACTGGCCGCCCGGTACAACCAGGCGGCCAGCGGGCCGGACGCAGAAAGCGTCCCCTCCGGCCGGGCCGGAGGGGACGCTCTTCAAATTTTCCCTTTTCCGCGATGCTTCCGGCGGCGTCTGCCGCCGCGCCAGAGCTCGGCGAGCGGGACGGCGCGCGCGGCGTCCTCCGCCCGCGCCCAGTCCGGCGTGCGGGGCCGGAGATTGATCAGGCGCAGCCACTGCTGGTCATACCGGTCCATCGGACTCCTCCTCCCCGTCGATCTCGGCCCAGAGCGCGGAAAACTCCGCGCTTTCCATCGCCGCGACGGCGCGGCGCACGCCGTCCATGGCCGTGCTGCCGAGGTCGTCATACGCGCCGGCCTCGCCGCTGCCGTCCGTGAAGCGGAGCGCGGCGACGCTGTAATCCGGCGCGCTGTCAAACGACGCGGCCAGCGCGGCCGCCTGCGCGAGCGTCCGGCGCGCCCCGTCGCGGTCGCCGCCGGAAAACTGCGCGAAGGCCAGGTGCGCCAGAAGCGCGCTTTCGATCTTGTCGAGAAAGCTCATCCGCCCCGGCCGCCGCAGGCCGGAAAACGAGCCGACGCCCCAGCGCAGCAGCGCGGCCGCGGACTGAAAATCGCGCCGCGCGAGATAGACGTTCAGGTAGCCCATGACGACGTGGATCTGCATGATGACGCTCCGCACGAGCCCGTCGGAGAGATAGCGCGCCGCCTCGTCCGCCCGGCCGCAGTCGGCCGCGAGCGTCATGCCGATGAGCGCGTCATAGCGCCCGCCGGCGTTGTTTTTCTTCAGCCGCTCGACCGCCTTTTCCGCCATGCCGAGCCCGAGCAGCGCCTCGGCCATCTCGCCGCTGAGCGTGCTCTCGCTGATGCGCGGATCGTCGTTCTGCGGCAGCAGCGGCACGGCCGCGCCGAGCAGGACGATGGCCCGCCGCAGCAGCGCCGCGTCCTTTTCCTCGATGCCGAACACGAGATAGAGCGCCGCGCTGCGGTAGACGATCTTAAAATCGTTCGGGTATTTTCCCAGCGCCTTCTCCGCCTCGGCCAGGCCCGCGCGGTCTTTCTCCCGGCGGCAGCGCTCGAGCCGCTCCGCGGCCGCCTGCGGGCGGTTGTCCTTCATCTCATAGCCCACGAGCACATCGACGGACGTGTCGAAAAAGTCCGCCAGCTCCACGATCGTCGCAAGCTCGGGCTGGCTGAGCCCCCTTTCCCTGAGAAAAGGATACATTTTTGGTTCTCAGTCGATTTTACCCACAAAGCGGTAGTAAATATCGACGGTCTGTTCCTTCTCGCCGTCCGCGCCAA
>CAVFYN010000166.1:0-4128 GCA_963626425.1 Bacteroidaceae bacterium
ATATTCTGACACACTTCGCCGCCCTCTTCAATCCGGCCTGTTATTTGTCGCTTACGATACTGCGCGAAAAAACCTTTGGCCCCACCTCTCCGTCACGCCTTCGGCGTGCCACCTCCCCTTGAAAGGGGAGGCTTTGGCGCGTCGGGAATTCGGCGGCGCATTCTTGCGGCGGGATGGGGTCATCCCGCCCTACGTTTATGATGCGGACTGCGGCGCGAGCTTTGCGGGCGGATAATATCCGCCCCTACGAGTGCGTAACGGATTTTCGCGGTCTGACAAAAAACGAGCGCCCCAACTTCTTTGGGGCGCTCGCTTTTATTACTGCCGGTCGTCGAACTCGGTCATGTACTTTGTGAAATACTCCATGAGGTCATTGAGCTGCTCGCTGTCCTTTTCCGGGAGCGAGGCGAGGAATCCCTCGAAAAAGTCGTCGATGAGGACGTGGAAATCCTGCGCTTTGGCCTGGCCGGCTTCGGTCAGGTACAGCTGCGGGCTGCGCGAGGCGCCCTCGCGGCGGATGAGGCCCGATTTTTCCATGTTCCGCACCGAGACCGACAGGCTCGGCATGCCGATGTTGCACACGCGCGAGAGCTCCTTGAGCGAGCAGCCCTCGTGCTCGCGCAGCATTGTCAAAACGCGCGGCTGACCGGCGTACAGCCCGGCCTTTGCGCTGAGAATTCGCTGGAGCCGCGTGAATTCCGCGCCGAACGCGAACACCACGCAGCCAAAATCAAACCGATCGACGGCCATCCTGCTTCCTCCTTCGCGCCCCGCAGGGCGTCTGCGGCGATTGTATCACATCCCGCGCTTTTTGCAAAGTAAAATTTACCGGACGTCCGCGCCGCCCGCGATGACGACCGCCTCAGCCGCCGCCGCGCGGAAGCCCGCTTTCTCCAGCGCGTGCACGCCGCGGATCGTGTAGCCGCCGGGCGAGCAGACCTCGTCCTTGAGCTGGCCGGGGTGCTTGCCCGTGCCGAGCACCATCGCCGCCGCGCCGAGCACGGCCTGCGCCGCGTAGCGCTGCGACTTGTCCCGCGGCAGGCCGAGCTGGACGCCGCCGTCGGCCATGGCCTCGATGAACTGGTACACGAACGCCGGCGAGCAGCTGAACACCGCCATGCCGAGGTCGATGTCGCGCTCCGCCGCGCGCTCGACGAGGCCGCAGGGCGCGAGCAGCCGCGAAAGCTCGTCCATAAACGGCTCCGCCTTCTCGTTCGGGCACAGCAGCACGAGCCCCTGGCCGACGGCCACGGGCGTGTTCGGCATGGCGCGCACGACGGGAAGGGAGAGGCCGCCCTCGGCCAGGATGCCCTCAATGCGCGAAAGCGGCACGCCGGCGGCGATGGAGACGATGACGTGCTCCGCCGTCAGGCAGGGGAGCAGGCCGCGCAGCACGCCGTCGAACACCTGCGGCTTTACGCCGAGGACGATATATTTGCCCGCGCGGACGGCCTCCTCCGCGCTTCCCGCGACCGCGCAGCCGCAGCGGGCGGACAGCGCCTTGGATTTTTCCAGCGTCGGATTGTAGACGGCGACCTGCTCGGGCGGCACGCCGCGGCAGACGGCCTCGGCGATGGCGCCGCCCATGTTGCCCGCGCCGATGAAGGCAAGATTTGCGCTCATTTCGGACACTCCTTTATTATTTAGCTCTTTCCATCAGTATAGCGCATAAGGGTTATGATGAAAAGCTGTCGGACGAAAAAAGAGTGAATGCTTTACAAATGTATGAAAAAAAGGTATAGTAGTCGGTGAATCTTTGTTGAAAACCACCGCGAAAGGAACACTTATGCAACCAAAGAAACGAAAGACCAGAATCCGGCGCATCGCGGCCGCGGCGCTCGCGCTGCTGCTCCTGCCGGGCGCACGCGCCGGACGACGTGCTCGGCACGGCCGCGACGCGCTACACCGGCGTGGGAGACCGCGATTCGCGCGCGACGGAGACGAGCCTCGGCAACGCCGTCGCCGACGCGGCGCGCGAGGCCGCGGGCGCGGACTTCGCCGTCATCCCGGGCGGGCTCATCTGCAATAACATCATCGCGGGCGACGTCACGTGGAACGAGCTGACGCTCGTTCTGCCGGAGGACGCGGAGCTTGTGACGGCGAGCGTGTCGGCGGCCGGACTGCGGCAGCTTTTGGAGCAGTGCGTCGCGTCCGTCGTGACGGACGAGTCGCAGACGATCGACTACGAAGCGTCCAAGTCGGACGCGTACCCGCAGATCTCGGGCTTTACGCTGCGCTACGACGTCTCGCGCCCGGTCGGCGACCGGGTCGTGTACATCAAACAAGACGACAAGGAGCTCGACCTGGCCGATGAGACGGCGCGCTACACGCTCGTCTCGACTGCGGCGCTTTTGTCCGGCGAGTACGGGACGGACGCGCTGGAATCTTCGCCGGCCGGCACGACGCTGCGCGAGGCCGCGGCCGATTTCATCGGCCGGGACGGCCTGACGGGCGAGGAGACCGGCCGCGTCAAGGTCGCCGGATCGTCGGACAACACGCTGCTCGGCGGCTTTCCCATCGAGCTGGCGGCGCTGACGATCATCTTCCTCATCCTGGCGTTCCGGATCTTCTACCATCCGAAGCCGTCGTTTGCCAACGGCTTCAAAATGCCGCCGAAGGGCGAGCGGTTTGACGACATGGCCCAGCCGGAACCGGACGGCGAGGGCGAGACAAAGGAGGAATCCAAATGATCGAGGTCAGCCACCTCACGCGGCGCTACGCGTCGAACTACGCCGTGCGCGACCTGTCGTTCACGATCGAGGGCGGGACGGTCTGCGGCTTCATCGGGCCGAACGGCGCGGGCAAGTCTACGACGCTCAATATGCTCACCGGCTGCCTGGAGCCGACCTCCGGCACCATTTCCATCTGCGGCCACGATCTGCAGCGCGAGCCCATCGCGGCGCGCCGCTGCCTCGGCTTTCTGCCGGAGCAGCCGCCGCTCTACCCGGACATGACGCCGTATGAGTACCTGCGCTTCGTCGCGAGCGCTCGCGGCGTCAAGCGGTCGGAGGCCGACGTGCAGGTCCGCTGGGCCATGAGCGCCGTGCAGATCAAGCAGATGTCGGACCGCCTTATCCGCAACCTGTCCAAGGGCTACCGGCAGAGAGTCGGCATCGCGCAGGCGCTGCTCGGCGACCCGCCCGTCATCCTGCTCGACGAGCCGATGGACGGCCTTGACCCGTCGCAGATCGTCGAGATGCGCGACATGATCCGCGACCTCGGCTCGCGCCACACCGTGCTGCTCAGCAGCCACATCCTCTCTGAGGTCAGCGCCATCTGCGACCGGATCCTGATCTTATCGCGCGGCGCGCTCGTCGCCGACGACACGCCGGACGCGCTCTCGCGCCGCATCGCCGAGGCGAGCACGCTGCGCCTTCGCGTCCGCGGGACGGAGGAGGCCGCGCGGGCGTGCCTCGCGTCCGTGCCGGGCATCGGCGAGGTACACATCGAGCCGGACGCGCAGCCGGGCGTCGTGCAGGCGGCCGTGACGGCCGGGCAGAGCGACGACGTGTGCGAGCGTGTGTTCTTCGCGTTTTCGTCCGCCGGCGTCCCGCTTCTGCAGATGCGGACGGACCAGCCGGATCTGGAGGATGTGTTCCTCGCGCTCACCGCACAGACGCGCGCGAAGGAGCCGGAATTTGAAGAAGGGGAGGGAGAAGGCAATGATGGCGGTCTTTCGTCGTGAGCTCAAAAGCTATTTCACCGGCCTGACCGGCTACGTATTCATCGCGGCCATTTTGATCATTGGCGGATTTTTCACGAATTACGTCGTGCTGCGGAGCGGCTATCCGAACTTTGAGTACGTGCTGACGAACATGGCCATCATCTACGTCGTCGCCGTCCCGATTCTGACCATGAGCGCCATGGCGGGCGAGCGGCGGAACAACACCGACAAGCTGCTCTGCTCGCTGCCGGTGCGCATGATGGGCGTCGCGGCGGCGAAATACTTCGCGATGCTCGTCGTGCTGGCCGTGCCGGTCGCCGTGCTCGGGCTCTATCCGATCCTGCTGTCGTTTTACGGCACGATCTATGTGAAAACGGCGCTGTCCACGCTGTGCGGGTTTTATTTTCTCGGCGCGGTGCTGCTGGCGCTCGGGCTGTTTCTGTCGTCGCTGACGGACAACCAGA
>CAVFYN010000166.1:4138-14405 GCA_963626425.1 Bacteroidaceae bacterium
GGTCGCGGCCATGCTGTCGTTTGCGGCGCTGCTGGCGCTGTATCTGCTCTCGCGCATCATCGGGACAATCGCGGCCTCGGCCGCGGCGTCGTTCGGCGCGCTGGCGGTGCTCTCGCTCATCGTGACGGCCGTGCTGTGGCTGCTCACGCGCTCGGCGCCGGTGACAATAGCGGCGGGTGTCATCCTGCTCGGCGCGTCGCTCGCGGTGTATCTCGCGGCGCCGACGGCGCTGGAAAACGCGCTGCCGGCCGTCGTGCGGCAGCTTTCGGTGTTTGACCGTTTCGCCGTGTTCTCCGGCGGCGCGTTCGACCTGACGGCCATCGTGTACGACGCGACGCTCTCGGCCGTGCTCGTCGTGTTCACGGGGCTGTCGCTTGAGAAGAGGAGGTGGGCCTGATGAAAAAGGGAAATTCCGCCTCCGTCCGGCGCGGGCTCCGCGCGCTGGCCATTGCGCTCGCGGCGGTCATTTTGTGCGCGGCCGTGAACTTCGGCGTTTCGCGCATCCCGACAAAGTACACAAAGTTTGACACGAGCACGGACGAGTTCATCACGCTCTCCGACCAGTCGAAGAGCATCCTCGCCCAGCTGGACGCCGACGTCACGCTCTACTGGATCGTCACGGCCGGCAGCGAAAACGAGACGCTCTCGCTGCTGCTGGACCGCTATGTCGACGAATCCGACCGCATCCACGTCGAAAAGGTCGACCTGACGCGCGACCCGGAGTTCGGCCAGCAGTATACGGACAAGACGATCTTTGAAAACAGCGTCATCGCCGTCTCGGGCGAAAAGAGCGACTATGTCAGCTACTATAAGATCTACAACTACGATGACTCGGACTATCTTTCGACCGGAAAGATGACCATCACGTTCGAGGGCGAAAACCGCCTGACGAACGCCATCCACTATGTGACGAGCGACTCCGTCCCGACGGTCTACGTCCTGACGGGCCACGGCGAGGCCGAGCTCACCGACGAGCTCGACAAGGCCATCGGCAACGACAACCTCGTTGTCCAGTCGCTCAGCCTGCTCGGCAAGGACGCCGTGCCGGACGACTGCGCCGCGCTGTTTGTGAACAGCCCGACCGTCGACCTCTCGGCCGAGGACGCGGAGAAAGTGAGGAGCTATCTCGCCGCCGGCGGGCATATGCTTCTTCTTACGACGAACGTGGAGGAGGACGCGCTGCCGAACCTGCGCGGCATCCTGCGCGAGGACTACGGCGTCGGCCTGACGGAGGGCATCGTGCTCGAGGGCAGCAACTATTATTATGTATCGCAGCCGTACCATCTCCTGCCGGAGATGCACTCGCACGCCATCACCGAGCCGCTCATCTCGGGCAATCTGCTCGCGCTCGTGCCGTTCGCGCAGCCGATGGTGCTCTACGCCGACAAGCCCGCGAGCGTGACGGTCACGAGCCTGTTCACGACGACGGACGCGTCGTACTGCAAGGCCGACGGCTACCATCTGTCCTCGCTGGAAAAGACGGCCGACGACCGGCCCGGCCCGTTTACGGTCGGCGCGGCCATCGAGTCGACGGCGGGCGCGAAGATCGTCTGGATCCCGACGGGGTACTTCCTCGAGACGAGCGTCGACGAGCAGGTCTCCGGCGGCAACACGAACGTGATCCTCAACGCCCTGAGCTGGATGTGCGGCCAGACGGAGTCCATCGCTGTCCGCCCGCGCCTGGTCGCCGAGGAGTATTTCACGCTCTCGAGCGCGGCCGCGCGCAACTTCGCCATCGGCTTCATCGGCCTCATCCCGGCCGCGTTCTTAGTCTGCGGCGGCGTCATCTGGGCAAAAAGACGCCGCAGATGACAGGTTGAACAAAGCTTCAGACCTGCGAAATTAAAAAATTGTGTAGGGGGTCTAAAATTTTGCTGTTTCCCTCTTGCCACAATCCGTTGTAATGTAGGGGTGAGCATAGCACAGACCCTGGGGGTGTATATCCACAGGGAAGCAAGCAGCGATTCATAGCGGCGGCCGCGTCAGAACCGGCCGCGGAACCTGAGCGAAACCCCAAATTGGACAATGTGCATAAAAGCGATTCGCGATCCGCATGGATATGGAAGACATTTCACCAAATGCCGTCTTCCAAACCGATCCCGGATGCGATATAATGTATCCAACGCATTTCCCTCAGCGATTATTTCGGCGTAGGAGGAACGCCGGGTAATATTTTCCCGTGCTGCCGGGCGGCAGCACGCACTATCCCTTTTCGACAAAAATCAAAAAAGGAGAATGAATCATGACAAAACGGATCCTTGCGCTGCTTCTTGTGCTTGCAATGGTCTTCGCCCTCGTCGCCTGCGGCGGCAGCTCGGACGACACGACCACCGACGACAAGAGCAACACCACCACGACGACGCCTGATGATTCGGGCAAGAAGGACGACGCGGCTGATAAGCCGTCTGACGGCGCCATCGACGGCGCGGCCGGCATCGGCGGCGACGGCGAGAAGGTCGACGAGGCCGATCACGTCTACACCGAGGTCACCGTCGGCTCCATGGGCGGCAAGTTCGTCGGCCACTTCGACGCGACCTGCGGCTTCTCCATGGACGTCTCCGGCGCGGCGATGACGCTGGCGTATGACCGCCTGTTCTTCATCAACCCGGACAACGGCGAGTGGACCTCCGAGGTTCTGTCCGACTACTCCATGGGCGATGACAACGTCGCGACCCTGACCATCAAAGACGGCGTCACGTTCAGCCGCAACGGCGAGCAGATGCTGGCCGAGGACATCCTCTACTCCTTCGAGCGCAGCGCGACGACCCCGCTCAACGGCGCCAACTGGGCCAAGTACACCGACCTCGCCAACGCGACGATCTCGGACGACGGCATGACGCTGTACATCCCGTTCAATATGCAGTTCGGCGCCTGGTACTACCAGCTGTCCAACTGCGGCATCATCGACAAGAGCTGGATCGCCGAGAACGGCGGCGAGGACAACTTCGACTGGTTCGATCCGACCCTCGTCAACGGCACCGGCCCGTACATCCCGACCGAGTTCACCATCGGCGTCTCGACCACGTATGAGAAGGTCGAAGACTGGTGGGGCAAGGACCTCTACACCACCGCTTACTGCTACGCGGACAAGATCACCTGCCTGCAGTACACCGACGAGACCACGATGATGGTCGACTACGAGAACGGCACGCTGGATCTCGTTCTCTCCCTTTCCTCCACGAGCATGGAGCGCGTCATGAACGACGCTTCTCTCGGCACCGCGCAGTCCGTCAGCTCGAACTGCGTCGCCCTTCTCACCATGAACTATGATGAGACCGGCAACCCGGACTTCAACGACGAGAACCTCCGCAAGGCCATCTGCTACGGCACCCCGGCCAACGATCTGGCTGAGCTCGCCTACGGCGTCCTCTACTCGCCGGCACAGTCCATCATCCCGGCTTCCTCCCAGTACTCCGTCCCGGGCCATACCTACGAGTATGACGCCGACCTCGCCAAGAGCTACATGGACGAGAGCACCGTTAAGAACCCGACGTTCAACTGGGTCGTCAACAGCGGCTCCTCCGCGGCGCAGATCGCCGAGGCCTTCAACGCGTACATGAGCCAGCTCGGCATCAACGTCAACGTCGAGGTCTACGACATCCTGACCTGCATCTCCGAGTGGGAGACCGACGGCGCGACCGACTTCCAGATCGTCTGCAACAACAACGCCAACGCCTCCGGCGATCCGTACGTTCTCATGCAGTATCTGGGCGAAGCGCAGAGCTTCATCTGCGCCAACCGCACCGGCGAGGAGATCAACTCCCTCATCGACGCCGGCATCTACACGTTCGACACCTCTGAGCGTGCCGACGCGTATGCCAAGCTCCAGGATTACGTCTACAACGACTACTCCGTCATCCCGCTGTGCGAGTGGAACGTCGGTCTTGCCTACCATGGCGCGATCAAGTCGACTCGTATCAACGACGTCTATCAGGCGAACCTTCGTTACCTCGAGTTCTAAGCAGAGCCACAGGCCGGCACACCAGTGCCATACGCCTGACGCGCGAAGCGCCTGGGGGCGGGAAACCGCCCCCGGCGCTTGCCATTCAGGGGAGGGGAAAAAATGTTAAAATATACGCTGAAACGCCTGGTGATGCTGATCCCGGTTCTCTTGGGCGTCCTCATCATCGTTTTTACACTGAACTTCATCATGCCGGGCGACCCGGTCGCCAACCAGCTCCCGGTCGGCTATACGCAGGAGGATTACGACCTGCAGGAAGCAAAAATGGGCCTGGATAAACCGTACGTTGTCCAGCTCGGGAGCTACATCTGGGGCGTCGTCTCCAGACTTGACCTCGGTACGAGCTACTACAGCAACCGTCCGGTCGCCGACGAGATCAGCGACCGCGTCTGGATCACGCTGAAGATCGGTATCTTCAGCTGCCTGTTCACGATTCTTCTTTCGCTGCCGCTTGGTATTTTCTCAGCTGTCAAGCAATATTCAGTCCTGGATTATACGGTTACGACACTAACGGTCATTTTGGCCGCCGTACCGGGCTTCGTTTTGGCGCTCGGCGGTATCCTGCTGTTCTCGCTGAAGCTCAAGTGGCTTCCGGCCAGCGGCCTTTCGACCTGGAAACATTATATTCTGCCGGTGTTCTGCAACGGCCTTATGCCGGTTGCCGCCGTCGCCCGTATGACGCGCTCGTCCATGCTGGAGGTCATCCGTCAGGATTACATCCGCACCGCGCGCAGCAAGGGCCTCAAGGAGCGCTCCATCATCTTCAAGCACGCCCTGAAGAACGCGCTCATCCCGGTCATCACGGTCATCGGTCAGCAGTTCTCCATGATCATCGGCGGCTCGATCATCATCGAGTCCATCTTCTCCATCCCGGGCATGGGCATGCTGATGGTCAACGCCATCAACACCCGCGACTACCCGGAAGTCATGGGCATCACGTTCGTCATCTCGGCGTTCATGTGCGTGCTCATGCTCATCGTCGACCTCGTCTATGCGGCCGTTGACCCGCGCATCAAGGCGCAGTTCTCCGGCGGCAAGCGCAAAAAGGACGAGCCGAAAACCGCGAAAAAGGAGGCGAAGGCCGCATGAGTGCAAAGACGAAAGCCGCTCCGGCACCCGCTCAGGACGAGCTGAAAAAGCGCAGCCAGTGGGCTGACGTGTGGAGACGCCTCCGCCGCAACAAGCTGGCCATGTTCGGCATGATCATCGTGCTGCTGCTCGCGCTCATGGCGATCTTCGCCAATGTTCTCGCGCCGTACGCGTATGACGCCATTGACCTCACCAACCGCTTCCAGTATCCGTCGGGCAAGCATCTGCTCGGCACGGATAACTACGGGCGCGACATTCTCTCCCGCCTCATTTACGGCGGCCGCATCTCGCTGCTCGTCTCCATCCTCGCCGTTATCATCTCCGTCGGCCTCGGCTCGCTCATCGGCGCGCTGTCCGGCTACTTCGGCGGCAAGACCGACACGGTCATCATGCGACTGGTCGACATCCTGCAGGCCATCCCGGGCACGCTGCTTGCCGTGTGCGTCTCGGCCATGCTCGGCGGCGGCGTGTGGCAGACGGCCATCGCCATCGCCATCAGCGGCATCGCGCCCAGCTGCCGCATGATGCGCGCCACGGCGCTCACCATCCGCGGCCAGGAGTACATCGAGGCCGCGCAGGCCGCCGGCTCGAGCACGATGCGCGTCATCCTGACGCACGTCCTGCCGAACTGCCTGGCGCCGATCATTGTCGACACCTCGCTGCGTCTCGGCGGCAACATCATGATGATCTCGTCCCTCTCGTTCATCGGCCTCGGCGTTCAGCCGCCTACGCCGGAGTGGGGCGCCATCCTCAACGCCGGCCGCGAGTACATCCGCGAGTTCCCCCCCATGATCCTGTTCCCGGCCATCATCATCGCGATCACGATGCTCGGCTTCAACATCTTCGGCGACGGCCTGCGCGATGCGCTTGACCCGAAGCTCAAACAGTAAGGGGAGGGCACATCCATGAAACAGCTTGAAATCAAGGATCTGACGATCCATTACATCACGTCCGACGGCGTCGTCAAGGCCGTCAACGGCGTCAGCTTCGACGTCGAAAAGGGCGAAACGCTCGGCCTCGTCGGCGAGACGGGCGCCGGCAAGACGACCATCGCCCTCGGCATCCTTCGCCTCGTGTCCGATCCCCCCGGGAAGATCCTCGGCGGCGAGATCCTCTACGAGGGCGAGGACATCCTCAAGATGAGCGACGAGAAGCTGCGCGAGCTGCGCGGCGGCAAGGTCTCCATGATTTTCCAGGATCCGATGACCGCGCTCAACCCCGTCCTCACCGTCGGCGACCAGATCGCCGAGATGATCCACCTGCACAACGACTGCACGCACCAGGAGAGCCTGGTCCGCGCCGGCGAAATGCTCGAGACGGTCGGCATCCCGGCCGAGCGCGCCGACGAGTACCCGCATCAGTTCTCCGGCGGCATGAAGCAGCGCGTCGTCATCGCCATCGCCCTGGCCTGCAACCCGCAGCTGCTCATTGCCGACGAGCCGACGACCGCGCTCGACGTCACCATTCAGGCGCAGGTCCTCAGCATGATCAAGGCGCTCAAGGAAGAGCGCGGCACGAGCATGATCCTCATCACGCATGACCTCGGCGTCGTCGCCGAGACGTGCGACAAGGTCGCGATCATGTACGCCGGCGAGATCGTCGAGTCCGGCACGCTGCAGCACATCTTCAACGAGACGGCCCATCCGTATACCGAGGGCCTGTTCGGCTCGCTGCCGAGCCTGGACAAGGACGTCGACCGCCTTACGCCGATCGAGGGCCTCATGCCCGACCCAACCGACCTGCCCGCTGGCTGCAAGTTCAACCCGCGCTGCCCGGTCGCGACGGAAGAGTGCCGCGCGACGGAGCCGGAGCTGCGCGAGATCGCGCCCGGCCACCTCGTCCGCTGCCATCACTGCACGCAAAAGGAGGGCTAAGGCATGAGCGAACTGCTGGAAGTCCAGAATCTGAAAAAGTATTTCAAAACGAAGAACGGCATGCTCCATGCCTGCGACGACATCAGCTTCACCGTCGGCGAGGGCAAGACGCTCGGCGTCGTCGGTGAGTCCGGCTGCGGCAAGTCGACGCTCGGCCGCGCCATCATCGGCCTGAACGAGGCGACGGACGGCCATGTCTTCTTCGAGGGCAAGGACATCACGCACGCCAAGGGCCACGAGCGCAAGGAGCTGCGCCGGAAGATGCAGATCATCTTCCAGGACCCGTTCTCCTCGCTTGACCCGCGCAAATCCGTCTGGGGCCAGATCGCCGATCCGCTTCAGATCAACCACGTTTACAAGTCGAAGGCCGACCTCAACAAGCGCGTCGCCGAGCTGATGGACACCGTCGGCCTGGCCCGCCGCCTGACGTATTCTTACCCGCACGAGCTCGACGGCGGCCGCCGTCAGCGTATCGGCGTTGCCCGCGCCCTGGCGCTCAACCCGAAGTTCATCGTGTGCGACGAGCCGGTCTCCGCGCTCGACGTCTCCATTCAGGCGCAGATCCTGAACCTGCTTCAGGACCTTCAGGCCGAGAAGAAGCTGACGTACATGTTCATCACGCACGACCTGTCCGTCGTCCGTCACATCTCCGACGACATCATGGTCCTCTACGTCGGCACGATGGTCGAGAAGTGCCCGTCGAAGAAGCTGTTTGAAAAGCCGCTTCATCCGTACACGAAGGGCCTGCTCTCCGCCATCCCGATCCCGAGCATCAACGTCAAGCAGGAGCGCATCATCATGCAGGGCGAGCTCACGAGCCCGATCAACCCGAAGCCCGGCTGCCGGTTCGTCAACCGCTGCCCGTACGCCAAGGAGATCTGCCACAAGGAGCAGCCCAAGTACGAAGAGGTCCTGCCGGAGCATTTCACGGCGTGCCACTTCATCCGCGAGATCAACAACTTGTAAAAAAATGCCCTGTCCGAGAGGACAGGGCATTTTTTTACCCAAACGAGACCCGCTTCGCTGGGCTCTCGTTTGGAGGGGATCGCAGCCCGGCTGCGCGCACGTCCCGCCCGCGGCGGGACGCACACTTGCGGGCTGTAAAGTAAAATTTCCGAGGTACACGCCCCCGGAAATTTTGATTTGAATTTTTTTCGCCGCCTGCGGGCGGCGAACTCTGCGAGGCGGGGACGCCCGGAGGGCGTCCCTTTGTGATTTCGGGTTGTAGCGGGGATGAAAACGTGGTAAGATTACCATACAAAACGTGAAAGACAGAGGAGGGCGCGGCATGGGGATTCCGGAGATCGTTGCGGCGCAGCGGGAATATTTTTGCTCGGGTGCGACGCGCTCGTATGAGTTTCGGCGCGATGCGCTTCTGGCATTGCAGCGCGCCGTGCGGGAAAACGAGGACCGCATCGCCGCGGCCATGCGGCAGGACCTGAACAAGAGCCCGTTTGAGAGCTACCTGTGCGAGACGGGCCTCGTGCTCGACGAGGTGCGCTTTCACTTAAAGCACTTAAAGCGCTGGATGCAGCCGGCGCGCGTGCGAACGCCGCTGGCGCAGTTTCCGTCGCGCAGCTTCACCTCGCCGGAGCCGTATGGCGTCGCGCTCATCATGAGCCCGTGGAATTACCCGGTGCAGCTGTGCCTCGAGCCGCTCATCGGCGCGATCTCGGCGGGCAACTGCGCCGTTGTCAAGCCGTCGGCCTACGCGCCGGCAACGAGCCGCGTGCTCGCCGAGCTGCTCGGCGGCATTTTCCCGCCGGAGTACGTCGCCGTCGTCGAGGGCGGCCGCGCGGAGAACAGCGCGCTTTTGGAGCAGCGCTTTGACTACATTTTCTTCACCGGCTCCGTCGCCGTCGGCCGCGCCGTTATGGCCGCCGCGGCGAAAAACCTGACGCCCGTCACGCTCGAACTCGGCGGCAAGAGCCCCGTCATCGTCGACCACACGGCCGACCTTCGTATCGCCGCGCGCCGCATCGCGTTCGGCAAGGTCCTAAACGCCGGCCAGACGTGCGTCGCGCCGGACTATCTGCTGCTCGAGGACGGCCTGCTGCCCGCGTTCCGGGAGCATTACCGCGCCGCCCTGCGCGAATTTTTCCCGGACGGCGACCGCGGCGATATGGTGCACATCGTCTCGGAAAAGCACTATCTGCGCAAAAAAGAGCTCCTCGCGGGACAAACCTGCGCCATTGGCGGCGAATTTGACGACGAAATGCGCTTCGTCGCGCCGACGCTGCTCGTGGACGTCGCGCCGGATTCGCCCGTTATGCAGGAGGAGATCTTCGGGCCGATCCTGCCCGTGCTCACCTGGCGCACGCTGGACGAGGCGATCGACTTCATCCGCGCGCGCGAAAAGCCGCTGGCGCTCTATCTCTTCACCTCCGACCGGGAGACGGAACAGCGCGTGCTGAACACCTGCTCGTTCGGCGGCGGGTGCATCAACGACACGATCATCCACCTTGCCACGCCGCACATGGGCTTCGGCGGCGTCGGCGCGTCCGGCATGGGGCAGTACCACGGCAAGCTCAGCTTCGACACGTTCACGCACCGCCGCTCCATCGTAAAAAAGAGCACGCGCGTCGACCTGCCCATCCGCTATTTCCCGTACACGGAGCAAAAATTCCGCCTGCTGCGGAAATTCCTGAAGTAGGGCGGGGAAGAAGCGCCGCTTATCCGGCGCAAAATGCTCTGATCCGGGCGGAAAACCGCCGTCCGGCCGACGCTTTGGCGGGTTTGATACCTTTTCCGGCATTCAGCAATTGACAAAATGGCGAAGATGTGTTATATTTTCTACTGGCTCTAGCGGCAGCGGATATGGAGAGATGTCCGAGTGGTTTAAGGAGCCGGTCTTGAAAACCGGTGACTCCGCAAGGAGCCGTGGGTTCGAATCCCACTCTCTCCGCCATTTTCATATTGATGCAGAAGTACCCAAGAGGCCGAAGGGGCTCCCCTGCTAAGGGAGTAGGCGTTTAAAAAGCGCGCGAGGGTTCAAATCCCTCCTTCTGCGCCAGGAATCGACAGATCTTGATCGGATCTGTCGATTCTTTTTTATGCGCCTCGGGAATCTAGATATATCCTGCGCTTCAACATATAGCATAAAATGAAAACCATTTTCAGGATAAATATTGAACATTTCGTAATTTTGCGCTTGTAATCCGTCAAAGCACAAAGTATAATAAAGAAAATGGAATGAGGATCTAGTCATGTCGGAGACTTATGCTGTTTTAACGCATAAGTCTCTTTTTCGTACCCGCCGCGGTAAAAATCGGCATTTCCGCGGAAAAAGGGGCGCAGAGAGGGTTGACGCGGATATGGAACAAAACTACAATCTGCAAGCAAG
>CAVFYN010000167.1:0-6654 GCA_963626425.1 Bacteroidaceae bacterium
TCCGGCTGGCTCCCCTGAAAGGGGAGCTGTCGGCGGAGCCGACTGAGAGGTTCAAAGGCTTCCTGTTTGCATAGCGCGCCCGAAATCTGCTGCTGCGCAAAACCTCTCCGTCACGGCCGATGGCCGTGCCACCTCCCCTTTCAGGGGAGGCTTTTTTGTGCCCAAATCCCAAAACTTACCGCGCCATCCCGCACAATTTGTCGAAATTCCGGTTGCGGATCTGGTTACGATGTGGTAAAGTAATGGTTACAAATGATTACAAAACGGCGCGCGGCGCCGGAAAGGACCTGCCGTTCATGAGAAAAATTCGCCCGTTTCTTCTGATTTTTGCGCTTGCTGCGACGCTCTGCGTGCTTGCGGGCGGCGCGGGGGCCGTGACGCTGTATGTCGACAGCGACGGCAGCGCCGTCTACCGGCCCATGGACATTTCGCCGGCGCGCATCGTGTGCGCGGGCGAGGTCATGGAGAGCGACATCCCGGCGTATATCACAAATGGGCGGACGATGGTGCCCGTGCGGCTCATCGCCGAGACGCTGGGGGCGGACGTCGAGTGGCTCGGCGACACGCGGCAGGTGCGCATCACGAGCGGCGAGCACGTCGTGCTGCTGACGATCGGCTCGGCCGAGGCGGCCGTGGACGGCGAGGTCGCCGAGCTCTACGACGGCATCCCGGCCGTCATCGCCTACGACGGAAAGACGAAGCGGACGATGGTGCCGCTGCGCTCTGTGGCCGAGATGCTCGGCGCGGCCGCGGAATTT
Organism: Bacteroidaceae bacterium; assembly: GCA_963626425.1. Taxonomy (GTDB): domain Bacteria; phylum Bacillota; class Clostridia; order Oscillospirales; family Oscillospiraceae; genus CAKTOF01. Next base: position 759 of record CAVFYN010000167.1, read on the forward strand.
GACCGCGAGACGCGCTCGGTCGTCATCACGCCGGCGGGCAGCGAGACGGCGCGCATCACGTCCGTCACGGCCGACGGCGACGCCGTCATGATCCGCTACGAGGGCGAGTGCAAGCCCGCGGTGTTCTCACTGTCCGACCCCGAGCGCGTCGTCATCGACTTTCCGGGCGGCGTGCTCGATTCCTCCATCGGCTACCGCACGAACGTGGGCGGCGCGGTCGTCTCGGCCGTGCGCGCGAACCAGTATGACCACGGGTACGAGGGCTACGCGCGCGTGGCGCGCGTCGTGCTCGACCTGGCGGACGGCGTCACGTTTTCCGGCCTTGCCGTCGACCTGACGGAGGCGGGCGCGGTGACGATCTCGCCGAACGGGACGCTCCCGGAGCCCGCGCCCGAGCCGGACACGCCGGACGAGCCCGCGCCGGTCTCCGGCCCGCTCGTCGTGCTCGACGCCGGGCATGGCGGCTCCGACCCCGGCACGCAGGCGGCCGGGCTGGACGAAAAGGACTTAAACCTCGCCGTGGAGCGCCGCGTGGCGGAGCTGCTCACGGCCGCGGGCGTCCGGGTCGAGCGCACGCGCACGGCGGACGTGTACGTCACGCTCGCCGACCGCGCGCAGATGGCAAACGACCTCGGCGCGGACCTGTTCGTGTCCATCCACACGAACGCGTCGGCCAGCTCCTCGGCGTTCCACGGCATCGAGACGTACTATCTCTCCGGCGAGCAGGACTCTCGCGCGCTGGCCTATACGCTGCACAAAAGCGTCCTGGCCGCGACGGGCGCGCATGACAACAGCCTGCGCACGGCCGGGTATTACGTCCTGCGCCACACGGAAATGGCCGCCGCGCTCGTCGAGATGGGCTATGTCACGAACGCCGCGGAGCTCCAGAACCTGAAATCGGACGAATACCGCGAAAAGCTCGCGCAGGGCATCGCGGACGGCATCGTGACGCACCTCATGGACCTGGGGCTGCTCTGAAAGCCCGCAAATGCCCGAAAATACAGGGAATTTTTGAAAATATCCTATTGCATTCGGTTTTTGCCCGTGGTATAATCACACTATATTAGAGTAGACTTGACTAAGAGTGGGGTTGCACCCCACTCTTTCTTCGTGAAATGGGGAGTTTTTTGCCATGAAGGTGACCGAATCCGTCCGTGAATTCGCCCAGCCGATCGTGGAATCGCTCGGCTGCACGCTCTGGGACGTCGAGTATGTCCGCGAGGGCGGCGAGTGGTTCCTGCGGCTGTACATCGACCGCGACGGCGGCGTGAGCATCGACGACTGCGAGGCCGTTTCCCGCGCGGTCGACCCCGTGCTCGACGAGCGCGATCCCATCCCGGACAGCTACAATTTCGAGGTCAGCTCCGCGGGCCTCGACCGCGCGCTCAGAACGCCGGAGCATTTCGCCCTCTGCATGGGCCGGGACGTCGACGTCCGGCTCTACCGCCCCAAAGACGGCGCAAAGGAGCTGACCGGCCGCCTGACGGGCTATGACGAAGCCGGCCGCGTGACGCTCGAGTGCGCGGGCAAGTCCGTAACACTGGAAAAAGCCGAGGTCGCGCAGGTGCGGCTCCGGGTCGAGTTTTAAGGGAGGAACCGAGAAAAATGGTCAACAGTGAGATCTTTTCCGCGCTCGCGCAGCTCGAAAAAGAGCGCGGCATCCCGCAGAAGTACATGATCGAAAAGATCGCGCAGGCCCTCACGGCCGCGTACAAAAAAGACCGCGACGGCTATGTGGACAATGTGTTCGTCGAAATGGGCGACAACAACATCCGCATGTACGTCCAGAAGGAAGTCGTCGACGAGGTCATCACCCCGGCCACGGAGATCACGCTCGAGGCCGCGCGCAATATCGACCCGACGGCGCAGCTCGGCGACCTTATCGGCGTCGACATCGAGACGAAGGAATTCGGCCGCATCGCCGCGCAGACGGCCAAGCAGGTCATCATCCAGGGCATCCGCGAGGCAGAGCGCGGCATGATCTTCGAGAGCTTCTCGTCCAAGGAGCACGAGATCCTGACCGGCACCGTGCTTCGCATCGAGCCGAAGGCCGGCGACATGACCGTCCGCATCGGCTCCGGCGCCGACCGCACGGACGCGTATCTCGCCGCGAGCGAGCAGGTGCGCGGCGAGGTCTACCACGAGGGCGACCTCATCCGCGTCTACGTCGTCGAGGTCCGCCGCTCCACGCGCGGGCCGCAGGTCATCGTCTCGCGCACGCATCCGGGCCTTGTCAAGCGCCTGTTCGAGCTCGAGGTCCCCGAGATCGCGTCCGGTCTCGTCGAGATCCGCTCCATCGCGCGCGAGGCCGGCTCCCGCACGAAGCTGGCCGTGTGGTCGAACGACGAGAACGTCGACCCCGTCGGCGCGTGCGTCGGCAACCGCGGCGGCCGCGTGGGCGCCATCGTCGACGAGCTGCGCGGCGAGAAAATGGACATCGTCACCTGGTCGGAGGATCCGGCCGAGTTCGTCGCCGCGGCGCTCTCGCCGGCCGACGTGCTGGAGGTCCGCCTTGTGCCGGGCCAGAAGGCCTGCCGCGCCATCGTGCCGGACGATCAGCTGTCGCTCGCCATCGGCAAGGAGGGCCAGAACGCACGCCTCGCCGCCCGCCTGACCGGCTACAAGATCGACATCAAGCCCGCCAGCGCGGCCGACGACGAGCCGATGCCCGAGGGCGCGCCCATCGAGCTGGCCGAGCCGGAGATGCCGGAGACGGCCGAGGACGAGATCCCGGCCGAGGAATAATCGACAAAGCACGAGAGGAGGCCTTGCCGTGCCAAAGAAAATACCGATGCGCCAGTGCGTCGGCTGCCGCGAGATGAAGCCGAAAAAAGAGCTCGTCCGCGTCGTCCGCGCGCCGGACGGCGGCGCGATCACGCTGGACTTCCGCGGCAAGGCGCCGGGCCGCGGCGCGTATGTCTGCCCGGATCCGCAGTGCCTGAAAAAAGCGATCCGGTCGAAGGCGCTCGAGCGCGCGTTCGACACCGCGATCCCGCAGGACGTCTACGACGCGCTGGAAAAGAGAATGGAGGCGGGCGACCATGAATGAAAACCGCGCGCTCAACCTCCTGAGCCTCGCCAAAAAGGGCGGCAATCTCGTCACGGGCGAGGAGGGCGTCGGCGCGGCCTGCCATCGCGGCAAGGTGCGCCTTATCATCTGCGCGTGCGACGCGTCAGAAAACGCCGCGCGCCGCGCGCGCGGCTGGGCGGAGAGCTGCTCCGTCCCGTGCATCCGCCCGGATGCGATCACAAAGGAAGCGCTCGGCGCGGCGCTCGGCAAGGCCGTGTGCGCGCTGGCCGGCATCACGGAGCGGAAGCTCGCCGCGGCGTTCGTCCGCGCGCTGCCGGATGCAGAAAGCTATGACGGGCTGCTCGCGCAGCTCGAACGCCGGCCCGGCCGGCGCCATATGGGAGAAAACAAGTTGGAGGTGGCTGAATGAGTACGTTCGGAAAATATCGCGTCGGAGAGATGGCCAAGGATCTTGGCGTCCCGACCAAAACCATAACGGAGCTGGCTGGCGAGTTTTTTGACAAGCCGAAGAGCTCGCAGCAGGTGCTCACGGAGGAGCAGCTGAACCTGATGTTTGACGTGCTGACGCAGCGCAACCAGATCGACTCGATCGAGCAGGTCTTTGCGGTCGCGCCGGTCGTGAGCGCGCCGGAGAAGAAGCCGGCCGAGCCGAAGCCGGCGGAGAATCAGGCGCAGCAGCCGCAGGGCGCAAAGCCCGCCGCGCAGCAGCCGCAGCAGAATAAGCCGCAGGGCGGCGCGCAGAGCCAGCAGGGCGGCCAGAATGCCCAGCAGCAGCCGAAAAAGCAGCCCGAGCCGCAGCGCCGCCGCGAGCGCCGCGTCGTCGACACGTCGGCCGTCACGGTCAATACCTCCCGCTTCGACGACGTCGACAACCTCGTCTCCGAGCGCGTGCAGAACTATCAGGGCGGCAAGCAGAAGATCGGCGGCAACAAGAATAACCGCGGCGGCAATAATAAGCGCGGCAACTTCAAGGGCTCGAAATCCCGCAACGAGGAGCAGGAGAAGATGCGCCGCCTCCAGCTCGAGATCATCAAGAAAACGCCGCTGACCGTCAAGATCCCGGACGAGATCTCCGTCGGCGAGCTGGCCTCGCGCATGAAGAAAACGGGCGCCGAGGTCGTCAAGCAGCTCATCAAGCTCGGCATCATGGCCTCCGTCTCGCAGGTCATCGACTATGACACGGCCGCGCTCGTCGCCATGGAGCTCGGCTGCAAGGTCGAAAAAGAGGTGTTCGTCACCATCGAGGAGAAGCTCATCGACCAGCACGATGACGATGACGCCGATCTCCAGCCGCGCAGCCCCGTCGTCGTCGTCATGGGTCACGTCGACCACGGCAAGACGAGCCTGCTCGACCGCATCCGCCACACGAGCGTCGTCTCCGGCGAGGCCGGCGGCATCACGCAGCACATCGGCGCTTACACCGTTGAAATTAACGGCAATCCCATCACGTTCCTCGACACGCCGGGCCACGAGGCCTTCACGTCCATGCGCGCCCGCGGCGCCATGTGCACGGATATTGCCATTCTCGTCGTCGCAGCCGACGACGGCATCATGCCGCAGACCGTCGAGGCCATCAACCACGCCAAGGCGGCCGAGGTGCCGATCATCGTGGCCATCAACAAGATGGATAAGCCGGGCGCGAACCCGGATAAGATCAAGCAGCAGCTCATGGAGCATGAGCTCATCCCCGAGGAGTACGGCGGCGACACGATCTGCTGCCCCATCTCCGCCAAGACGGGCGAGGGCATCGACAGCCTGCTCGAAATGGTCATCCTGACGGCCGAGATGCGCGAGCTCAAGGCCAACCCGAACCGCGCCGGCCACGGCACGGTCATCGAGGCGCGGCTGGACAAGACGCGCGGCCCGGTCGCGACGCTGCTCGTCCAGAACGGCACGCTCAACCAGGGCGACGTCATCATCGCCGGCACGGCCGTCGGCCGCGTGCGCGTCATGACGGACGACAAGGGCAAGGCCATCAAGCACGCCGGCCCGTCCATCCCGGTCGAGATCACCGGCCTGAGCGAGACGCCGAGCGCCGGCGACGAATTTGACGCCGTCGCCGACGAGCGCATGGCCCGCGAGCTCGTCGAGCAGCGCAAGGAGAAGCAGAAGAACGCCGCGGCCAACGCCATGACGAAGGTCACGCTCGATAACCTCTTCTCCCAGATGCAGCAGGGCGAGATGAAGCAGCTCAACATCATCGTCAAGGCCGACGTCCAGGGCTCGGCCGAGGCCGTGAAGGCCAGCCTCGAGAAGCTCAGCAACGACGAGGTCCGCGTCAAGGTCATCCACGCGGGCGTCGGCGCCATCTCCGAGTCCGACATCCTGCTCGCCTCGACGTCCAACGCCATCGTCGTCGGCTTCAACGTCCGCCCGGAGGCCTCCGCGGCGGCCCACGCCCAGCGCGACGGCGTCGATCTGCGCATGTACCGCGTCATCTATGACGCCATCGACGAGATCACCGCGGCCATGAAGGGCATGCTCGCCCCGAAATTCCGCGAGGCCGTCATCGGCCACGCCGAGGTCCGCCTGACCTACAAGGTCTCGTCCGTCGGCACCGTCGCCGGCTGCTACGTCAAAGACGGCAAGATCGACCGCAACGCCCAGGTCCGCGTCCTGCGCGACAACATCGTCATCCACGAGGGCGTCGTCGGCTCGCTCCAGCGCTTCAAGGACTCCGTCAAGGAAGTCTCCGCCGGCTACGAGTGCGGCATGAGCATCGAAAAGTTCAACGACATCAAAGAGGGCGACATCTTCGAGTGCTTCGTGATGGAGCAGATCAAACCCGAATAAACCAGCGACGGATCTTTTCCGTCAGAAGGGCGTTGCTGCGGACTCGACGTATCCCCGATACGCCTTCGCCCG
>CAVFYN010000168.1:0-29379 GCA_963626425.1 Bacteroidaceae bacterium
GGTCTGGACGACACGATGCTCCAGAAATACATCGCCGACAGCGCCGACCTCTACCCCGCCGACGCCTCCGCCCTCCCCGTCGCTACCATCGGCGGCACCATCGGCACCCACGCCGGCCCCGGCGCCATCGCCGTGGCGTTCTTCGCAAAGGAGGAGTGACGGGAGGAACAAAATATGGTAAAATAGCCCCGGTGATGGAGACGGACCAGCCGAAGCGGAAACATCCGCGGCTCAAAGAATATGATTACAGCAGCGGCGGCAGCTATTTTGTGACGATCTGCGTCAAAGACCGCCGCGCGATCCTGGGCACGATCGACCGGCGCGGCGACGTCGGTGCCGTAGGGCGGGATGACCTCATCCCGCCGGCGGAACCGGCTCCCGGCATCCGCATCGCCGGCGGCGCAGAGGCACCGGCCGTTTCGCTGTCGCGGATCGGCGCGATCTGCGACCGGTATATCCGCGGCATCGACGCGGCGTATCCCGGCATTCATGTGGACAGCTATGTCATTATGCCCAATCACGTGCATTTGCTCCTGTGCTTCGACGGCGGCGGGATGAGGTCATCCCGCCCTACGCTCCCAATGGTCATCCGTGCGTTCAAACGGATGACCACGCGCGCGATCGGGCAATCCGTCTGGCAGGATTCATTCTATGAGCACACGCTCCGCTGCGAAGAAGATCTGGACGATGTCCGACGCTATATCCTCGAAAACCCCGCCCGCTGGGATTCCGACGAATACTTTGCGTAAAAAAACACCCGCGGCATTGCCGCGGGTGTTTTGCATCCTTACGCCTTCTTCGGGCGGTACGGGTCGGTCGGTTTGGGTTCGTGGGGGTTGATGGCCTCGCCGGCTTCGACTTTTTTGAACCACTCGATGGGCTCGGTGCGGAACACCTCCCAGGTGTAGCGCGTGGGCGGCTGCTGCATCCACGGGTGGGTGTAGCGCCAGTCGTTCGTGCGGGAGATGTACTTCTCGTCCTGCTGGCCGGAGTTCTGGTCGCCGAGTGTGCCGTCGGCCACGCGGAGCAGGGAGCCGTACTGCTCGCTCGTCGTGTGCAGCTTCAGGTCCTCCATGAACAGCTTCATGAGCGGGCGCTTGGCGAGGTTCGACATGATGCAGCGGTTCTCATACGGCATGCGCTTCCACATGCGGGCGATCTCCCATGCGCGCTCCATGACCTTGCCCTTCGGCACGACCTCGGAGACCATGCCCCAGTCGAGCATCTGCTGGGCCGTCCACTGGCGGGCGGTCATCATGTAGTAGTTGCCGCGCTTCGTGCCGAAATAGTGCTGGGTCATCAGGCCCATGCCGTCGCCCGGGACGAGGCCGCCGTGCGCGTGCGGGACCTCCATCCACGTGTCCTCCGACGCGATCGTCACGTCGCAGAGCATGGCCGAATCCCAGTGGAAGCCCGGGCCGGGGATGGCGCCGATCGTCGGGACCTGAAGGTCAAAGACCATGTTCTTGATGAGGTTCGTGTCGTCGAAATACTGGTGCTCAAAGCGCTGGCGCGGCAGCTCGGAGTACGTCTCCCAGCCGTTCGGGTCAGACTCGGTCATCCAGCTGTCGCCGAGGTGCGTGTAGATGATGATCTCGTTTTTCGTGTCCATGGAGATGACGCGCGTGAGCTGGCTGCACGCACGGTGGGACATGCCGCTGTGGTGCATGGGCATGTTCTTCGTTCTCCACGTGACCTGAAGGATGCCGTCCTCGCGGTAGAGATCCGCAAAGTCCTTGAACCATTCCTTGTACTCGTCAAGCTCCGGCAGCTTGACATAATCCGCCAAAGGCTGTGCCATAGTCGTTTCGACCTCCTGATGTTCCGTTTTACGCACCCGATTCGGGTGCGAAGCATGGCTTGATTATACTATCATTTCGGCTGCGAATCAACGGGTTTTGCCATCATTCGTAAAAAAAGTTTGGGGAGGGAGAGGGGAAAGAAAAGAACGCGCCATGTAGGGGCGGATATCATCCGCCCGCCGAATTCCCGCCGCGCCCAGCCCCGCCGCCGTAGGGCGGCGCACCGCGCACAAAAAATGCCGCCCTTTCGGGCGGCATTTTTGCGGATCAATTCTCTCTTACCCGCGGCGGCGGCTTCTGCGGCCGCCGGCGGCGGCACCGCCGAAGGTGCCGACGGGGATCGGGGTCTCGGGCACGCGCGGCTTGACGGGGCCGGCGTATTTCTTGATGGCGCCGGCCGGGCAGCAGCCGATGAATTCCGGCGTCTTGAGCTCGGCGTCATTTTTAATAATGTGGATCATGCCGTCCGCGCCGTCGACGAACGCCGGGGCGAGCTTTTTGCATTCGCCGCAGCCCGTGCAGACGGCCGGGTCGATGTACAGGTTGCAGTACGCGCTGCACACGAGGGCCGGGCAGCGGCGGCGGACGTGCGCCTCATACTCGTCGGCATACGTGTCCATGGACGCGAGGATGCGCTCGGCGCAGCCGGCGGTGAAGTCGCAGCCGGTGACGGAGAGCATCTTGCAGATGTCGCGGATCGTCGTGAGGATGGAGTCGTCCTCGGCCTTGCCGCACGTCAGGTGGCCGAGCAGCTCCTCGAGCTGCCACAGGCCCTCGCGGCAGGGGACGGACTTGCCGCACGCTTCCTTGCGGCATTCGGACGCGAGATTGCGCGCCCACTCGACGGCGCAGGCGCCCTCGGGCTTATTTTTCGCGCTCTCCAGGACGGGGAGCTTTTTCGCGCGGTCCTCGCAGGCCGCTTTTCTCTCTGCGAGCAGATTCTTGTCGATCATGGTCTTCCCCTCCCTTTAATTCTGCGCGTAGGCGTTGAAGTTCTTGACGGTCTTGAGGTCGCAGCGGAGGTCGCACTGCAGGCAGCGCTCGGCCTCGCAGCCCGCCTGCTCCGGCGTGAAGCCGGCGTAGATCGGGTCGAAGTTCTGCTTGCGCTCGGCCGCCGGCTTGATGGCCATTTCCTCGCGGACGAGCTTGGCAAAGCCGTCGATGACGCCGATGTGCGGGTCGTGATGGCGCTCGGTGAGCTCCTCGTCGATGACGCCGTCGCCGCCGAGGTACTGGTCCATGAGCGTCGCGACCTCGCGGCCGCCGGCCAGCGCGTCGATGAGGAACTTCGTGCCGGTGATGACGTCGCCGGCCGTAAAGACGCCCTCGACGCTCGTGCGGTAGCCGCTCTTGCCCGTGGCCGGGTCGATCGGATAGCCGAAGCGGTTGAGCTCGAGGCCGAAGTCCGCCGTCAGGCCCGTGACCTGGCCGGCCGCGAACACGACCGAGTCGCACGGGATGACATACGTGGAGTCCGGGATGGCGTTCTCGACGAGCGCGCGCGTGTCGGGATCGAAGTGGAACGACTCGATCTTGTGGACCTGGAGGCCCGTGACCTGGTCCGGCGTGCCGAGAATGGCCTCGTTCGAGTGGGAGTCAAAGAGGTTCACGCCCTCTTCGAGCGCCGGGTCGCGCTCGTCGGCGCTGGCCTGCGAGGCGTCCTTTTCCAGGCAGACGACGTTGACGGTCTTGCCCATGCGGATGAGCGTGCAGGCAACGTCGAAGGCGACGTTGCCGCCGCCGATGATGTTGACGGTGTCGCCGAGGTCGATCGGCAGACCGAGACGGTTGGCCTGGAGAATGTCAAGCGCGGTGTAGACCTTCTTGAAGTCCGCGCCGGGCAGGTAGCTGAGCTTCTTGCCGACGCTCGTGCCGATGGCGACGAGGACGGCGTCGTAGTCCTTCTTCAGCTCGGCGGCGTTCTCGATCTTCGTGTCGCAGACGATCTTGACGCCCGCGTCCTCGATGACCTTGACCTCTTCAAGGACGTCCTTCGTCGGGATGCGGTACTCCGGCATGCCGCTGGTCATATGGCCGCCGGGGATCTTCTTCATCTCGAACACGGTGACGTCGTGGCCCTTCTTGCGCAGGTAGTACGCCGCGGTCAGGCCGCAGATGCCGCCGCCGATGACGGCGACCTTCTTGCCCGTGTCCGGCGCGCAGGCGAGGTATTTCTCTTTCCACACCTGCTGCTCGTCATGCTCGACGGCGTAGCGCTTGAGGTTGCGGATGGAAAGCGGCGAGTTGAGGTGGCCGCGCTTGCAGCCGCCCTCGCAGCGGTTGTTGCAGACATAGCCGAGCGCGTGCGGGAACGGCAGCTTCTCGCGGATGACCGCGACGGCCTCGGAGCATTTGCCCTCGCCGACGAGGCGGATGTACTCCGGGATGTCCGTGTGCGCCGGGCACTCGGCCGAGCACGGGATCATGGAAAGCTCCTTCGGCAGGTCGGTGCGGAACACGCCCTCCTGGTCGATGAGCGCGCCCGTCGGGCACACCTCGACGCACGCCGAGCAGAAGCGGCAGTTCGTCGAGTTCAGCGGCAGGTCGTCCGGCGTGCCGATGTAGACTTCCTCGCCCTTCTTCTGGAAGTCGATGGCGCCGACGCCGCGGACGTTGTTGCACACGCGCACGCAGCGGCCGCACTGGATGCAGCGCTCGTTCTCGCGGATGACGATCGTGTTGCCCGTGGAGATGCGGTTCGTCTTTTTCTCGGCGTACGTGTCCGCCATGCGGGTGTGCAGAACGCCGAGATACTGCCACATGGCCTGCAGCTCGCAGTCGCCGAACGCCTTGCAGCCCGTGCAGTCATGCGGATGACCGGCCATGATGAGCTCGAGCGCGACCTTGCGCAGGTGGTCGAGCTGCTCGGACTTCGTCGTGACGACCATGCCCTCTTCGACCTCGGTCGTGCACGAGCAGACCGGCTTTTCGCGGCCCGCGATCTCCACGACGCACAGCTTGCACCCGCCCGCGGCCGGCAGATCCGGATGCGAGCAGAGGTGCGGGATGTAGATGCCCGCGCTCAGCGCGGCGTCGAGCACAGACTGGCCCGCCTCAGCCGTGATCTGCACTCCGTTGACGCTCAAAGTAACGTTGCCCATTTTTTGCTACTCCTTCTTTCAACTCGCCCCTTCCCCGGGGCGGATTCCTGTCGAAGTGAGTATAGCATGATTTCATCCGCTCTGACAAGGCTTTTTCCGCGCCGCGCCGTCCGCCGCGGGCGGACATTTTGGCGCATCCGGGCAATTTTCGCGGAATGAAAACTTGCGGTTCCCCTTCCCGGCCGGATGTGCTATAATGGGCGGTACACCAGGTTTTATGCCGGTTTCCGGCTCCAAACGGGCAGCGGGCGCGGCCGCGCAGAGGCGCCGGACGCGCTATGCAGGGCGTGTTATGCGGAAATCGTATAACGCTCCCATGGAATCGGGATATACAGGAATTTCGGCGCGCAACGCGTGATATATTAAAAAGGATGGGATGGCTTTGAGTGCAAAAAAGAGCGGACGGAGCGGACGCGCCGTCACATTTGCCGGGACGCTCGTGTTCTCCGCGGCGGGCTTTGCGCTGCGCTTTGTGCAGCTGCGCCGGGCGTATGACGAGACGGGGCTGCCCGCGGGCGGCAGCATCTGGACGGTGCTGCTGTGCGTATGCTCGCTGCTTGCGGCGCTGTGGGCGCTGCTGCTGGCAGCCGGCCTTCCGAAGCGGCAGGAGTTTGCGCGCTGCTTCCCGCGGCACAAGATCACGATCGGCGCGATCATCGCGGCCGCGGCGCTTATTTTCGCCGGCTCGGCCGTCGACGTCGTCCGCGCCATCCCCGGCCCGGGCGAGAGTCTGTCCGTCGCGGCCATCCTGCCGGGCTTCTGCGGCATTTTCGGCGCGCTGGCCATGTTTTTGGCCGCAGCCGGCCGGCTGAAGGACGCAAAGCCGCAGAGCGCGCTCTATCTCATCCCGTTTTTCTTCCTCGTCATCCGCCTCATCGTGGATTTCAAGGGCGGCTGGAGCTCCGATCCGACGATCCTGGACTACTGCTTCGACCTGTTCGCCATGCTCGCGGCCATGACGGCGGCGTACCACCTCGCGGGCTTCTGCTATGACCGCGGCCGCCGCGCGCGGACGGCGTTCTGGTGCCTGACGGGCGCGTACTTCTGCGCCGTGTCGCTCGCCGACGGCGGCGTGGCCGACTGCCTGCGCTACGCCGGCCTTGCCCTCTGGATGCTCGCCAATGCGTGGCAGCTCCTCGGCCCCGCCCCGCGCGCCCCGCGCCCGGACGCGGCCGCGCCGGAGGCATCGGAATCTCCGGAAGCGCCGGAAGCCGAATAAAAAAAGCAAACGCGCCGGAGCCGCCTGGCTCCGGCGCTTATTTTATACAAGCCGCGCCGCGCTTTGCGCGCAAAACGCCGTCGTTTGGACGATTGACTTTCCCCGGCGCGGCCGGTACAATTGGGGAGTATCACGTCAGAAGAAGGCGAATTATGAAATACATCAAGCAATTCGGCATCATCCTCGTCATCTCGCTGCTCGGCGAAGGGCTGAACTACCTCATCCCGCTGCCCATCCCGGCGAGCATCTACGGCCTCGTGCTCATGCTGCTGTGCCTGTGCCTGAAGATCATCCCGGTCGAGAGCGTGAAGGAGACGTCGGTCTTTCTCATCGAGATCATGCCGCTCATGTTCATCCCCGCGGCCGTCGGGCTCATCGAGTCGACGGACCTGCTGCGCAGCAACCTGCTGGCCTACGTCGTCATCACGATCGTGTCGACGTTCCTCGTCATGTTCGTCTCCGGCCGCGTCACGCAGGCCGTTGAGCGCCATGACCGGAAGAAAAAGGAGGCCGAATGATGGAATTTTTTGAAAGCTCCGTATTTTTCGGCGTGACGGTCAGCCTGATCGCCTACGGCATCGGCATGGCGCTGCAGAAGAAGTTCAAGTCCGCGCTTTTAAATCCGCTGCTCATCTCCGTCGTGCTCGTCATCGCGCTTCTGGCCGTGACGGGCATCCGGTACGACGCGTACTACGCCGGCGCGAAATATCTGAGCTACCTGCTCACGCCCGCGACGGTTTGCCTGGCCGTGCCGCTGTATGAAAAGCTCGACCTTCTCAAGAAGAACAAAAAGGCCATCCTGCTCGGCATCGGCTCGGGCGTGCTGTCCTCGCTCGTGTGCGTGCTGGCCATGGCGGCGCTGTTTTCGCTCACGCATGAGGAATACGTCACGTTCCTGCCGAAGTCCATCACGACGGCCATCGGCATGGGCCTTTGCGACGAGCTCGGCGGCTACGTCACGCTGACCGTCGCCGTCATCCTCATCACCGGCGTCATCGGCAACGTCTTTGCGCCCGCGTTCTGCAAGCTCTGCCGCATCACCGACCGCATCGCCGTCGGCATCGCCATCGGCTCGAGCTCCCACGCCATCGGCACCGCCCGCGCCATGGAGCTCGGCGACGTCGAGGGCGCCATGAGCAGCCTGTCCATCGTTGTCTCCGGCCTGCTCACCGTCGTCGGCACGTCCGTTTTCGCGCAGTTTTTATAATTAGACGCCAAAATCCCCCGCGGAGTGCGCTCCGCGGGGGATTTTTTTGCTTTACGAGATCATTTCCGCGCCGACTGTGTACGTCCACTGCCCGTCCGCGCCGCGCAGGGCTTTGCAGCCGTAGTACGTGTACGCGGCCAGGCCGCCGCGCCATTTTGTGAGGTCGAACGTGAAGCCGTCGTCCGTCTCGTCCGAGACGGTCAGCTCGATCATCAGGCCGTTTTCAAAATAGAGCGCGTCGCGGTCGATGTAGCCCTCGTCGCACAGCTCGTCGAACGTGCCGGTGACGGGCATCAGGTCGTATTTCCCGGCGGCGAGGTACGAAAACGCCGCTTTTTCGCCCGCGGAGAGGTTCGTCGCGCCGCCAAGATTGAACGCGAGGTACTCTAGGCCCTCGTTGAGCGCCGCGTCCTCGCCCCAGAGGTCGTCCAGCGCGCGAAGGTACAGGCCCACGCGGTCGTCCGCGTCGGATAATATCTGCACGTCCGTCACTCCGTCCGGGCGGGCGGGGTAAACTTCCGCGATCGTGCCGGAATAGTACACGGCCACGCGCATCCCGGTTTCAACGGCGGCGTCCGTCGTCTGGCCGTCCGCGCTCAGAACGGGCGCGTCCAGGGTGACGGTGTACAGCCCGTCGTCCGCCGCGAGCAGGAATGTGCGGGATTCGACCTGCACGACCGTGCCGGTCAGCATGGCCTCGGGCGTTTCGGTCTCCGCGTCCGGCTCGGCGTCCGGCGTCTGCTCGCCGGCCGGCTCGCCGGTCTGCGCGGTCTTGTCGTCCGGCAAAATGGGATCGTCCGCCGCCTGCGCCTGCGCGCAGCCGGACAGCATCGTCAAAAGCGCGAGCGCCGCAAGCGCGGCCGCGCCGGGGATCATCCGTTTCATGTGGGTCCGCCCCTTTCGCTTTTCTATCTATCAAGACGCATTTCCGGGCGGTTTGGTTCCAAAAAAAGCGGGGCGAATTTTCTCGCCCCGCAAATTTTTTTATTTCTTGTAGCCCGTGACGCCGTTTTTCTGCATCCAGCGCAGCTTGGCGGCCATGAGCGTGTCGAGCGCGCCGCTTCGCGCGCCGCGGGATTTTTGCAGATAGACCTGCATGTCGTACAGGTCGTTGTACGTCAGGTACGGATAGTCCTGCCCGCCGAAGCTGCCGTTCGGGTAGACGCCGTAGTGCAGATTCGAGTCCGCGCGCACCCAGCTTCTCGTCGTGTCCGTGATGGCCAGCAGCAGCCGGTCGCCGAGCGCCGTCAGGTCGCTGCGGCCGAGGCTGTCGGCCAGGTGGAAGAGCAAAAGCGCCTCGGCAAGCTGGTGGTTGAGCGACGTGTGCGTCCGGTGGCCGCCCGCAGCGTCGTCATAGTCCCAGACGAACCATCCGCCGGAGGCCGTCACGTTGTGGTGCGACGCGGCGTAGTCCGTGTAGAAGTCCAGATAGCGGTCGAGCACCGCGCGGAAGCGCGCGAGGCCGTAGCACTCATACGCGTCCAGGAACATCTGCACAAGGTCGGTGTTGAACCGCGTGTCGTAGAACCCCGCGCCGACGCCGTACTCGCCGGACAGCCACGTGCTCTCGGGCAGCGTCGGGAAATAGCCCATCTCGTTCTGGCGCTTTGCCATGACGTCCATCATGGCCGCGCCGAGGTCGTAGGCCAGCCGGTCGTAGCCCGTCAGGGCGAGCATGCTGCGGCAGATGTACGCGTCCGTCATCGCGTAGAAAATATTCTCGCCCGACGGCTCATACGTCGACGGCGACGGCCAGTAGTACCCGTCGGAGCACCACCGGCCCGAGCCGGAGTTTGCATACGTGTTCCAGAGCCGGTCGCACCCCGAGCGCGCCCAGTCGAGAAGCCGCGCCTTGCCCGAGACGAACGTGAACTCCGCCTGCGCGCGCGGCTCGGTCGTCAGGGCGATCATGGCGACGGTGAAGCCGCCGTCTTCCTCTGTGACGGAAAGGTAGCCGTTCTGCCCCGGCTCAAACCGGCGCGAGCCGCTGCCGAGCTCCGTCCACGACTGCGGCAGATACCCCATATACGACCGCCCGTCCGACGAATCGAGCACGAAGAGCGTCGCGCCGTCATACGTCCCGGCCGTCAGCAGCGTCTTGTGCCAGCCCGAGCCGTCCGTCGTGTAGAGCATCCCGCCCGGGACGGTGAATTCCGCGACGGTCGTGCCCGGCTTTGCACCCTTGAGCGAGCCGAACGTCACGGCGTCGCCGTTGCCGACGCTCGCGGTGAACACGGTCAGCTTTCCGCCGCCCGCGAGCGTTTCCGTGTGCGTCTCGCTCTCATAAAAAGAGAGCGTTTTGCGCAGCTCCGGCCGCAGCAGCCGCGTGGCGATGGCCGCGGCCGCGCCGCGCGAGATCGTCGCCTCCGGCCGGAACGACCCGGCCGCGTCGGAGCCCGTGAGCACGCCCGCGCGGTAGAGCCGGTAGACGGCGGGGCCGAAGCTGTCCGAGAGCTTCACGTCCGGCAGGCTGTCGTCCGCGACGGCGTTCATCTCCTCAAGCGCCGCGTCCGGCAGCGCGCTGCCGAGCAGCACGGCCATCTCCGCGCGCGTCACGGCGCCGGTCACGGATTCAAACGGCACGCTCAAGCCATGCTGCTCCGCGTAGGCAAGGCACGGCGCGAGGTAGTCCCCGCTCTCGTCCGTGAGCACGGGGCTCTTGCCCGTCTCGTAGATCCCATTGACCCGGCAGGCGATGATAAGCGCCGCCAGCCGCGTCAGCTGCCCGCGCACGCCGAACCGCTCGGCCGTCTGCCCGACCATCACGCCCGCCTCGACGGCCTGACAGACGTTCTCATAAAACGTGCTCCCCTCCGGCACGTCGGAAAACCCAACCTCCGCCGCACACGCCGTGACGGGCAGCGCCGAGAGAAGCACCGCGAAGATGAGGACGATGGAAAATATCCGCTTTTTCATAGTGGGACCTCCTTTGAGGACGATGTGGGGGGATGCGGGGCGGAATAGGAGTGCGCGGTCATGCACCGCGGCAAAATAGGCGAATGCGCCAAAGCCTCCCCTGAAAGGGGAGGTGGCACGGCCGCAAGGCCGTGACGGAGAGGTTTTGCGCGGCCGCGGATTTCGGTTGCGCCCTGCAAAAACGCCAGCCTTTTGAACCTCTCAGTCGGCTCCGCCGACAGCTCCCCTTGCAGGGGAGCCTTTCGGAAGGCGCGTTCCGCAATCGGCGCGGTGCAGACGCGGCGGCGCAGTCGGGCGGGCGGATGATATCCGCCCCTACTCCCCTGCCTCCGGCAATTTGCACACGTCCACCCAGCCGGCGAACCGGTCGGCGGCGTGCTCCAATTCCTCCGGGGTGAGCTCGATGGCCGAATTTGCGCTGCCGCAGGCGGGGTAGACGGTCTCAAACCGGCGCAGCGACTCGTCCAAATACACCGTCACGCCGTCCGCCACGGCGAACGGGCACACGCCGCCGACGGCGTGGCCGGTGCGCGCTTCGGCGTCCGCGGCGGGGAGCATTTTGGCCTTGACGCGGAAGTGCGCCTTGAACTTTTTGTTGTCGATGCGCCCGTCGCCCGCCGCGACGACGAGCACCGTTTCGCCCGAAACGTCGAACGAGAGCGTCTTTGCGATGCGCGCGCCCTCGACGCCGAGGGCCGCGGCGGCCAGCTCGACCGTCGCGGAGCTGACGGGCAGCTCGCGCACGCGGGGCTCTAACCCCAGCGGGGCGAGGTATGCTTTGACTTTTTCGATGGACATGGGTCTTCCTCCGGGATTTTAGTCGAGCGCGAGGCCGAGATACCCGTCCTTCCTTCCGGAAAGCAGTTTTTTCTGGCCTTCGTCCATCCAGTGCGTCACGCCGTAGGGCGCGATCTCACCGAGCTCATCGAAGCCCGGCATGGCCGGGAGATTCACGACGAGATTTTCGCACGGGAACTTCTCCGCGATGGCCGCGAGCGCCGCAAGCGTCCGGCCGGCCGGGACGAGGAGCTCCTTGACGAGCAGCGCGCCGTCCTCCGCGTACTCCACGCTCGCGCAGCCGTCCGTGTCGGAAAACGCGATCTTCAGCAGGTCGCCGCGGTAGAGCCGCGCGACGTTTTTCTGGTGGCGGACGTAGCGGTCGTCAAACGACAGGTGGAACGACCCGGCGAGGTAGCGCTCGCGCAGCGTATTGTACTCCGCGGGGCCAATCGGCTGCGCCTCGCCCTCCGGCGCGGGCAGGTCGGCGTGCGCGGTCTCCAGGCGGCGGATGAAGAAGTTGCGGTCGTCATAGTCGATGCTCAAAAAGAAGTTGTAAAGCGACGGCTCGCCAGGCAAAAGCGTCATGACCGGCCGGCCCTCGCCTAAAAACGTCTTTTCCGCGTACCGGAACAGCGCCCGCCCGTACCCGCGGCCGCGGACGGCCGGGTCGGTGCCGAGGGCGTAATAATAAATGGCCGGGATCTGCGCCCCGTCGGGCAGCGTCTGCTGCACGGGGAAGCCGATGAGCATCGTCTGCACGACGCCGTCCTCGTCCTCGAGCACGACGGCCCAGTCCGGGTCCTGCGTGTGGTCGTAATACGTGTCGATATACTCCCAGTCGTCGCCGAACGACATGCGCCAGAGTTCGCGCTCGCGCGGGATGTCGGAAACGGTCGACCGTCTCATGGTGTACATAGGTTCTCCCTCCGGAAAATTATTTTAAGAAAAAATCCCCGCCGGACGCCCGGCGGGGAATGCGCTCACTCCTGCCAGAAGGCGGTGTGCTTTTCGATGAGAAGATCGGGGTGGTAGGACTCCTTGGCCTTGCGCAGGCCCTCGACGCCCATGTCGTCCTCGCGGTTGATCCACTGGACGGACGGGTAATGGTCGCGGATCCAGCGGGCGTACTCGCGGTTGACGATGGCGTAGCTGCCCTGGATGTTCGCGTCGGCCTTTTCAAAGTGGATGTTGTAGCTGTCCGCGCTCACCTGCTTGCCGAGCGCGAAGGCGACGGGATTGCCGCCGGCGCGGATGAGGATGCCCTCGAGCCCGAGCGCGTCAAATTCGCGCATGGCCGTGTGGAGCGCGACGTCCTCGTCCTTCTGGTCCTCTTCCTCCTCGCTCCCGGCGACGGTGTCGGCCGCGGCGTCGATCTGCCAGCGGCGCTCGACCTCGAGGCACTGGGCCATGTTGTCCGCCGTGACGGGCTCGGCCGTCCAGTCCGGGAAATTCTGCACGAAGCGGTTGATGTGGTTGCGCTTGGCCTGGAGCTTCTTGCCCGTCAGGTCGCACAGCTTGTCGATGGCGTAGACGTAGTCGAAGCTGTCGCGGTCGGACTGGTAGGTGAAGCGGCCGGGGAACGTCTCGTCGAGCGTTTTCTGCATGTCCGGCGTGACGCAGATGAGCCGGAACGGCAGCGCGCCGCGCTCTTTGGCGTCCTCATGGAGCGCCTCGATGACGGGCCTGACGTCGCCGTGGCCCATGGGGTAAAGGTACGTCGTGCCATGCGCGGCGGCCATATAGCCAATGAGAAAATCGCCCATGCGCGCGATGTGGATGCCGTAGGCGTGCTGCCACGTGTAGAGCACGATGAACGTGTCCTCGCAGCTGCGCGTGCCCATTTCAAATAAGATTTCCTCCGCCCACCGGCGGTCTTGCAGCGTAGGTTGTTTGAAGTCGATCATAGCCCTCTCCTCCGCTTTGGCGGAGGATTCCTTTCGTATTGTTCCGTAACTTTGGTATTTTAACGCGAAGGCGCTTCGATGTCAACGTCCGCAGCGCCCTCGCCGAGCCACGAGATGGGCGCGGCGGCGCGCACGCGCTCCATGCGCGCGCCGAACAGGTGATTGCACAGCGCGACGGCGCGCCCCGTGCCGAGCATGGCGCACACGGTGCCAAGGCCGATGCCGACGAGCTTCCCGGCGGCGAGAAAGCCGATGATCGCCGTGATGACGACGCTCACGGCGTCAAATAAATTCTTCGCAAAGCCCATGCTCTTGCCGAGCGTGTCGCCGATGGCCTGCACGAGGCCGTCGGCCGGGTTCGGGATCAGGCGCATGGCGACCATGATGGCCGCGCCGAAGCCCGTGCACAAAATGGCGATTACGAGCATGACAAGCCGCAGCGGCATCCCCTCCGCCGTCGGCAGCGCGGCGGAAAACAGGTTCATGCACCGCGTGAACAGATAGCAGAACGGGATCTGCAAAAAGTCAAACGCGCGCAGCGTCTTGCGCTTCAGAATAGCCTCGAGGATGAAATAGACGAGGTACGCCACAAGCGCCGTATTGCCGAACGAAATGCCGCGCAGGAGCGACACGCAGTACGCGATGGCGACGAGCGGCGAGACGCCGAGCGCCGTTTTCGTATTGAGCGTGATGCCCAGCGCGAGCAGCACCATGCCGAGGCAGTACACCGCGACACGTTTTGCGTAGTTCATGTTCCCTTTTCTCTCCTTCGCGGGCCGCGGCCCGCGTCCAATTGCGTTCTAATTGTATAGGAACAAAGCAAGAAAAGCAAACCCTTTTCGCATTTTTCCGGATTTTTGTGCAAAAAAAGCGGCCGGGTGCCCGGCCGCCTGGGATTTTTTGAGATCAGAGCGGGTTTTCGATCGTCCGCTTCGTCACGTCGCCGACAGCGATTGCCGGGTCGGCGGAATAGCAGCAGACGTAGTCCTCGTCGTGGCAGGCGATGGAGAAGCTCTTCGCGCCCTCTAAATAGTTCCACGCGACGACGTCCATGACGCAGAAGCGGCCCTTGGCGTGCATGAAAATGTGCTTGTCCTTCGGGAGGTCCGGGATGGTGATGAACGGGATATTTTTGATGTCGAACGTGTGCGGGCCGCCGTTGGCCGCGATGTCGATGACGGGGCGGTCGGAATTCATGTTGACGTAGAGCCGGTCGCCATCTTCGATGACCTCAAAGGCGCAGTCGTAGTTTTCCGCCTTCGGCTTCACGCCGCGGGCAAGGCGCACCATGTCGACCTCCGTGCCGTCCTCCTTCATGTAGAGATAGCCGACGCGCGCGGGGCGCAGCGCGGAGATGAGCGCGATGATGAGCCACGTCGCCGGGGCGTCCGTCAGGTAATACCGCCCGTCCGGCTTTTCGCGCCACGGCCGCAGCAGCTCGAGCGCCCGGGCATAGCACCCCGCGTCCCAGATGGGCATGTCCATCTCGATGCCGCTCGGCGCCTTTCTGCGCTCAAAGTGTCCGCCGACCTCCTTCGTGTGCGCGGCGAGATTGAAAACGGTTCTCTCCATAATTGATTCTCCTTTCGTGGGTTCATTCTTCTTCTGATTTTTAGTATGCCATAGATCCCGGCATTGTTCCAGCAGAAAAACATCCGGGCCGTTCTTGCAATCAAAGCGCGAAAATGCTAAAATTATTTATTCAGTAATATTGGTGCGTTTGCTCGTTCTTTTTCAGCGCCGGAGCGCGAAGGAGTTCTCCGTAATCGGCAAGACCCTTCGGCAAGCTCAGGGTGACAGATCTTTTGAAGCTGATTCCGCAATCGGACAGGGCGCGCAGACGCGAATTTTGGAGGACACCATTGGAACAGAAAACGACCGTGATCTCCCCGGAGCAGCTTGCCCGGCAGGCGGAGATCTGTGAAGAGATCAAGAGCTACTGGGCCCGCCGCGGCGACGTGCCGACGGCGTTCGTCGACACGTACGGCTGCCAGCAGAACGAGGCCGACTCCGAGCGCATCCGCGGCATGCTGCGCCAGTGCGGCTACGTGTTCACGGACACGGAGGAGGGCGCGGACGTCATCGTCATCAACACCTGCGCCGTCCGCGAGCACGCCGAGCAGCGCGTGTTCGGCAACGTCGGCGCGCTCGTCCACACGAAGCGCCGCCACCCGCAGCAGAAAATTTTCCTGTGCGGCTGCATGATGGGCCAGGAGCACGTCGTCCAAAAGATCCGCGAGAGCTACCGCCACGTCGACTGCGTGTTCTCCACGCACCACCTGTGGCAGTTCCCGGAGCTTCTGCAGCGCGTCTTAAAAAGCGGCGACCGGCAGTTCGCCGTCGCGGACGAGGCCGGGTCCATCGCCGAGGGCCTTCCCGTCGTGCGCGAAAACACGCTCAAGGGCTGGCTGTCCGTCATGTACGGCTGCAACAATTTCTGCACCTACTGCATCGTCCCCTACCTTCGCGGCCGCGAGCGCAGCCGCCGGCCGGAGGACATCCTCGAAGAGGCAAAGCAGATGATTGGCGCGGGCTACCGCGACATCACGCTGCTCGGCCAGAACGTCAACTCCTACGGCAAGGACCTCGGCCTCGGCGTCGACTTTGCCGATCTTCTGAGCGAGATCGCGAAGATCCCGGGCGACTATCTGCTCCGCTTTATGACGTCGCACCCGAAAGACGCGTCGAAAAAGCTCTTTGACACCATGGCCGCGAACGACCACATCGCAAAGCACATCCACCTGCCGTTCCAGGCGGGCAACGACCGCGTGCTGCGCGCCATGAACCGGTCGTATACGTCCGCGCAGTATTTAGAGCTTGTCGACTACGCCCGCTCCGTCATGCCGGACATCGTGCTCACGAGCGACGTCATCGTCGGCTTCCCCGGCGAGACGGACGAGGAATTCGAGGACACGATGCGCCTCATTGAGCGCGTGCGCTACGACGCGCTGTTCACGTTTATCTACTCTCCGCGCGTCGGCACGCCGGCCGCGTCCATGCCCGATCCCTTCACGCGCGCACAGAAGCAGGTCCGCTTTGACCGCCTCGTCGCCGCACAGAACCGCATTTCGGAGGAAAAGCACCGCGCCTACATCGGCTCGACGCAGCGCTGCCTCATCGACGGGCGCGACGGCGAGCATCTCACCGCGCGCACGGACGGCGGCCGCCTCGTCCGCCTGACCGGCCCGGACGAGTGGATCGGCACGTTCCGCCCCGTGACCATCACGGACGCGGGCACGTGGTCCATGACCGGCCGCGCCGAATAATTTTCCGCAAAAGGAGGCCGCATCCTTGGCTGAGCTCACCCCCATGATGAAGCAGTACCTTGAGATCAAGGAGCAGAACAAAGACTGCATCCTGTTCTTCCGCCTCGGCGATTTTTATGAGATGTTCGCCGAGGACGCCAAGCTCGCCTCCCGCGAGCTGGACCTGACGCTTACAACGCGCGACCGCGCGAAGGACGCCGTCGACCGCATCCCCATGTGCGGCGTCCCGTATCACTCGTCCGAGAGCTACATCGCCCGCCTCGTCGCCAAGGGCTACAAGGTCGCCATCTGCGAGCAGATGGAGGACCCGGCGCTTGCAAAGGGGCTCGTCAAGCGCGACATCATCCGCATCGTCACGCCCGGCACTGTCACGGAGAGCTCCATGCTCGAGGAGCGGCGCAACAACTACTTTGCCTGCGTCTACGGCGCGGCCGGCTCGTTCGGCCTCGCGTTCTGCGACGTGTCGACCGGCGCGCTGTTCGCCACCCTCGCCTCCGGCGACGGCGCGGCCGAGCAGGCCGTCAACGAGCTCGGCCGCTTCGCGCCGAGCGAGGTGCTCCTCGGCGGCACGGCCGCGGAGGACAAGACGATCACAGACGCCCTGACCGGCCGCCTCGCCTGCTGCCACGAGGTCGGCACCGACGCGGAATTTTCCGGCGCGGCGGACGCGCTCTCCCAGCAGCTCTCCGCCATGCCCGAGCAGCTGGCCTCCCCGGCGGCGTCGTGCGCCGTCACGGCGGCGGGCGCGCTTATTTCGCACCTGAAGGACGCGCAGAAGTCCGACCTCGGGCACATCCGCGCGCTGGAGTATTACGTCTCCGGCCGCTACATGGGGCTCGACCTCGCCGCGCGGCGAAATCTCGAGCTGACGGAGACCATGCGCGCCAAGGAAAAGCGCGGCACGCTTTTATGGGTGCTCGACCGCACGAAAACGGCCATGGGCGGGCGGATGCTGCGCTCGTGGCTCGAGCGGCCGCTGCTGTCCCCGGCCGCCATCGGCCGCCGCAGCGGCGCGGTGGCCGAGCTTGTGAAAAACACCGTCGCGCGCGGCGAGATCGCGGAGCTGCTCCGCACCGTGACGGACTACGAGCGCATTTTAGGCCGCCTCATCGCGGGCACGGCCAACTGCCGCGACCTTGTCTCCCTCGCCTCCGGCGCCGCGGCGCTGCCGGAGATCAAAACGCAGCTTTCCGCGCTCGAAGCGCCGCAGCTCATTGACCTCGCCGGCCGGCTGGACGATCTTGCCGACCTCAAATCGCTCATCGACCGCGCCGTCGTCGACGAGCCGCCCTTCACCGTCCGCGAGGGCGGCATGATCCGCACGGGCTACAACGAAGAGCTCGACCGCCTGCACGAGATCATGTCCGGCGGCAACGGCAGCCTGACGGCCATCGAGACGCGCGAAAAAGAGCGTACGGGCATCCCGAAGCTCAAAGTCGGCTACAACCGCGTGTTCGGCTATTATATCGAGGTCTCCAAATCCTTCGCCGACCAGGTCCCGGAGGACTACATCCGCAAGCAGACGCTCGCCAACTGCGAGCGCTACATCACGCAGGAATTAAAAGAGCTCGAAAACACGATCCTGACGGCGAAGGACCGCATCACGTCGCTCGAATACGAGCTGTTCTGCGGCCTGCGCGAATCCCTCACGGCCCAGAGCGGCCGCATCCGCGCCACGGCCGCAGCCGTGGCCGAGCTTGACACGCTGCTCTCGCTTGCCGACGTCGCCGTTCGGAACGGCTACTGCCGCCCGGACATCGACCTGTCCGGCCGCATCGAGATCCGCGAGGGCCGCCACCCCGTCGTCGAGCAGATGTTAAAGGGCTCGCTCTTCGTCCCGAACGACACTGTCCTCGGCGCGGAGGGCAATCAGGTCTCCATCCTCACCGGCCCGAACATGGCCGGCAAATCCACGTATATGCGCCAGGTCGCGCTCATCGTGCTCATGGCGCAGATCGGCTCGTTCGTCCCGGCCAAGTCCGCCCGCATCGGCATCGTCGACCGCATCTTCACGCGCATCGGCGCGTCGGACGACCTTGCAGCCGGGCAGTCGACGTTCATGGTCGAGATGAGCGAGGTCGCCGACATCCTCAAAAACGCGACGCCGAGCAGCCTGCTCATCCTCGACGAGATCGGCCGCGGCACGTCGACGTACGACGGCATGGCCATCGCCCGCGCCGTCCTGGAATACGCGGCCGACCCGAAGAGGCTCGGCGCGAAAACGCTCTTTGCCACGCACTATCACGAGCTGACCGTGCTCGAGCAGGAGCTGAGCGGCGTGAAGAATTTCAACATCGCCGTGAAAAAGCGCGCGGGCGACATGATCTTCCTGCGCCGCATCGTCCCCGGCGCGGCCGACCAGAGCTACGGCGTCGAGGTCGCAAAGCTCGCCGGCCTGCCCGACCGCGTCGTGACCCGCGCGCGCCAGCTGCTGCGCGAGCTCGAGTCGCAGGGCACGATGGAGCAGCCCGCCCGCGCCGCCGAGGCACCCGACGAGCCGCAGATCACCATGGACGCCCTCGGCGACACGGCGCTGCGCGATCGTCTCGCATCCATCACCGTCGAAACGCTCACGCCCATCGAGGCCATGAACATCCTCTATGAGCTCAAGCAGATGCTCTGAAATCCAAACAAAGGAGGCGCGACGTGAAGCGCTATAACCTTGGCTCGTCCATGACGCAGGCCGAGCAGATCGCCGGCTGGATCTACCTGCCGTTTTACGTGTTTTTCCTGTCGCTGCTGCTGTCGTGGCTGTTTTCCGCGCTCGGCTGGTCGTCCGGCGTGCGGCTCAACGCCGTGTACTTCGGGCTGAATCTGCTCATCACGCTGCTCATTTTCCACCGGTTTTTGTGGAATTCCCTGTGCAACATCCCGCGGCATTTCTGGAACTTTCTCCAGGCGCTGATCCTGGGCTTCGTGCTCTACTATGCGGCCATGGCCGTGCTCGGCGCGCTGTATTCCTGGCTGTTTCCGGGCCTTGTGAACCCAAACAACGCCGCGGTGGACTCGCTTGCGAGCGAGAGCTTCGGCTTTACGGTCGTGTTCACGGTCATCATCGCGCCCATCGTTGAAGAGACGCTCATGCGCGGGCTCGTGTTCGGCTCCGTGCAGAGAAGAAGCCGCGTCTGGGCGTACATTTTATCCATTTTGCTGTTTTCGTTCCTCCACGTGTGGCAGTATTTCGGCGCCGTCCCGGCCGGGACGATCGTGCTGGCCGCGCTGGAGTATCTGCCCGCCGGCATCGCGCTCGGCTGGACATACGAAAAGGCCGGGAACCTGTGGGCGGCGATCCTGCTCCACATGGCGGTCAACGCCGTCTCGCTCGGCCTGATGCACCTGCCGACGGTGTTCGGCTGAGTTTCTATTGTAATAAGGAAGGAGGCGGCTCCTTGGCCGTCATTGCCCAATTATCCCAGCACGTCGCCGACCTCATCGCGGCCGGCGAGGTCGTCGAGCGGCCGGCCTCGGCCGCGAAGGAGCTTGTCGAAAACGCCATCGACGCCGGCGCGAAGAACATCACCGTCGAAATTCAAAACGGCGGCATGAGCTTTCTGCGCGTGACGGACGACGGCTGCGGCATGGCCCCGGAGGACGTGCCGACGGCATTTCTGCGCCACGCGACGAGCAAGCTGCGCCGCGCCGAGGACTTGGACGCCATCGGCACGCTCGGCTTCCGCGGCGAGGCGCTCGCGGCCATCTCGGCCGTGTCGCGCATCGACCTGCTCACCTGCCGTCCCGGCGACGAATGCGGCACGGCGCTGCATCTCGAGGCCGGCGTCGTCACCGACAACACGCCCGCCGGCTGCCCGACGGGCACGACGATCGTCGTGCGCGACCTGTTTTTCAACACGCCCGCGCGCATGAAATTCATGAAGCGCGACAGCGCCGAGGGCGCGGCGTGCTTCTCCGTCGTCCAGCGGCAGGCGCTCGCGCACCCGGAGATCGCGTTCCGCTTCCTGCGCGACGGCGCGGAGCTACTCTCCACGCCCGGCGACGGCGAGCTCAAAAGCGCCGTGTACTGCGTCCTCGGCCGCCAGACGGCGGCGGACATGATCGCGGTGGACAGCCAGTGGGAGCAGTATGCCGTCTCCGGCTTCATCTCCCGCCCGACGAGCGCCCGCGGCAACCGCAACTATCAGCACTTTTTCGTCAACGGCCGCTATGTCAAATCCAAGCTCCTGACCGCGGCGCTCGAGGAGGCCTACCGCAACCAGCTCATGCAGGGCCGCTTCCCGGCCTGCGTGCTGCACATCACCATGCCCGTCACGCAGGTGGACGTCAACGTCCACCCGGCCAAGACGGAGGTCAAATTTCTGTCCGAGCGCGCGGTGTTCGACTGCGTGCACTACGGCGCGCTCGGCGCGCTTGACCAGGCGCCCGGCCGCCCGGAGATGCGCCTGAAGCCCCCGGCCGCGCCCGCGCCCGCATCCAGCGCGCCGCTGCCGGAGAAAAAGGACGACTTTTTCCGCCAGATGCCCGCGCGCGAGTACGCTTCGCTCGCCGAAAAGGCCGAGCGCCCGGCGCCTTCCGCGCCCGCTCCGGCTCCGGCCGTCCGCGTGCCGCAGACGCAGGCGGCGTTCCGCACGTCCGTCCCCGCCTGGCCGAGCGAGCTCGAGCCGCAGGCGAGCGTCCACGAGCAGATCCACATCGTAACGCCCCAGCCCGCGCCGAAAGCGCCGGAGCCCGCGCCGCGCGCGATCGAGGAGGAGGCCCCGCAGACGGAGCTCCCCGTCCCGACCGCGCCGTACCGCATCGTCGGCGAGGTGCTGCGGACGTACATCATCGTCGAGCAGGACGGCAAGGTCCTGTTCATCGACAAGCACGCCGCGCACGAGCGCGTCCTGTTTGAAAAGCTGCGCGCGACGCGCGCGCCCGTCATGAGCCAGGTGCTCCTCGAGCCCATCGCCGCCGAACTCGACCGCGAGGAGGCCGCGACCCTGCTCGACAACGCCGAGCTTCTGCGCGAGTACGGCTACGAGGTCGAGGAATTCGGCGGCGGCAGCGTCCTCATCCGCCAGATCCCGTCGGACATCGACGCCGGCGACGCCGTCAGCTCGCTCTCCGGCTTTGCCTCGGCGCTCATGGAGTCGCGCGCGCTGCCCGCGGAGGACCGGCGCGACCATCTGCTGCACACCGTCGCGTGCAAGTCGGCCATCAAGGCCAACTGGGTCACGCAGCCCGAGGAGATCGCCGCGCTCGTGCGCGAGGTCCTGACGCGCGACGACATCAAATACTGCCCGCACGGCCGCCCTGTCTGCATCACGCTCTCGGGCAGCCAGCTCGAGCGCCAGTTCGGCCGGGCCTGAAAAGGAGTTTTCCATGGATCGCGTCATCTGCGTCGTCGGCCCGACGGCCACGGGGAAAACAAAACTGGCCGTCGCGCTGTGCCAAGCGCTTGGCGGCGAGGTCGTCTCGTGCGACTCCATGCAGCTCTACCGCGGCATGGTCATCGGCACGGCCGCGCCGACGGAGGACGAAATGCAGGGCGTCCCGCACCACATGGTCGGCGTCATCGACCCGCGCGAGCGCTTTTCCGCCGGCCGCTACGTCGACCTAGCCGGCAAGTGCGTGGACGATATTTTATCGCGCGGGAAAATCGCCGTCATCGCCGGCGGCACGGGGCTGTATGTCGACAGCCTCGTCGCGGGCCGCGGCTTTGCGCCCTGCCCGCAGACCGGCCGCCGCGAAGCGCTCGAGCGCGAGGCTGAAGGATCCGGCATCGAGCCGCTGCTTGCCCGCCTGCGCGAAGTCGACCCCGACTCCGCCGCGCGCCTGCACCCGTCCGACCGCAAGCGCATCATCCGCGCGCTGGAAATTTTCGAAGAGACCGGCGTCACCATGACCGAGCACGACCGCGCGTCGAAGCTCGTCCCGCCGCGCTACTCACCCGTTTGGATCGGGCTGGATTTTCAAAACCGCGCCGACCTGTACGCGCGCATCGACGCGCGCGTGGAGACCATGATGGCGGACGGGCTGGTCGACGAGGTAAAAACGCTGCTGGACGCCGGCATCCCGCCGGACGCGACGGCCATGCAGGCCATCGGGTATAAGGAGATCGTCCGCGCGCTCGCGGGCGAATACTCCATGGACGAGGCCGTGCGCCTGATCCAGCAGGGCTCGCGCCGCTACGCCAAGCGGCAGCGGACGTGGTTCCGCCGGAATCCCGCCATTTCGTGGATCGAAATGCCGGCGCAGCCCGATTTTTCGCTCGTTCTGGAAGCGGTCCGACCGCTTGTGTCGGGATTCGACCGCGCATAGCTGGTATGATATGGGTATTACAGAAAGGAAGGTAATACCCATGACAAAACCGGAAAATCTCCAGGACCTGTTCCTCGCCCGCGTCAAGGCCAGAAAAAGCGCCGTGACGGTGTTTCTCATCAACGGCTTCCAGCTGCGCGGCGTCATCACCGCCTATGACAACTTCATGATCTGTCTGGACACGGACGGCAAGCAGCAGATCATTTACAAGCACGCCGTCTCCACCATCGTGCCGGCCCAGCCGGTCAGTCTGAGCGTCGGGTAAGGCCACCGCCCTGCCCGGCAAGTTAGGAGTCGCCATGAAGCAGGGCAAAGTCCTCATCCGCATCATCATGATCCTGTTTTTGATCGTCGTACTGGGCTACGTCGGCTACGCGGTCTACAACGCGGTGCACGATCCGCTCACGACGTCCGTCGTCATCGAGTACGAGGCCGGCGAGGCCTGCTTTACGACGGGCTACGTCCTGCGCGACGAGTCCGTGCTGACCTCGCGCTACCCCATCACCGTGCTCTCGCGCGGCGAGGGCGAGAAGGTCGGCGCGGGACAGGCCGTCGCCGTCGGCTACCTCGACGACACGGCGCAGCAGCGCCAGAGCCGCATCGACTCTCTGACGGAGCAGCTTTCTCAGCTGCGCTACGCCTATTCCACGGAGCTGGCGTTTTCCGACATCGCCGCGCTCGAGGCCAGCATCGCAAATGACATGGCCGCCATGGCCGCCTCCGTCAACCGGCGCGACTTCACCGGCGCGTCCACGACGGGCTCGGAGCTCAAAAGCCTCATCCTCCGCCGCTATTCCGACTCGGCCGACTCCGCGACGATCCGCAGCGAGATCGCCGAGCTGACCGCGCAGCTCTCCGCCCTCACCGACCAGGCCGGCAGCGACACGCGCACGATCACGGCCGGCCACCCCGGCTACTTCTCCGGCAGCGCCGACGGATTCGAGACGCTGCTGCGCCCGGAAAACATCTCCGCGCTGACCGTCTCCACGCTTGAAACGCTCGAAGAATCGGTCGGGCCCCTGCCGGACGGCGCGTTCGGCAAGCTCATCTCCGGCGACACGTGGTATTACGCGACCGTCGTCCCGAGCGAGTACGCCGCGCAGACCGCGCGCGGCGGCTCCGTGACCGTCACGTTCTCGCAGGATCTGGCCGAGCCCGTGTCCATGACCGTCGAGCGCATCGGCGAGAGCGAGGGCGGCCGCTGCGTGCTCGTGCTCTCGTGCGACCGGTACATGGCGGACGTCACGCTGCTCCGCCGCGTGAGCGCGGACATCGTCTTTTCGTCGTACAGCGGCCTGCGCGTGCCGAAAAACGCCATCCGCCTCGACGACGACGGCCGCGCCGGCGTCTTTGTGCTCGAGGGCTCGACGGCGCGCTGGAAAACCGTCACCATTCTCTACGACAACGGCGAGAGCTATGTCGTGGAGCTCGATAAATCCGATACCGCAAACCTCTGGCCCGGCGACGAGGTCATCGTCTCGGCCAAGGGGCTCTACAATGGAAAGGTCGTGCTGGGATCATGAGCATTGCTGAAAACGTCGCGCGCGTGCGCGATCAGATGGCCGAGGCGGCCATCCGTGCCGGCCGCGCGCCGGATGAGATTCTTCTCTGCGCCGCGACGAAAATGAACGGCGCGGACGCCGTCCGCGAGGCCGTGGCCGCGGGCGTGGACGCGTGCGGCGAAAACCGCGTGCAGGAATTGCTTGAAAAGCTGCCGCAGGGCGCCTACACCGGCGCGCCGGTGCATTTCATCGGCCATCTGCAGAAAAACAAGGCCAAGCAGGTCGTCGGCGCCGTCGACCTCATCGAGTCGGTCGACTCGCCGGAGCTGCTCGCGCTCATCAGCCGCCTGGCGGTCGAGCGCGGCATTTGTCAGGACATCCTGCTCGAGGTGAACATCGGCGGCGAGGCCGCCAAAAGCGGCGTCGCGCCCGAGGCACTTTATGACCTCGCGGCCGCTGCCGCCGAGAGCGCCGGCGTGCGCCTTCGCGGGCTGATGGCCATCCCGCCCGCCGCGGAAAAAGCGGGCGCGAACCGCCGATATTTCGAGAAAATGTATCAGCTTTATGTTGACATAAAGGCGAAAACATATGATAATAGCGTCATAGACTGTCTTTCTATGGGCATGAGCGGCGACTTCGCCGACGCCATCGCCGCCGGCGCGACGATGGTGCGCATCGGAACGGCCATCTTCGGCGCACGGGACTACTCGCGGCGCTGATTTTCCATGCCCGCGGCCCCGGCCGCATTTTGATCGCATCCCGCGAATCCAATTCGATGAAAATACAGGAGGCTCCTAACCATGGGTTTTATGGACGAACTGAAAAAACTCGCGCGTCCTTACGCCGAAGAGGACGAGGACGATTTTGACGACTACGGCGACTTTGATTCCGCGCCCGTCTCCGGCACCGCCGTGCCGAAGTCCTCGCCGTCCGCGTTCGATGACATCGCGCCGAGCACGAGCGCTTCTTCGAGCGAGCGCCGCGGCAAGGTCGTGAACATCAACACGACCGCGCAGCTGCAGGTCGTGCTCGTCAAGCCGGACCGCTTTGACAACGTCGCCGACATCGCCGAGCATCTGCGCGACAAGCACGCCGTCGTGCTCAACCTCGAGCAGACGAGCAAGGACGTCGCCCGCCGCCTGGTGGACTTCCTGTCCGGCTGCGCCTACGCGCTCGACGGCAAGATCAAGAAGGTCGCCGTCAGCACGTACATCATCACGCCGTACAACGTCGACATCGTCGGCGACCTCATCGACGAGCTGGAGTCGAGCGGCATGTACTTCTAAGGCTCCGGCCTGAGAAAGGATAGATTCAGAAATGTTTACACCGCAGGAAGTGCAGGAAAAAACATTTGTCAAAGCCGTGTTCGGCGGCTATGATATGCAGTCGGTCGACGAATTCCTCGAGCCGCTCATTGAGGACTATGTCACGCTCTACAAGGAGAACTCCGTGCTCAAGAGCAAGATGAAGGTCCTCGTCGAGAAGCTCGAGGAGTACCGCGCGCAGGAGGAGAGCATGAAAAAGGCCATCCTCGCCGCGCAGAAAACGTCCGACGAGATGATCGCCGAGACGGAAAAGCGCTGCGCGCGCATGCTCTCGGACGCCGAGGGCTCCGCCCGCACCAAGACGGCCAGCGTGCAGCACGAGATCGACGGCGCCGAAGAGCGCGTGGCCAACGCCCGCCGCATCGCGCAGGATTTCATCGCGCAGATCGAGCAGCAGGTGCAGTCGCACTTGAACGCGCTCGAGGCGCTCAAGCGCATGGACCTGAACCCCGCCGTCGCGCCGAAAAAGCCCTATGACTTCGAGACGGAAGCCGACGAGAGCCGCGCCCCGGCCGATGTCGCGCGCGAGATCGAGCAGTCCGTCGGCCGCATCGTCGGCGAGACGCCCCAGCCGGCCGACCCGGCCGCCACGCGCGTCATGGAGCCCATCACGGACGCCGACCTGCAGAATGCCCGCTTCGCCGACCTGAAATTCGGCAAGAATTACGACCCGCACACCGCGGGCTGAGCGTTTTTTCAAAGAATATACCGCCAAACCGGCCGTGAACAGGACACGTGCCCGGCCCGAGCCTCCCCCAGAGAGCCGCCCATCATTGCTGCAAGGGCGGCGGAGCGCAGCCGGCGCATATCCCCTGTGAGCCGCAGACCGAACGGGTTTTCCCCCACTAGGCTCTGCCGGGCGTTCCCGTTACAGAACAGCCAAAGTGGCCGGACGCGTCGCGCCCGGCAACGAGAGTGGTACCGCAGAGGTCATTTCGCCGCCTTTGTCTCTCAAAAAGAGACAGAGGCGGCGTTTTATTTGGAAAATTTTTGATTGGAGGACTCCAACGTGGACTATAACAAGACCGTAAACCTGCCCAAGACCGACTTCCCCATGCGCGCCGGCCTGCCCAAGCGCGAGCCGGGTATGCTCGAGACGTTCTATGAAAAGGACATCTACGGCAAAATGATCAAAAAGAACGAGGGCAAGCCCCTGTTCATCCTGCACGACGGCCCCCCGTATGCCAACGGCGACATCCACATCGGCACGGCGCTCAACAAGATCCTCAAGGACATGATCGTCAAGTACCGCAACATGACCGGCTACCAGGCCCCCTACGTCCCCGGCTGGGACACGCACGGCCTGCCGATCGAGAGCGCCATCCTCAAAAAGACGAAGCTCCGCCGCGACGAGATGACGACGACGGAGTTCCGCGAGCAGTGCAAGCAGTTCGCCCTCTCGTTCGTCGACCGCCAGCGCACGGAGTTCAAGCGCCTCGGCGTCCTCGGCGACTGGGACGATCCGTACCTGACCTTAAAGCCGGAGTTTGAGGCCGAGCAGATCCGCGTGTTCGGCGAGATGGCCAAGAAGGGCTACATCTACAAGGGCCTCAAGCCCGTCTACTGGTGCCCGTCGGACGAGACGGCGCTGGCCGAGGCCGAGATCGAGTACGCCGACGACCCCGTCAAGACCATCTACGTCAAGTTCCGCGTCGTCGACGACCAGGGCAAGCTCGCGGACAAAGTCGACCTTGCGAACACCTACTTCGTCATCTGGACGACGACGACCTGGACCATCCCCGGCAACCAGGCCATCTGCCTGAACGCCGACTTTGAATACGCCGTCGTCCGCGCGTCGAACGGCGAGAACTATATCATGGCCAAAGACCTCGTCGAGAGCGTCCTGGCCAAGGCCGGCCTCACGGTCGAAGAGACGATCTGCACCATGCGCGGGTCGGACTTCGAGCTCATGACGGCGCAGCATCCGCTTTTCGAGGACCGTAAGAGCCTCGTCATCAACGGCGCGCACGTCACGCTCGACGCCGGCACCGGCTGCGTCCACACCGCCCCGGCCTACGGCGCGGACGACTTTGCCATCTGCAAGAAGTACCCGCAGCTCGACACGTCCGGCGACATGGACGTCAACGTCAACGCCAAGGGCCTGTTCATCGCCTCGGCCCGCAAGTACGAGGGCCTGCACGTGTTCAAGGCGTCCGAGCCGATCTACAACGACCTCGTCGCGTGCGGCGCGATTTTGCACTCGGAGGACATCGTCCACTCCTACCCGCACTGCTGGCGCTGCAAAAAGCCGGTCATCTTCCGCGCGACCGAGCAGTGGTTCTGCTCCGTCGACGCCATCAAGCAGCAGGCCGTCGACGCCTGCGACGGCATCACCTGGTACCCCGACTGGGGCAAGGAGCGCATGACGAGCATGATCCGCGAGCGCTCGGACTGGTGCATCTCGCGCCAGCGCACGTGGGGCGTGCCCATCCCGATCTTCTACTGCGCCCACTGCGGCAAGCCCGTCGTGAACGACGCGACGATTGACCGCGTGGCGAACCTGTTCCGCGAGCATGGCTCGAACTGCTGGTTCGAGATGGACGCGAGCGAGCTTCTGCCCGAGGGCTTCACGTGCCCGGAGTGCGGCGAAAGCGAGTTCACGAAGGAGACGGACATCATGGACGTCTGGTTCGACTCCGGCTCATCGCACATGGCCGTCCTGCGCCAGCGCCCCGAGCTTCGCTGGCCGGCCGACGTGTACCTTGAGGGCGGCGACCAGTACCGCGGCTGGTTCCAGAGCTCCATGCTCACCTCCATCGCCGTGACCGGTCAGGCCCCGTACAAGACGATCATCACCCACGGCTGGACCGTCGACGGCGAGGGCCGCGCCATGCACAAATCCCTCGGCAACGCCGTCGCGCCCGAGGAGGTCATCAAGGACTACGGCGCCGACCTTCTGCGCCTGTGGGTCGCCTCGTCGGACTACCGCCAGGATATGCGCATCTCCAAGGAGATCCTCAAGCAGCTGTCCGATTCCTACCTCAAGATCCGCAACACCGCGCGCTATATGATCGGCAACCTCGCCGGCTTCGACCCGGACAACCGCGTCGCCTTCGCCGACATGACCGCGCTCGACCAGTGGGCCGTCATCCAGTTCAACCGCCTCACGGCCAAGGTCCGCGCGAACTACGAGGTCTATGAGTTCCACCCGACGTTCCACGCCATCCGCGCGTTCTGCACCGTCGAGATGTCGAGCTTCTACCTCGACGTCATCAAGGACCGCCTCTACTGCGCCGGCCGCGACAGCTTCGAGCGCCGCTCCGCCCAGTCGGCCATGTACACGATCTTGGACGGCATGGTGCGCCTGCTCGCGCCGATCCTCGCCTTCACGAGCGAGGAGATCTGGCAGGCCATGCCGCACGGCTCCGACGCCGACGCCTACGCCGTCCTGC
Organism: Bacteroidaceae bacterium; assembly: GCA_963626425.1. Lineage (GTDB taxonomy): Bacteria > Bacillota > Clostridia > Oscillospirales > Oscillospiraceae > CAKTOF01. Next base: position 28,673 of record CAVFYN010000168.1, read on the forward strand.
TCAACCAGATGCCGGACTACGACCCGGCCATCGACTTCGCGCCCGGCATGGAGGAGAAGTGGGATCAGCTCTTAAAGCTCCGCGCCGTCGTCAACAAGGCCCTTGAGCTTGCCCGCGCCGAGAAGAAGATCGGCAAGAACCTCGACGCCGAGGTCACGGTCTACGCCGGCGACACGCCCATCCCCGAGCTTTCCGACCTCGCGCTGTACGATCTGTGCATCGTCTCGAAGCTCACCGTCGTCCCCGCCGCCGGCGAGGGCTACGAGGGCGAGGAGCTCCCCGGCGTCCACGTCGCCGTCGCGGCGAGCGAGGCCCCGAAATGCCCGCGCTGCTGGAAGCACACCGCCCCGGCCGAGGGCGAGCTCTGCCCCCGCTGCGCCGAGGTCGTCTCCCACATGGACCTCTCCGAGCTGGACGTGTAAGATCTGTTTTTTCGATAAACTTCCCTGCGGGGGCGTGCATAGCACGCCCCCGCTTTTTTGCCGGCCGGGGTATGGATCGGATGACCGGTGTCGCTCAGCGGCCGGACGCGCGCCGCGCCAAAGCTTCCCTTGTGTAAAGGGAGGTGGCACGGCGGAACGCCGTGACGGAAGGATTGTAAGCCAAAGGGTTTGCCGCAGGGTCCGTTCTGACGCGTCCCTTCTGCAAAATCCAACCCTACAATCCCCCAGTCGCCTCCGGCGACAGCCCCCTTTACACAAGGGGGC
>CAVFYN010000169.1:0-464 GCA_963626425.1 Bacteroidaceae bacterium
GTCCAGATGCCCAAGGGCATCCCGGTCGCGACCGTCGGCGTCGACGCCGCGGACAACGCCGGCATTTTAGCCGTGCAGATGCTCGCGCTCAGCGAGCCGTCGCTGGCAAAAGCCCTGGCAGAATACAAGCAGACCATGGCGGCGGAAGTCGCCGCGAAAGATACAAAATTACAGTCGGAGGTTTGAACATCATGGAAAAGATGCAGCAGCTTTACGAAGGCAAGGCCAAGAAGGTCTACGCGACGGACGACCCGAATCTCGTCATCGTCGACTACAAGGACGACGCGACCGCGTTCAACGGTGAAAAGCGCGGCACGATCGTCGGCAAGGGCGTCATCAACAACAAGATGAGCAACCACCTCATGAAAATGCTCGAGAGCAAGGGCGTCCCGACGCACTTTGTCGAGCAGCTCTCCGACCGCGAGACGCTCGTGAAGAAGGTCTCCATCGTCCCGCTCGAGGTC
>CAVFYN010000169.1:474-13830 GCA_963626425.1 Bacteroidaceae bacterium
AAGAAGGTGTCCATCGTGCCTCTGGAGGTCATCATCCGCAACGTCTCCGCTGGTCACTTCGCCCAGCGCTACGGCGTGGAAGAGGGCATCGTCTTTGACGCGCCGACCATCGAGTTCTCCTACAAGAACGACGCGCTCGGCGATCCGCTCATCAACACGTACCACGCCCTCGCCCTCAAGCTCGCGACGAAGGAAGAGATCGAGACGATCAAGTCTCTCGCCTTCAAGGTCGACGAGATCCTCGTCCCGTTCATGAAAAACCTCAACATCGACCTCGTCGACTTCAAGCTCGAGTTCGGCCGCCTGCCGGACGGCACGATCGTCCTGGCCGACGAGATCTCGCCGGATACCTGCCGTCTTTGGGACTGCGACACGCACGAGAAGCTCGACAAGGACCGCTTCCGCCGTGATCTCGGCGGCGTCGAGGACGCGTACCAGGAGGTCATGCACCGTCTGATGGGCGACAAATAAGCCATTCCCCTATGCCCTTGATTAACAAGGGTACTATTTTTCAATTATTCGGAGGAGAGCAGATGAACGGAAACATCCATGAGGAGTGCGGCGTCTTCGGCGTATTTTCCCACGAGACGGGCGACGTCGCGCGCACGGTCTACTATGGCCTGTACGCGCTGCAGCACCGCGGCCAGGAGAGCGCCGGCATCGTCGTCAACGACGACGGCCTGTTCCGCTCGTACAAGGACGTCGGCCTCGTCAACGACGTGTTCTCGCCCGCGCACATGGAGGAGCTTGGCCTCGGCAACATCGCCATCGGCCACGTCCGCTACGGCACGACCGGCGGCGGCGGCCGGCTCAACGCGCAGCCGATCGTCGTCAACCACATCAAGGGCCGCATGGCCCTTGCCCACAACGGCAACCTGACCAACTCGTTCGAGCTGCGCGAGGAGCTGGAGCTTCAGGGCTCCATTTTCCACACGACGTCCGACACCGAGGTCATCTCGTATCTCATCACGAAAGAGCGCCTGAGCGCGCCGAGCATCGAGCAGGCCGTCAATCAGGCCATGGGGCGCATCGAGGGCGCGTACTCGCTTTGCATCATGTCGCCGTCGAAGCTCATCGCCGTGCGCGACCCGCATGGCTTCCGCCCGCTGTGCTACGGCATCACGGACGAGGGCGACTACGTCGTCGCCTCGGAGTCCTGCGCGCTCGACGCCGTCGGCGCGAAGTTCATCCGGGACCTTGAGCCCGGCGAGATTCTCGTCGTCGACAAGACGGGCGTCCGCACGATCCGCGACCACTGCGGCAAGGCAAACCGCACCATGTGCGTGTTCGAGTATATCTACTTCGCCCGCCCGGACTCCGTCATCGACGGGGCGAGCGTCCACGAAGCGCGCGTGCGCGCGGGCGCGTTCCTGGCAAAATCCAGCCCCGTGGACGCCGACATCGTCATCGGCGTGCCGGACTCGGGCCTTGACGCCGCCATCGGCTTCTCGCGCGAGTCGGGCATCCCCTACGGCATCGGCTTCATCAAGAACAAGTATATCGGCCGCACGTTTATCTCGCCCGGCCAGAAATCGCGCGAGGACAAGGTCCGCATCAAGCTCAACCCGATCGCGGACGTCGTCCGCGGCAAGCGCGTCGTGCTCATTGACGACTCCATCGTCCGCGGCACGACGTCGGCCCGCATCGTCCGCCTCATCCGCGAGGCCGGCGCGACGGAGGTGCACTTCCGCGTCTCCGCGCCGCCGTTCCGCAACCCCTGCTTCTACGGCACGGACATCGACTCGCGCGAGAATCTCATCGCGAACAACCACACCATCGCCGAGATCGCGAACATCATCGGCGCGGACACGCTGGGGTACCTTCGCATGGAGGACGTCGTCCGCCTCGCGGGCGACGAGGACCTCGGCTTCTGCACGGCCTGCTTCTCAGGCGAGTATCCCACGTCCGTCCCGTCGCAGACGCGCAAGAACCGCTTTGAACAGAAAATTTCCGAAAGCGAGGGCAAGGCATGAAAAGTCAGAGCGAAAGCTATAAGGCCGCCGGCGTGGACATCACGGCCGGCTATGAATCCGTGGAGCTCATGAAGCGTCACATCGCCCGCACCGTCATCCCCGGCGTCGTGTCCGACATCGGCGGCTTCGGCGGCCTGTTCGCCCCGGACCTTGGCGGCATGGAGCAGCCCGTGTTCGTCTCCGGCACGGACGGCGTCGGCACGAAGCTCAAGGTCGCGTTTCTGATGGACAAGCACGACACCATCGGCATCGACTGCGTGGCCATGTGCGTCAACGACATCATCTGCTGCGGCGCGCGCCCGCTGTTTTTCCTGGACTATATCGCCTGCGGCCGGAACTTTCCGGAGAAGATCGCCCAGATCGTCGCGGGCGTGGCCGAGGGCTGCGTGCAGTCCGGCTGCGCGCTCATCGGCGGCGAGACGGCCGAGCACCCGGGCATGATGCCCGAGGACGAGTACGACCTGGCCGGCTTCGCCGTCGGCGTCGTCGACAAGAAGAAGATCATCGACAAAAATTCCGTCAAGCCCGGCGACGTCATGCTCGCCCTGCCGTCGTCCGGCGTGCACTCGAACGGCTTCTCGCTCGTGCGCAAGGTGTTTGACATCGAGCACGCCGACCTGCGCACCCCGCTCGAGGTCCTCGGCGGCCGCAGCCTGGGCGAAGCCCTGCTCGCGCCGACGAAGCTGTACGTTAAGCCCATCCTCGCGCTGCTCGAGAAAGTCAACGTCCACGGCATCAGCCACATCACGGGCGGCGGCTTCTATGAGAACATGCCGCGCTGCCTGCCCGACGGCGTCGGCGTGCGCATCCGCCGCGCGGACGTCCGCGTGCCCGCGCTGTTCTCGCTCATCCAGTCGGCCGGGAACATTCCGGAGCACGACATGTTCAACACGTTCAACATGGGCGTCGGCATGAGCGTCGTCGTCGCGAAAGAGGTCGCTGACGCCGCCATCGCCGTTTTGAAAGAGCACGGCGAGGACGCCTACGTGCTCGGCGAGATCGTCTCGTCGGACGAGGGCGTCCAGCTCGTCTGATGGCCGCCGTCCGCACCGCCGTCTTTGTCTCGGGCGGCGGGACGAACCTCCAGGCCATCATCGACGCGAAGGCCGCGGGGAAGCTCCCGTCGGCAGACCTCGCGCTCGTCGTGTCCAGCCGCGCGGACGCCTACGCGCTCGAGCGGGCGAAAGGAGCCGGCATCGAGTCGGCCGTCTGCGTAAAAAAAGGCCGGGAGCAGGAGGAATTCGAGCGCGAGCTTCTGTCGCTTCTCGATTCCCACGGCATTGAGCTCATCGTGCTCGCTGGCTGGCTGTCCATCCTCAGCGAGGACTTCACGCGCCGCTATCCGCGCCGCATTCTCAACGTCCACCCGTCGCTCATCCCGTCCTTCTGCGGGCAGGGCTTCTATGGTCTGAAGGTCCACGAAGCCGCGCTGGCCTACGGCGTGAAGGTCACGGGCGCGACGGTGCACTTTGTCAACGAGATCCCCGACGGCGGCGAGATCATCGCGCAGAAGGCCGTCGCCGTCCGCAAAAACGATACGCCGCAGACGCTGCAGCGCCGCGTCATGGAGCAGGCCGAGTGGAAGCTCCTGCCCCGCGCGCTCGAGTCCGTCGCGTCCGGCATCCTGAAGCAGAAAGAGGGCAAACGATGAAAGAACTCGAACTCAAATACGGCTGCAACCCCAATCAGAAGCCGGCCCGCATCTATATGAAATCCGGCGAGCTGCCCATCACGGTCTTAAACGGCAAGCCCGGCTACATCAACTTCATGGACGCGCTCAACTCCTGGCAGCTCGTCCGCCAGCTGAAAAAGGCCACAGGCCTGCCCGCCGCGGCGAGCTTCAAGCACGTCTCGCCCGCCGGCGCGGCCGTCGGCCTGCCGCTGAGCGACGTGGAGAAGAATATCTACTTCGTCGAGCCGGACGCCGAGCTCACGCCCGTCGCCTGCGCCTATATCCGCGCGCGCGGGGCCGACCGCCTGTGCTCCTACGGCGACTGGGCCGCCCTGTCCGACGTCTGCGACGCCGCGACGGCGCAGTACCTCAAGGCCGAGGTCTCCGACGGCATCATCGCCCCAGGCTACACCGACGAGGCCCTTGAGATCCTCAAGACGAAGAAAAAGGGCAACTACAACGTCATCGCCATCGACCCGGACTATGAGCCCGCGGCCGACGAGCACCGCGACATTTTCGGCATCACGTTCGAGCAGGGCTACAATTCCCTGCCCATCACGACCGATATGCTCACGAACATCGTCACGGAAAATCACGACCTGCCCGAGCAGGCGAAGATTGACCTTCTTCTCGCGCAGATCACGCTCAAATACACGCAGTCCAACTCCGTCTGCTACGTGAAAGACGGCCAGACCATCGGCGTCGGCGCGGGCCAGCAGAGCCGCATCCACTGCACGCGCCTGGCCGGCGACAAGGCGAACAACTGGTGGATGCGCCAGCATCCGAAGGTGCTCGGCCTGCAGTTCGTCCCCGGCATCCGCCGCCCGGACCGCGACAACGCCATCGACATCTACACGTCCGACGAGTACGAGGACATCCTCGCCGACGGCGTCTGGCAGCAGAGCTTCACCGTCAAGCCCGAGCCGCTCACGCGCGAGGAGAAAAAGGAATGGATCGCGCAGCTGACCGGCGTGTCCCTCGGCTCGGACGCGTTCTTCCCGTTCGGCGACAACGTCGAGCGCGCGCGCAAGTCGGGCGTCGAGTACATCGTCCAGCCCGGCGGCTCCATCCGCGACGACAACGTCATCGAAACGTGCAACAAGTACGGCATCGTCATGGCCTTCACCGGCAGCCGTCTGTTCCACCACTAAGGAGGCGCGCATGAAACTGCTAGTTGTGGGCGGCGGCGGGCGTGAGCACGCCATCATCCGCGCCCTGAAGAAAAATCCGTCCGTTGAGACGATCTACGCCCTGCCCGGCAACGGCGGCATCGCCGCCGACGCGCTGTGCGTGAACATCGGCGCGAAGGACATCGCCGCCATCGTCGATTTCGCCGTGCGCGAGAAGATCGACTTCGCCGTCGTCGCGCCGGACGATCCGCTCGTGCTCGGCGCGGTCGACGCGCTCGAGGCGGCGGGCATCCCCTGCTTCGGCCCGGAGAAAAAGGCCGCCATCATCGAGGGCAGCAAGGTTTTCTCCAAGGATCTCATGAAAAAATACGGCATCCCGACCGCGCGCTACGAGGTGTTCACCGACGCTAGCTCGGCCATGGAATACGTCAGGACCTGCCCGCTGCCGACCGTCGTCAAAGCCGACGGCCTCGCGCTCGGCAAGGGCGTCATCATCGCCCAGACGCGCGAAGAAGCCGTATCCGCCATCGAGTCCATCATGCTCGAGCGCACGTTCGGCGAGAGCGGCAGCCAGATCGTCATCGAGGAATTCCTGACCGGCCCCGAGGTCTCCGTCCTCTCGTTCACGGACGGCAAGACCGTCGTGCCCATGGTCTCGTCCATGGACCACAAGCGCGCGAAGGACCACGACGAGGGCCTCAACACCGGCGGCATGGGCACGATCGCCCCGAACCCGTACTACACGCCGAAAATCGCCGCGCAGTGCATGGAGGAAATTTTCCTGCCGACGATGAACGCCATGAACGCCGAGGGCCGCACGTTCCGCGGCTGCCTGTATTTCGGCCTCATGCTCACGCCGGACGGCCCGAAGGTCATCGAGTACAACTGCCGCTTCGGCGACCCGGAGACGCAGGTCGTCCTCCCGCTGCTGGAGTCCGACCTTCTGACCATCATGCAGGCCGTCCGCGACGGCCGCCTGTCCGAGGTCGACGTCCGCTTCTCCACGAAGAGCGCCTGCTGCGTCGTTCTCGCGTCCGAGGGCTACCCGCAGAAGTACGAGACGGGCTACGAGATCACCGTCGACCCCGGCTTTGACGCGGAGCTGTACGTCGCGGGCGCAAAGCTCGACGGCGACGCGCTCAAAACGGGCGGCGGCCGCGTGCTCGGCGTCGTCTCCACGGGCGACACGCTGCGCCAGGCCATCGACCGCGCGTATGAAAACGCCGCGCGCGTCCACTTTGACAACAAATACTGCCGCACCGACATCGGCCAGCGCGCGCTCAAGGCGCTGTCCTGACAGGAGGGAATCTCACTTGGTCTACCGCATCTATGTGGAAAAAAAGCAATCTCTCGCCCATGAGGCCGCCGCGCTCAAAGCTGACCTGACGGGCCTGCTCGGTATGGGCGGCCTCGAGCAGGTGCGCATCGTCAACCGCTGCGACGTCGAGGGCATCTCCGAGGAGCTGTTCCGCGCGTCCATCCCCACCGTTTTTTCCGAGCCGCAGCTCGACATCGCATCGGGCGAGCTTTCCGGCACGGACGGCTGCGCCGTCTTTGCCGTGGAGTACCTGCCCGGCCAGTTCGACCAGCGCGCCGACTCCGCCGCGCAGTGCATCCAGATCATCTCGCAGGGCGAGCGCCCGAGCGTGCGCACCGCGAAGGTCTACATTCTCCGCGGCGCACTCACGCCGGACGACGTCGCCGCCGTGAAAAAATACGTCATCAACCCGGTCGAGAGCCGCGAGGCGTCGCTCGAGCCCGTCCAGACGCTCGCCACGGACTATGAAAAGCCCACCACCGTCGCCACGATGGACGGCTTCCGCGAGCTGGACACGGACGGCCTGAACGAATTCCTGAACGAATACGGCCTCGCCATGGACCTCGGCGACGTGCAGTTCTGCCAGGACTACTTCCGCAAGGAAGGCCGCGACCCGACCATTACCGAGATCCGCATGATCGACACGTACTGGTCCGACCACTGCCGCCACACAACGTTCTCCACGACGATCGACCGCATCTCGTTCGCCGATCCCGTGCTCGAGCGCGCCTATGCGCGCTACGTGGCCTCGCGCAAGCAGCTCGGCCGCACGAAGCCCGTCAACCTCATGGACATCGGCACGCTCGCCGCGAAGATCCTCAAGAGCGAAGGCCGCCTGGACGGCCTTGACGAGTCCGAGGAGATCAACGCCTGCACCGTGAAGATCAAGGTCGACACCGAAAACGGCCCCGAGGACTGGCTGCTGCTGTTCAAAAACGAGACACACAACCACCCGACGGAAATTGAGCCGTTCGGCGGCGCGGCCACGTGCATCGGCGGCGCCATCCGCGACCCGCTCTCCGGCCGCAGCTATGTCTACGCGGCCATGCGCGTCACGGGCGCGGCCGACCCGCTCACGCCCGTCGAGGACACGCTGCCCGGCAAGCTGCCGCAGCGCAAGATCGTCACGACGGCCGCCGCGGGCTATTCGTCCTACGGCAACCAGATCGGCCTTGCGACCGGCCTCGTCTCCGAGGTCTACCACCCCGGCTACGCGGCCAAGCGCATGGAGGTCGGCGCGGTCATCGCCGCGGCCCCGGCCGAAAACGTCCGCCGCGAGACGCCCGCCCCGGGCGACGTCGTCATCCTGCTCGGCGGCCGCACCGGCCGCGACGGCTGCGGCGGCGCGACGGGCTCGTCGAAATCGCACACGCTCGAGTCGCTCGAGCACTGCGGCGCGGAGGTCCAGAAGGGCAACGCGCCGGAAGAGCGCAAGCTCCAGCGCCTGTTCCGCGATCCCGAGGCGTCCCGCCGCATCAAGCGCTGCAACGACTTCGGCGCGGGCGGCGTGTCCGTCGCCGTCGGCGAGCTGGCCGACAGCCTGGACATCTCGCTCGACGCCGTGCCGAAAAAGTACGAGGGCCTCGACGGCACGGAGCTTGCCATCTCCGAATCGCAGGAGCGCATGGCCGTCGTCGTCGCGCCGGAGGATGTGGATGCGTTCTGCCGTCTCGCCGACCGCGAGAACATCGAGGCGACCGTCGTCGCGACGGTCACGGACACCGGCCGCCTCGTCATGCACTGGAACGGCAACACGATCGTCGACATCTCGCGCGAATTTTTGAATTCCAACGGCGCCGAGAAGCACATCGACATCGAAACGGCCGCGCCGCAGGACTTCTCCCGCCCCGGTCCGGCCGACTTCGGCGCCGGGATGGAGGCGCTCGCGGGCGACCTGAACGCCTGCTCGCAGCGCGGATTATCCGAGCGCTTTGACTCCACGATCGGCGCGGGCAGCGTGCTCATGCCGTTCGGCGGCAAGTATCAGCGCACGCCGATCCAGGCCATGGTCCACAAAATTTCCCGCGAGACGGGCGACACGGACACCGTCTCGTTCATGTCCTGGGGCTTCAACCCGTACATTTCGGAAAAGAGCCCGTACCACGGCGCGTATCTCGCCGTCGTCGAATCGGCCGCGAAGCTCGTCGCGGCGGGCGCGGAGTTTTCCGACGTCTACCTGAGCTTCCAGGAGTATTTCGCGAAGCCCGGCCACGAGCCGGCGCGCTGGGGCCAGCCGCTCTCGGCGCTGCTCGGCGCGTTTGAGGCGCAGCTCGACCTCGGCATCGCCGCCATCGGCGGCAAGGACTCCATGAGCGGCACGTTCGAGCACCTCGACGTCCCGCCGACGCTCATCTCGTTCGCCGTGACGACAGGAAAACTGGCCGGCGTCGTCTCGCCGGAGTTCAAGGCCGCCGAGCACAAGCTCATCTGGCTGCGGCCCGAGCTGACCGAAGAGGGCCTGCCGGAGCCGAAGTCGCAGCTCGCCGTTTTCGCGCGCGCGACGGAGCTCATGCGCGCGGGCAAGGTCGCCGCGGCGTACACGCCGGGCTACGGCGGCGCGGCCGAGGCCGTGCTGAAAATGACGCTCGGCAACCGCATCGGCTTCCGCTTTGAAGACGGCGTCGCGCTTTCCAACCTGTTCTCGTATGCTTACGGCTCGCTGCTGCTCGAGGTCACGGAGGACGTCCCGGACGCATTCGTCGTCGGCGAGACGATCCACTCCGACGTGCTCATTTTCGAGGGCAAGAGCGTCGAGCTCGCGCCCCTTCGTGAGCGCTACGAGGGCAAGCTCGAGTCCGTCTACCCCTGCAACATCGCCCAGACGCCGCGCGAAATCGAATCGCCGCGCTTTGAGGCGAACGCCTGGCCGAAGGCCAAGGCGCACTTCGCGCGCCCGAAGGTCCTCATCCCCGTTTTCCCCGGCACGAACTGCGAGTACGACTCCGCCAAGGCCATCACGCGCGCCGGCGCGGAGCCGGAGATCGTCGTCCTGCGCAACCTGACGAGCGACGGCGTGCGCGAATCGGTCGCGACGTTTGCCGAAAAGGTGCGCTCGGCGCAGATGATCTTCATCCCCGGCGGCTTCTCCGGCGGCGACGAGCCGGACGGCTCGGGCAAGTTCATCACGGCGTTCTTCCGCAACGGCGCCATCCGCGACGCCGTCAACGACCTGCTCACCTGCCGCGACGGCCTCATGGCCGGCATCTGCAACGGCTTCCAGGCGCTCATCAAGCTCGGCCTCGTCCCCTACGGCGAGATCCGCGAGCCGGACGAGAACGCGCCGACGCTGACGTTCAACACCATCGGCCGCCACCAGAGCAAGATCGTCCGCACGCGCGTCGTGTCGAACAAGTCGCCGTGGCTCATGAAAACGCAGCCGGACGAGGTGTACACCGTGCCGATCTCGCACGGCGAGGGCCGCTTCCTCGCGTCCGAGGAGATCATCCGCGCGCTTGCCGCGAACGGTCAGATCGCTACGCAGTACGTCGATCTGGACGGCAAGCCCGCCTACGACGTCGTGAACAACCCGAACGACTCGGCCTGGGCCATCGAGGGCATCACGTCGCCCGACGGCCGCGTCCTCGGCAAAATGGGCCACTCCGAGCGCGTCGGGACCGGTCTTTACCAGAACGTCCCCGGCCGCTACGAAATGGGCCTGTTCGAGTCCGCCGTCGAATATTTCCGTTAACTACAGCAAAACCGCCGAGGTTCCGAACGGAACCTCGGCGGTCTTTTTTTGCGCGTCCCCGCGGGGATGCGCGGAATTTCAGTTTTGGTACGTGCAGTAGAGGAACACGATCATCTGCGCGCGGGTGCAGGCGTTCGCCGGGGCGAACAGGTCGCTAGTGACGCCGGTCGTCACGCCGGTCTCGGCCGCCCAGGCGACCGCGCCTTCATAGTAGCTGCCCGCCGGCACGTCGGAGAACGAGGCCGCGCCTTTGGCCTGGCCGCCGAGCGCGCGGCACAGGAGCGTCACGCCCTGCGCGCGGGAGCAGACGGCGTCCGGGCTGAATTTCCCGCCGCCCGTGCCGTTCGTGATGCCGTTTTCAACGGCCCACGCGACGGCTTTGGCATAGTAGCTGCCCGCGGGAACATCAGTGAAGCCGCTCTCGCCCTTCGGTTCGGGCGAACCGGCCGCGCGCCATAAGAATGTAACGACCTGCGCGCGGGTGCAGACCGCGTTCGGTTCAAAATTCCCGCCGAGCCCCAGCGCGATGCCCTTCTCCGCCGCCCACTTCACGGCGTCGTAGAATGCATCGTCCACCGAAACGTCCGCAAACGGGCTCTTCTCTGGCTTCGTCGGGGTGGTCGGGTAGGTCGGGTACACCGGCTGCACACGCTGAAGCTCGATGGTCTGCGTGTGCGTCGCAACGTCCGCCGAGATCGTGATGTCTTTTTTGACCGTCTCGTACTGGTCGGCGGTCACCTCAAGCGCATATGTTCCGGCTTCCAGCCGAACCGTCTTTTCAACTTCCTGCCCGTCGATCTTAATCGTCACGTCGGACAGTTCCTCCGGCGTCACGACAAACGTGACCTCGTACTGCATATTGGGCAGCAGCGGCGTGCGGCTTTCTTCATAGCGGTACTGTCCGCCGCCCGCTGTGATCTCCTTGTAAAAGTCCTCGGTCGTCATTTCCGCGGCCGTCTTAGCCGTACCCGCCTCAATGCTGCCGCCGCAGGCCGGAACGGATTCCGTCTCCGCATAGTAGTTGTTTGCAAAAGTCGGTGCACCGGAGCTGATCTTTCCGATGATGCTGCCAAGGCGCGTGTAGGGCGCTTTTCCCTCATACTGCGACAGGTCGATGCTGCCCGCGAAGTAGCAGTTGGTGATCCCGTCCGCACCGTACACCGTGCCGACGAGGCCGCCCATGTTCCAAATCGGTCGCCCGACCGGCGTCATGCTGCCGGTGGAATAACTGTTCGAGAGCTTTGCGCCCGAGCTGAGGCTGCCCACGAGGCCGCCCACGTGGGGTGCATTGATGGTCATATTGGTGGTGTTCTCGCAGAAGCTCACTTCCGAGCTGCCCGCGATATACCCAACGATGCCGCCCGCAGAGAGGCTGCCCATGTCGCCCGTAATCGTAAACCTGCCTTTGCTCCGGCAGTGGTCGATCACGGTGTCCTCTGCATAGCCGCACAGGCCGATGAAGCCATAGAGGAAATTTCCATTGTTATTGATCGTCATGTCAGAGACGCAGTCCGTGATCTGGCAGCCCGCAGCCAATCCGGCGATTGCGCCAAAGGCGTTGTACGCTCTGGCCTCCGTCGCAGTGATTGAGCCTTGAACCGTCAGCCCCGTCACGGTCGCGTTCTCAATGTAGCCGAAGAATCCGACTGGCGCATATTCGATCGCGCCGTATTCCTTCGAGAAGTCAAGATTGGAAATGACATGGCCGTTTCCATAGAATGTTCCGCAGAAGTAGTGGGCAACATCGGCGTTTTCATCGGCGCAGCCGATGGACGTCCACTCCTCGCCGGTCATGTCCAGATCGCGCTCCAGCGTCACAACAGCGCCCTTGTGTTTATCGTATCTGCCCTCGTTGACCTCTTTTGCAAACGTGAGCAGGTCGTCGACCGACGCGATTGCCGTGTGGATTGGCGCCGGCTCCGGCTCTTCCGTGGGCTGATGCACTGTTTCGTCTGCCGCCAGCGCCGTCGGCAGGAGCATCAGGCACAGGGCCAGCACGATAAGCAAACTTACGATCCGTTTCTTCATGCTGCAGCGTCTCCTTTCCTCTCGCGCGAATACCGCGCGCCCGGCGACCAGGAGGGTATCAGTCTGTGGGAATCCACGGACTGAGGGAGGTACCTCCCTCGCCGATTTGTTTTCTATCATATCTTCATTATATCTACAAATTTCTTGAATGCAAGCCCCACACGGACCGTATTTGCAAAAAAATGCAAAAAAAGACGCCGGAGAGACCTCCGACGTCTTTTTTGTTAAGTTCTCCGCAAAGCGGTTCTCATTTGGTTTCCACCGGCGGCTGGCCCGTGACCTTCTTGGCCGCGTTCGCGGCCGCGCGGGTCTGGAGGGTATCCATCGTGACGGCCGCGAGCAGGACAATGCCGAGGGCGACGTACTGCCAGTACTGGTTGAGGTTCAGGAAGTTCATGCCCGAGTTCAGCACGCCGATGATGAGCACGCCGACGACCATGTTGCTCATTTTGCCGCCGCCGCCGCCCATCTTGACGCCGCCGAGCATCGCACCGGCCATGACGGTGAATTCCGTGCCGATGCCCATGGAGTTGTTGACGGCGCCGATCTTGCCGACGTTGACGACCTGCGCGACGCCGAAGAAGAAGCCGGCCAGCGCGAAGATCGCCACGCGCATCTTCGCGACCGAGACGCCCGAGAGCGCGACGGCGTCCGGGTTGGAGCCGAGGGCGTAGACGTTGCGGCCGAAGCGCGTCTTATTGAGGATGAACGAGCCGAGCGCGACCATGACGATCATGACGATGACGCCCGACTTCAGGTAGCCGATGCCGATGGGGATGTTGTAGCCGCCGAGGACCTTGAAGCCCTCAGACAGGTCGCGGAACGTCTTGCTGACGCCGCCGGTGAGCAGGTACGCCGCGCCGTTCAAAATGTACTGCGTCGCGAGCGTGATGATGAACGGGAACACCTTCAGCCACGAGTAGACGACGCCGTTGAACGCCGACAGCAGCACCGCGAGCACGATGCCGCTGAGCAGCGTCATGAAAAAGCCGGTGTGCTGGTTGATCATGGCCATCGCGATGCCGACCGTCGCGAGCAAGAAGCCCGTCGAGAGGTCCATTGCGCCGCCGAGCATGATGAACGTGATGCCGATGCCGATGATGACGAGGTAGGCGTTCTGGCCGAGGATGTTCAGGATGTTCGCGGCCGACAGGAACTGGCGTCCCGCGACGACCGGGCCGAGGATGCCGAATACGATGAGCAGCGCGATGAGCACGAGCACCATCATGTAATCGCGCAGGATGTTGGAAAAACTTCTTTTCTTCATTGACGTTCAAGCCCCCAAATTTTCTTTCGTCCGGCTGCTCGACGAGGCGAGGTCCAGGATGCGCTCCTGCGAGAACTCGTCCTTTTCCAGCTCGCCCGCCAGACATTTTTCGCCGAAAACGACGATGCGGTCCGACATGCCGAGCAGCTCCTCCATGTCCGAGGTGATCATGATGACGCACTTGCCCTCTTCGCAGAGGCCGTTCATCAGCTCATAGATCTCGTACTTGGCGCCGACGTCGATGCCGCGCGTCGGCTCGTCGAAGATGACGATGTCCGAC
>CAVFYN010000170.1:0-14989 GCA_963626425.1 Bacteroidaceae bacterium
TCTACTTCTCCCAGCGCATCAAGCGCATGATCATCACCTCCGGCTACAACGTCTACCCCGGCCAGCTCGAGAACATCATCGACGGGCACGAAAAGGTCCTGCTCTCGTGCGTCGTCGGCGTGAAGGACGACTACCGCATCCAGAAGGTCAAGGCCTACGTCGTCCTCCAGCCGGGCATTGAGCCGACGGACGCGGTCAAAGCCGAGCTTCTGGACTACTGCCGCGAGCGCATCGCAAAATACGCCATGCCCTACGACATCGAGTTCCGCACGGAGCTCCCGAAAACGCTCGTCGGCAAGGTCGCCTACCGCGTGCTTGAGGAAGAAGCCAATGCCGGGCTCTGAGGCCCCGCGCGCCGGGCGCATCTGGGAGCTGGACGCGCTGCGCGGGCTGTGCATTTTGTGCATGGTCGCCATCCACTTCGTCTTTGACCTGACGTACTTCGGCGGGCTGGAGCTGCGTCTTCCGGCGTGGTATCTGCTCATCAAGAACTACGGCGGCGTCATTTTCATCCTCATTTCCGGCATCTGCGTCACGCTCGGGCACCACAGCGCGCGGCGCGGGCTCATCGTCTTTGCCGCGGGCATGGTCATCACGGCCGTGACGGTCGCGATGTGGCAGCTCGGCATG
Organism: Bacteroidaceae bacterium; assembly: GCA_963626425.1. Lineage (GTDB taxonomy): Bacteria > Bacillota > Clostridia > Oscillospirales > Oscillospiraceae > CAKTOF01. The sequence continues at coordinate 631 of CAVFYN010000170.1, forward strand.
GCCGGGCGGTCCATCCTCATTTTGTTCGGCGTGCTGCACCTGCTGGGATGCTGCATGCTGCTCTACCCGCTCTACAAAAAGCTGCCGCTGCCGGTGACGGCGGCGCTCGGCATTCTGTTCGTCGTACTGGGGTATTATTTCCTCACGCTGTATGTGAAAACGCCGCTGCTCTACCCGCTCGGCCTGCGGATGGAGGGCATGGTCTCGAGCGACTATTTCCCGCTGCTGCCGCACATGGGCTTTTTCATGCTCGGCACCGTCCTCGGCCGGACGGTCTACCGCGAGAAAAAAACGCGCCTTCCGCGCGTGAACGCAAATGCCGCGCCCATCCGCTTTTTCTCGTTCTGCGGGCGGCAGTCGCTGTGGATCTACCTGCTCCACCAGCCGATCTTATACGGCATCGTGATGCTTCTGACCTGATAAAAAAAGCGCCCCGTCCGGACGGACGGGGCACTTTTTTTATTTCTCTGCGAGCCGCGCTTGTTTTTTTCGCTTTGCAAAATACCGCCCGTACACCGGCAGGGCGAACGCGGCGGCGACGACAAGCCCCGCGAGGGTGTCCAGGATCGAGTGCTGCTTGATGAACACCGTCGAGGCGCAGATGAGCACGCACAGGACAACGGACGCGGCGCGCAGGCCCTTTTTCCGCGTGAGGTCGAACACGCCCAGCATCGCGCCGACGGAGCCGACGACGTGCATGCTCGGCAGGCTGTTCGTGTTCGTGTCCGCGGCGTACAAAAGCGCGATGAGGCGCGAGAATATGTCGCGGCTGCCCGAAAGGTCCGGGCGCAGGTCCTGCCCGTTCGGGAAAACGGTGCAGATAAAAAGGCACGTCGACAGCGTACCGATCGTATAGGCCATATACCGCCGGAATGCCGGCACGTCGCGCGCCATGGCATAAAGCCCCGTCCCGAACAAGAACGGGTACCACAGCACATAGGCCACGACGAACGCGGGCACGAACGGGATCGCGTCGTCAAACGGCACGTAGCTGACCCAGTAATGCTCCGTCACGTGCTTTTCCAGCAGGATGAACCAGACGGCATAGACCGGGATATAGAGCAGGAGCAGACAGTGCCGGTACTTTTTCCACTTGGATTCCACGCCGCACCTCCCAAATCATTTCCATTATTTTAGCATCGGCGACCCCGATTGACAAGGGGACACATCGGCCGCGGCTGCGGATTTTGCGCCGCAGCTCTTGTGATTTTTTCCGTTTGCCGTTATACTGAACCTTTAAGGGAGGAATTGCGACATGGCCTATTCACTTTACGATCTGACGCTCCTGTTTTTCGTCTACGCGTTTCTCGGCTGGTGCTGCGAGGTCGCCTTCGCGGCGGTCAAGACCGGGAAGTTCGTCAACCGCGGCTTTCTCAACGGGCCGGTCTGCCCGATCTACGGGTTCGGCGTCGTGTGCTGCATCGTCGCGCTCACGCCGCTGTCCGGCTCGCTCGTCGCGCTGTTTTTCGGCTCGATGATCCTAACGAGCGCGCTGGAATTTGTGACCGGCTGGGTGCTTGAGAAGGCGTTCCACACGAAATGGTGGGACTATTCCGACGTGAAATTCAACCTGAAGGGCTACATCTGCCTGGAGTTCTCCATCATCTGGGGCTTCGCCGCGACGTTTATCATGAAGCTCGTCCACCCGGCGATCTACCACGTCGTGAGCCTGCTGCCGCACGTGGCCGGGCTCGTGCTCATCGGCGTTTTCGGCGTGCTCATCGTCGTCGACCTCGTCGCGTCCGTCGCCGTCGTGCGCAACTTCCAGAAGCGCCTCGGCCTGCTCACGAAGCTCGGCCACGAGATCCACGGCGTGTCGGACACCATCGGCGACACGATCTCCGACGCGACGCTCGCCATCAAGGGCCGCGCCGACCAGACGCAGGCGCGCTACAGCGACTACGCCGACATGGTCCGCGCCCACCGCGCCGAGGAAAAGCAGCTCGCCGAGCAGCACCGCGCCGAGGAGCAGGTCCTGCTCGAGGCCGCCCGCGCCAGCGGCCGCGCCGTGCGCGACAGCCGCTACGAGGAGTTCCGCGCGAAGCTCTCCGAGTCCGTCCATCTGCACAACCGCATCCTCAAGGCCTTCCCCGGCATGAAGTCCGAGCGCGACCAGGAGGCCCTGACAGAGCTGCGCGAATACCAGCTGCACGAGCACAAGGAAGAAAAGCACGAGGATTCGGTCGTCTGATCTCCCCATATCGAAAAAAGCCGTCCGGGAATTCCCGGACGGCTTTTTGCTGTGCTTGTTATCCGATGGCGGCGGTCTTGTAGATGAAGCGGACCGTGCCGGTCACGCCGTCGGAGGCGCCGGAGAAGTTCGTGTAGCTCTTCGCGGCGTCGGCCACGGCCTGGAGGCCGTCGATGACGTCCTGATCGGCCAGGGCGAGGAGCTTTTCGATGCCCTCCTCGTTGAACTGCTTCAGGCCGTCGGACAGCTGCATGGCGCCGTCCTTGAGCTGGCTCACGCCGTCAATGAGCGCGGCCGTGCCGGCCTTGAGCGTGCCCGCGCCCTCCGCGAGCTGCGTGGCGCCGGAGGCGAGCTGATCGGCGCCCGCGCTCAGCTGCGCGCTGCCGGAGACGAGCTGCTTGGCGCCCGTCGCCGCGCTGGCGACGCCGCCGGTGTAGGAGACGAGGCCCTGATAGAACGCGTTGTAGCTGTCAAGCTGCGCCTTGGCCGCCGTCAGCTGCTGCACGCCGGCAGCGGCGCTGGCCGCCGCGGCCTGGATCTGGCTCTGGATCTCGTCGGAGGCCATGTACTGCGCCACGGCCGCGTCGATCTTCGCCTGGACCTCGCTCGAGGCCATCTGCTGGTCGACCGCCGCGTCGATGGCGGCCTTCTGCGCATCGGGAAGCGCATTGTACGTCTGCTCATTGATGCCCTGCGAGGCAAGCACCGCCGCGAGGACCTGCGGGCGGACAGTCGCCTTGACCTGCTCGGTGACCTTCGCCTTCGCCGCGGCCGTCACGCCGGACGAATCGAGCGAGGAGATGAGCGAATCGAGCGTCTTGGAATAGTTGTCGATCGTCAGCGTCGGGACGGAGAGGCCGGACGATACGATCTGCTGCTGGACGGTGGCAAGCAGCGTGTCAAAGACCTGCTTTGCGCCCGCGGTGAGCGTGTCGTTGTTCGCGGCGAGCTGGTCAAGGCCGGAGCTGAGCGAAGAAGCGCCGGACTTCAGCTGGCCCGCGCCGGAGGAGACGCTCTGCGCGCCCTCGGAGAGCTGGTTCGCGCCGTCGACGATGGCCTGCGCGCCGGAGTCGAGCTCGCCGCACTTTTCAAGCAGCGTGGCCAGGCCGTCGTAGAGCTGCGACGAGCCGTCCATGAGCTGATCCATGGCGTCGGTCAGGGCGGAGAGCGAATCGGTCAGCTCGCTCGTGTCGATCTCGCCGTCGGCGTTTTCCTCGGCCGCGGCAAAGATCTCGCTCGTGGCGAGCGTCAGCGTCGTCTCAATGGAAAAATCGGTGCAGTCGGCGGAAATTTCAACGTACTCCGGAAGCTCGATGTCCTCCGGGTCAAGCGCCAGGTCGCTCTGCAGGCCCGGCAGCGCGAAGCCGATGACGACGGAGCGGGAGCCGTCGTTCATGACCTTGCCGTTCGTGACGGTGATGTTGCGGAAATTGTCGTTATCAAGCATGAGGCCGGTCAGGACGGCGAACGGGACGTGGACCTCGCGGCCGTCGACCGTGGCGGTGGCGTTGTTCGTGTAGTCAAAGCGGATGGTCACATGGCCGGACTGGCCGGCGAGCGCGTCGGGCGAGATGTCCTTGCCGTCGAGCTGATAGGTGATCTTGACGGACACGGGCGGGTTCTTGTCCGTCGTGCCCTGGTAGTAGACGTCCGAGCCCTGCGTCGTCCAGGTGACGTCGCTTCCGGACTGCGAGGCCGTCGCGTCGCCGCGGACGGTCTTGATGTCGGAAAGCTCGGAGACGTCGGAGAGCGTCGCGGCCGAGTCCGGATTGCTCAGGAAGTCGCTGACGATGACGGACTCCACGCTGCCGTCCGCGCCGGAGATGACGTAGACGGTCTCGCTCTTCTCCGCGGCCGCGGAGCCCTCGCCCGCGGCGGCCGTGACGACCGGTTCGGACTGCGCCGGGGCCGCGTCGTCCGACGGCGTCTCGGCGGAGGCGAGCAGCGCGCCGCCGCTCGCGAGAACTGCGCAGGCAAGCACCAGCGCAAGAATACGGTTTGCCTTTTTCATAATTTAAGACTCCTCCACAGCCGATTTCGTATTTTTGATCTTGCCCATGCCAAGCGTCGTCTTGCGGATGATCGGGTCAAACAGCGAGAGCATCGCCGGCAGGATGAGGATGACGGAGAACATGCTCACGATCGCGCCGCGCGCCATGAGGTTGCACAGCGAGCTGATGATGTCGATGTCCGAGTAGACGGCCACGCCGAACGTCGCGGCGAACAGGCCGAGCGCGCTGACGATGATGCTGGGCATGGACGTGCGCAGCGCGTCCGTGACGGCCGTTTTCTTGTCCGCGCCGGCGATGCGCTCCGTCTTGTAGCGCGTCGTCATAAGGATGGCGTAGTCGACCGTCGCGCCGAGCTGGATCGTGCTGATGCAGATGGGCGCGATGAACGGAAGCTCCGTGCCGAGATAGTGCGGCAGGCCGAGGTTGATGAAGATCGCGAACTCAATGAGCGCCACGAGCAGGATCGGCAGCGAAATGGACTTGAGCACGAGCGCGATGATGATGAAGATGGCCGCGATGGAGATCGTGTTGACGACCTTGAAGTCCGTGTCGGTGATCTCGATCATGTCCTTCGTGCACGGCGCCTCGCCGATGAGCATGGCGTTCGAGTCATAGGATTTGACGATGTCGTTCAGGCTGTCGATCTGCGCGTTGACCGCGTCGCTTGCGACCTTGTATTCCGAGCCGATGAGCAGCAGCTCCCACTCGTCGCTCTTTAAAATGTCCTTGACGGAGTCCGGCAGGATCTCCTCCGGGACGAGCGAGCCGACGACGCTCTCGAGGCCGAGCGCGTATTTCACGCCGTCGACCTGCTCCATTTCAGAGAGCATCTCGCGCACATCCTTGGCCGGGAGCGACGCGTCGACGAGCAGCATGTGCGTCGAGCCGACGTCGAACGTCTCCTGCAGCTTCGAGTTCGCGATGACGTATTCCATATCCTCCGGCAGGCACTCGCCGAGGTCGTAGTACACCTCGTTGTTCGTCTGCTGATACCCGTACAGCGCCGGGCCGACGAGGATGAGGAACACGAGCAGGAAGATCCACGGCCGCTTCGTGATGGCCGCCGACAGGCGCTTCATCTGCGGGATGAGCGCGCGGTGCTTCGTCTTCTCGAGCGGACGGTCGAGCAGCAGGATGAGCGACGGCAGAACCGTCACGCAGCTGATGACGCCGAGGATGACGCCCTTCGCCATGACGATGCCGAGGTCGCGGCCGAGCGTGAAGCTCATAAAGCACAGCGCGGCAAAGCCCGCGACCGTCGTGGTGGAGCTGCCGGTGACGGACGTGACCGTCGCGGCGATGGCCGAGGCCATGGCGTCCTTCTTATCGTCGTGCAGCGTGCGCTGCTCTTCGTAGGAATGCCACAGGAAGATGGAATAGTCCATCGTGACGGCCAGCTGCAGCACCGCGGACAGCGCCTTCGTGATGTACGAAATTTCGCCGAGGAAATAGTTGCTGCCGAGGTTGATGACGATGGCGATGCCGATGCTCGCGAGGAACACGAGCGGGATGAGGTAGCTGTCCATGCACAGCATCATGGCCGCCACGGCGAGCAGCACGGCGATGCCGACGTAGATGGGCTCTTCCTTCTCGCACAGATCCTTCAGATCCGTGACCATGGCGCTCATGCCGGTCACGAAGCACTGCTCGCCCGCGATGGAGCGGATGTCTTTGATGGCATCCATCGTCTCATCGGCCGACGTCGACGTGTCGAAGAAGATGGCGAGCATCGTGGAGTCGCCGCTGTTGAACGCGTCGTAGACCTTATCGGGCAGGACCTCGAGCGGGATGCTCAGATCCATGATGCTGTCGTACCACAGCACGGTCTCGACGTGGTCGACCTGCTCGAACTTTTCGCGCAGGGCCGAGACGTCCTTCGGCTCCATCCCGTCGACGATGACGAGGGAGAACGCGCCCTTACCGAAATCATCGAGCAGGATGTCCTGACCCTTGACCGTGTCCATCTCTTCGGGCAGGTAGGTCAGCATATCGTAGTTGATCCGGGTGTTCACCATGCCGAAGATCGACGGGATCAGCAGGATGAGCGCCAGGATCACAATGGGAATGCGCAGCCGGACGACTGCTCTTCCAAATTTCTGCATTGTGGTTCGCTCCTTTTTTTGCTTCCGGCGCGCCGCGCCGGTGTTAGCACTCTTCTCGCCAGAGTGCCATCGTGGCCATTTTAGCATACGGCACCGCGGCTTCAACATACAAAAAGGCCGCTTTGTGCAGGAATTGCACAAAGCGGCCGGAGTGTTACAAATTTTCAGCTGCGCTCGCTGACGGTGATGGCGTGCAGCAGCCCGCCCTCGAACAGCTCGCCGACACGGCGGACGACGCGCTCGGGGTCGTCCTGCATCCCGCGCTCGAGCCACTCCATGACGAGGCCGTAGAGCGCGTTTTTATAGAACTGGCAGATCATCTCAAAGTCGTCCGGCTTCACGTCGTGGCCCTTGGCCAGCTCGCTCAAATACCGGCGCATGACCTCCATGGACAGCCGGCTGACGTAGCGCTCGAGCTCGTCGCGGTGGGCCGAGCGGTAGAGATGGTACACGGCCCGCCGGTTTTCCAGCACGAAGCGGCTGGCGCGGATGAAGCACTCCTGCCAGCTCGCACCGAACTGGAATTCGCGGATGGCGACGTCGATCTCCATCTGGAACAGCCGCTCGACGACGTCGAGCAGGTCGCGGAAGTGATAGTAGAACGTGCGCCGGGTGATCTGGCACTCGGCCGCGATGTCCGTGACGGTGATCTTGTCAAACGGCCGCTCGGACAGCTGGCGGACGAAGGCCTCGATGATGGCCTGCTCGGTCAGATTCGCCATAGTCTTTCTCCTTTGATCCTTACTCGGTGCGCAGCGCCTCGACCGGGTCCTTGCGCGCGGCGATGCGCGACGGGATGAGACCCGCGACGACCGTCAGAAGCACGCTGATGGCCACCAGAATGGCCGCCGCGGCCGCCGGCAGCGACGCGCCGATGTTTTCGATGCCGGACAGGTTCCGGATGATGATATTGATGGGCAAAATGAGCACGAGCGTCAGCCCGATGCCAAGAAGGCCGGACACAAGGCCCTCCAGGAACGTCTCGGCGTTGAACACGCGCGCGATGTCCTTTTTCGACGCGCCGATGGCGCGCAGGATGCCGATCTCCTTCGTGCGCTCGAGCACGGAAATATAGGTAATAATGCCGATCATGATGGACGAGACGACGAGCGAGATGGCCACGAACGCGATGAGCACATAGGAAATGGCGTTGATGATCGTCGTGACGGAGCTCATGAGCAGCGCGACATAGTCCGTGTAGCTGATCTGGTCGGCCTCGGCCACCGTATCATTGTACGCGTCGATGACGCTCGAGATGACGTCCTTGTCCTCGAACTTCGCAGCGTAGAGGTTGATGGTGTCCGGGCTCGCCGGGTCGGCGTAGCCGAGCGTGGCGAGGACGTCTTCATACGTGCTGTCCGACTCCGTCGCGGGCATGTACGTTTCGTACAGCGCGGCCAGCTCCGCGTCCGTGAGCGGCTGCGCGGGCGTCTGCGCCGTCGGCTCGGCAAGGCCCGCGGCGACGTCGAAGAGCGCGGCGAGCGTGTCGGTCGTCTGAGCTCCGAGCTGCGCGGCCATCTGCTCGGCGTACTGCGCCCGCGCGGCCTCGGCCACGGCGGCCTGGGCGTAGCTCATGACCGTCTCGTCGTCCATCTGGGCAAAGTAGCTCTCCAGCGACGTTTCGTCCGCGCCCGTCTGCGCCGCGTAGGCCTGGCGCAGCATCTCCTCGGCCGCGGCGCGGTCCAGCCCCGCCGTCTGCGCGGCGACGGCCTGCGCGAGATACTCCTCGCTCGGCTCCGAGGCGATGGCTGTGTAGATGGCGGCCTTGTCGGCCGCGCCGAGCGTCGCAAAATGCTCCCGCAGCTCCGCGGCCTTTTCCTCGTCCGTCTTTTCCGGCGCGCTGTCGTCGTGGAACGGCAGGCCGGACAGGACGTCCGTCTTCGGATCGGCCAGCTGCGCCTTCACGACGTCCGTCTCGGCCGTTTTTTCCATGATATACTCCGTCAGCGCGTGCGTGTAGCCGATGGCGCCGGTCAGCATCGTGGCCGTCGCGTCCTCGTTCGGGCGGATGATGCCGACGATGCGGATGGGCGTGCCGGATTCATAGAGCAGCTTGAGCCCCGTCTCGCTCCCGCCGATGTCGACGTAGGCGCCGGACGCACTGTCGAGCTGGTAGCGCTCGGCCGGCAGAATGAGGCGGAATGTCTTGTTCAAAAGCTCATCATAGCTCCACTCGGTCTTGGACAGCGCCGCGACCTCGCCGCCCGTCATGGACGCCATGATCGTCTCGTACAGCTCGTCGGCCGAGGCCAGGCCGAGCGTGTAGAGCGCCATGTCGCTGATCTCGTTTCGCTCATTGACAACGAGGACGACCTCGTCGTAGCGCTCCGGCCAGCGGCCGGTCACGACGTCGTACTGCCCCGTGAGCAGGTCGTTCACGCCCGTGCCGTCGCCCGCGGGCAGCAGCTCCTCCCAGACCTTCATCTGGTCCATGGACGAATACATGGGCGAATCGAGCAGCGCCGAGATGGACGAGGCCGACTCCGCACCCGTCATGCTCGTGCCGAGGTCGGCCATCATGGCCTTGAGGTCCGAGCGCAGGATGCGCCCGTCCGTGTCCTCAGTATAGACGCCGAGGTCGAGGTCATAGCCGTACTGCACGGCCGAGACGGCGGAGGCAAGGTCCGTCGTCGCCGTGTCGGGGTCCATCTCCTGCTCTAAAAACTCGCGGAATTTCGCGAGGTTGTTGTGCGTCGTCTCCGCGGCGTTCACGGAATTTAACATCTGGTAGAGCACGGCGTTGGCGCGCACCGTGTCGCCCGCCGGCGCCGGCCCGCCGGAGTCCGGGACGCTCATCAGGCTCGTGAGCATGCTCGTCATGTCGACGCTCTCGGCCTCGATCGTGATGGGATACGACGAGAGCGTGTCCTCCTGCACCTGGTCGATGTACGACTGGATGCCGTGCGAGAGCGACAGGATGAGCGCGATTCCGATGATGCCGATTGACCCCGCGAACGCCGTTAAGATCGTGCGCGCCTTTTTCGTCATGAGGTTGTTGAGCGACAGCCCGGCCGCCGTGCGGACGGCCATGGGCTTTTTGCGGATGCGCGCAGGCGCGGTCTGCGTCTCGGCCTCGCCGTCATAGGGATCGGTGTCGTCGACGACGCGGCCGTCGAGCAGGCGGACGATGCGCGTGGAGTAGCGCTCGGCAAGCTCCGGGTTGTGCGTGACCATGATGACGAGCCGGTCGCGCGCGACCTCTTTTAAGATCTCCATGACCTGCACGCTCGTCTCCGTGTCGAGCGCGCCGGTCGGCTCGTCGGCCAAAATGATGTCGGGGTTGTTGACGAGCGCGCGCGCGATGGCCACGCGCTGCATCTGGCCGCCGGACATCTGGTTCGGCTTCTTTTTGAGCTGATCGCCGAGGCCGACGCGCTCGAGCGCCTCGACGGCGCGGCGCCGCCGCTCGGCCCGGCTGACGCCAGAGAGCGTCATGGCAAGCTCGACGTTGCGCAGCACCGTCTGGTGCGGGATGAGGTTGTAGCTCTGGAACACAAAGCCGATGGCGCGGTTGCGGTAGACGTCCCAGTCGCCGTCGCGGAAGTCCTTCGTCGATTTGCCGTTGATGATGAGGTCGCCCGACGTGTACTGGTCGAGCCCGCCGATGATGTTCAGAAGCGTCGTCTTGCCGCAGCCGGACTGGCCGAGGATGGACACGAATTCGTTTCTGCGGAAGCTCAGGCTCACGCCCGAGAGCGCATGGACCGCGCTCTCGCCCGAGCCGTAGTCCTTGCGGATGTCTTTGAGTGTCAGCATTGCAGGTTCCTTTCCGGGACAGATTCGTTCAAATTATAACCTATCATACAGATTCCCCGCCCCAAAATCAACCGCACGTGACCCCCCATCGGCCCGCGGACGGCAGAGTTTACAGATTGTTCATTTTCCGCGCGCGCGGCTTCGCGGGCGCAGAAAAAACGCCCGCGGACGGCTCCATCCGCGGGCGGGCATATTTTATCGGTATTCCACGTCGAGCCCCTTGACGAGCAGCGGGCCGATCTCGAGCCGAACCGTGTCGCCGGGCGCGGCGTCCGGGACCTTTGTGACGTCGATGCACGTGTGCAGCATGCCGATGTGGCCGAGGACGCGGCAGCGCTTGCCGCCGACGGTCACATAGACGGCCTTGCGCGTGACCATGGCCTTGAGATTGGACAGGCAGCCGCGGATGCAGTCGCGCGCGCGGAAGAGGTCGCGCCCTTTTTCGGCACCGAAGCCGTGGTAATAGCCGACGCTCACGATGGCCTCGCGCGTCGGGCGCTTGGCCTTCCACGCGGCGCCGTAGCCGCACGTGAAGCCCTTCTGCAGCCAGCGCAGCTCGTCGATCGTCGCCTCGCAGTAGCCCACGGGCTGGAAGCCGAGGCGGTTTTTGAAGCTCAGCCGCCCCAGAAACGCCGAGCCGACGCGCACGGCGTCCAGATTCATCTCCGGATAGCGCAGCAGCGCCGAGGAGTTCGAGCAGTGCGCCTCGCCCGTCTCGCACCCGGCGGCGTGCAGGCGGGACAGAAGGCTCTGGAATGCGGCAAACTGCGCGCGCGTGGCCTTTTCGTCGCAGAACGCGGAGTGGAAATGCGTGAAAATGCCGGAGACGGCAAGATTGTTCATCGTCCGGTACAGGTCGATGAGCTGGCCGGTCTGCGTCGGCAGGAAGCCGTAGCGGCCCATGCCGGTGTCGATCTCGAGGTGCACCTCGGCGATCTCGCCGCGGCGGCCGGCGATGCCGTTGAGCACGCCCGCCTGCTCGACGGAGCCGACGGCGATGACGGCATTTAAGTCCAGCAGCTGCTCAAGCTCGGCCGTCTCGCTCGTCGGGCGGAGCATGAGGATGCGCTCGTCCGCAAAGCCCGCCTCGCGCAGGCGCTGCACGTCGGATACCTCCGTGACCGCGAAGCGGTCGATGCCGCCCGCGCGCAGCTCCTTTGCAAGCGGGACGAGGCCGAGCCCGTAGCCGTCGCCCTTCACGACGCCCCAGACGGCGGCCGTGCCCGCTTTTTCGCGGACGAGGCGGATGTTGTTTTCCAGCGCGGCTTTTTCGACAATGTAGGCCTTCATGCGGCCGCCTCCTTATTTCCCGCGGTTTTTGATGAGGTAGACTTTCTTGCGCAGCTCCTTGAACACGCTTGTCCCGTGCTCGACGGCGAAGTAGACCGGGCGGTTCAAAACCAGGTCCATCTCGCCGATGAACTCGACAAAGTCGCCCGAGAAGCCCTTTTTGAACTTGTACAGGCCGTAGAGCGGGTTGTCCTCGGACAGGTCGCCCGAGACGCCGCGGAAGTCATAGATCCGGCAGCCGCACTCGACAGCCCACTGGATCATGTTCCACTGCAGCAGGTAGTTCGGCATGAGGTTGCGGTCCTCGTTCGACGACGCGCCGTAGAGGTACCAGACCTTGTCGCCGTAGTGGATGGCCAGCGTGCCCGCGATGGCGCGGCCGTCGTGATAGGCCATATACAGCCGCGCGTGCTCGCCGAGGTTGTCGAGCATGTCGGCAAAATACTGCGGCTGGCGCGTAACGAAGCCGTCGCGCACGCCGGTCGTCAGCATGAGGTCGGCAAACGCCGGGACGGCCTCCTTGCCCTCGATCTTCACCTCGACGCCCTTTTTGACGGCGACGCGGATGTTGTAGCGCGTTTTCTGATGGAACGCCGCGAGCAGCTCGTCGCACGTCTTGCCCTCGACATTCAGGCGGAACACGTACTTCGGCTGGATGGCCTCAAAATTCTTGCCGCCGTCTTTGAGCTTGAAGTCCAGCGAGCGCATGATGGCGCCGAACTCGGCGTCCGAGCTCGGCACGTCCGGGTCGAGCTTGATGACGTAGGAGTGATATTCCTTCGCCAGCGCCTTCAGGCCGTCGAGAAGCTCGGCGATAAGCGCGCGGTCGTGCACGTCGCACACGGGCGCGCGGCAGCCGTACATGAGCGTGAACGGCGTGCCCGGCACCTTGCGGATGAGCACGGCCATCGTGCCGCGGATGGCGCCGTCGTCGCCGCGGACGGCGACGGCCTCCCATTTCCAGCTCGGCTTCTGCTTGGCCCAGAGGATGCTCTGCGCAAAGTGGCCCTTCGGGTGGTTCTGGACGAACGACTCGTACTCGGCGAGCGTCTTTTCCGTGATTCTCTCGTACATGGGTCAGTCTCCCAATCTAAATTGAATTCCCGTGTAGTTTACCATATCCGGCCGCGTTTTGCAATGCGGGGAAATCAAGATATGGGCGGAGAAATGGAGAAAAATAACAATTTCTTGTGTCCGCGCGGCGCGTTTCGCGCTCTTTTGCGCGGCGGCCATGCTACGATCATTGGCGGGAGGGCGAGGACCATGCCGAGGAATCGAAATAAAAGTTATCTGGAGTCGGGGCGGGTGTGCTACGTACCCGTCGAGGCCATCCGGCCGAACCCGTCGCAGCCGCGGCGCGTGTTCGAGCCGGAGGCCCTGGCTGAGCTGGCCGACAGCATCCGCGTCTACGGCGTCATCCAGCCGCTGTCCGTCCGGCGGCGGGTGGACGGCTACGAGCTCGTCGCGGGCGAGCGCCGCCTGCGCGCGGCGAAGCTCGCGGGCCTGAGCGAAGTCCCGTGCATCGTGCTCTCCGTCGACGGCGAGCAGTCGGGCATGATCGCGCTCGTGGAGAATCTGCAGCGGCGCGACCTCGACTTCATCGAGGAGGCCGAGGGCATCGCGCGGCTCATGCGCATCTACGGCCTTTCGCAGGAGCAGGCCGCCGCGCGCATCGGAAAGAGCCAGTCGGCCGTCGCGAACAAGCTGCGCCTGCTGCGCCATTCGCCGGCCGTGCTGGCCGTCATCCGGGAAAACCACCTGTCCGAGCGCCACGCGCGCGCGCTGCTGCGCCTGCCGGACGAAAAGGCGCGGCTGGACGCGCTGAGCGTCATCGTCCGCCGCGGGCTGAACGTCGCCAAAACGGAGCAGTACATAGAGTCGCTCCTGGCTTCGCCGCCCGAGACGCCGGCGCGGCGCGCCATGCCGGGCTTCCGCCTGCGCGACGTGCGGCTGTTTCTCAACACGATCGACCACAATCTGCGCCTCATCCGCGACGCAGGCATCGACGCCGGGCTCAGCCGTCAGGAGGACGAGCGGGAGATCGTCCTGACCATCCGCATCCCGAAGGCGCAGCGGGAAAAAGTTTCCGCCGCCGTCTAGATTCGACGGCATTTTCACGCCGCGCGTGGTAGCATGATCACACAGCTTTTTCCAGTTAACGAGCACATCCCCTGTCCGCCCCGCAGGCGCAAACCGCGCCTGCGGGGAATTTTTTACTTGTGCTTTTGCGAAAAACGGCGTATAATGGTCGCCATCCGCTAAATAGGAAACAAATTTGCGACTTCTGTACCGAAAGGAAGAACGATATGAAGCCTCTGATCCTGACCGATACCGCCTCGGACATCCCCGTCTCGACGGAAAACGAAAACCTGCGCGTGCTGCCGATGAAGATCTTTTTCGGCGACGCGGAATATCTCGACACCGTGACGCTCAGCCATGAGGAATTTTACCGCAAGCTCATCGAGTCGGCCGCGCTGCCGACGACGAGCCAGATCCCGCCGTATGAATTTGACCGCGCGTTCGCAGACGCCGTCGCGGCCGGGCGGCAGGTCGTCGTCATCACGCTCTCGCAGAAGCTCTCGGGCACGTACCAGTCCGCGGCCATCGCGGCGGCAAACTACCCCGGCCAGGTGTTCCTGGTCGACAGCGAGTGCGTCGCCGTCGGCCAGCGCGCGCTCGTGGAGTACGCGCTCCAGCTCGTCGACCGCAAATTTGACGCCGCGACGATCGCCGCGGAGCTCGAGCGCATCCGCAGCCGCGTGTGCGTCATCGCCCTGCTCGACACGCTCGAGTACCTCAAGGCCGGCGGCCGCATCTCCCGCACGACGGCCATCGCGGGCGGGCTTTTGAACATCAAGCCCGTCGTGTCGGTCGTCAATGGCGAGGTCGCCCTCATCGGCAAGGCCCGCGGTTCGAAAAACGGCAGCAACCTCCTGCGCGAGCTCATATCCGCCCGCGGCGGCATCGACTTCCGCTACCCCTACCGCCTCGGCTACACGGGTCTGGAC
>CAVFYN010000171.1:0-34888 GCA_963626425.1 Bacteroidaceae bacterium
GGGCTCAGGAATAAGTAGGGCATAGAAAAAACGCCGCCTTTCGGTTTTTGCCATGCTATGCGGAGGGCCGCCGCGGCGTGCTTGACTTTTTGCGGTATGCGCGGTATGATTTATCATACCAGATATGAATGGAGTGATCTTTCGTGGAAGGACCCAAAGGAAAGCACGTGTTCGGCCTCGTCAAGGTCGGCGAGCGCGGGCAGATCGTCATTCCGAAGCAGGCGCGCGAGATCTTCGGCATCCGCGCGGGCGACGAGCTCATGCTCATCGGCGACGAGGAGAGCGGCCTCGCCATCTTAACGAGCGAGCAGCTGACGCAGGTGTTCCGCGGCATCCTGGCGCAGGGAGGCGGCAGCAATGGAAGCGATTGAGGTCACGGGCCTGACGAAGGCCTACGACGGGCGCAATGTCGTAAGCGGCCTGACGCTCACGGTGCACGAGGGCGAACTGTTCACGCTGCTCGGCGTGAACGGCGCGGGCAAGTCGACGACGATCCGGATGCTGACCGGCCTGACCCGGCCGGACGGCGGCGACGCGCGCATCTGCGGCCGCTCGATCCTCACGGAGCTGCCGGACGTCAAGCGCGCCGCGGGCGTCTGTTTGCAGGAGACGGCCGTCGCGAAAAAGCTGACCGTGCGCGAAAATGTCACGCTCATGGCGCGGCTTTACGGGCAGGGGAAAGACGACGCCGCGCGCAGCGCGGACGCGCTCATCGCCGAGTTCGGCCTTGCGGACGTCGCGGAAAAGCGGGCGGGCAAGCTGTCCGGCGGGTGGCAGCGACGGCTGTCCATCGCCATGGCCATGGTCGGCCGGCCGCGCGTACTGTATCTTGACGAGCCGACCGTCGGGCTCGACGTGCTGGCGCGGCGCGCGCTGTGGGACCTCATCCGCGGCGCGCTCTCGCACATGACCATTGTGCTCACGACGCACTCGATGGAGGAGGCGGCCGCGCTGTCCGACCGCATCGGCGTCATGGCCTCCGGCCGGCTGCGCGCGTGCGGGACGGCGGCGGAGCTTATGGCGCAGACCGGCACGGCGACGCTTGAGGACGCGTTCGTCGCGCTGGCGCAGGAAGGGGGCGCGGCATGATGCGGATGACGGCCTTTGCGCGGCGCAACGCGTGCGAGATCCTGCGCGACCCGCTCAGCTACTGCTTCTGCCTCGGCTTCCCGGTCGTGATGCTGCTCGTGTTCCAGATCGTAAACGGCAGCACGCACGGCATGACGCCGATGTTCACGCTGCCGCAGCTGACGAGCGGCATTTCAGTGTTTTCGTTCTCGTTTTCGATGCTGTACATGGCCCTGCTCGTCTCCGGCGACCGGGACAGCGCGTTTTTGACGCGGCTTTACTGCACGCCGATGACGCAGGCGGACTTCGCGCTCGGCTACCTGCTGCCCGGCCTTGTCATCGCGGCGGGGCAGGCGGCCGTGTGCCTTTTGTGCGCGTGGGCGCTCGGCATGGCGACGGGCGACCGCATTTCGCTCCTGCGCGGCGCTTTGCAGATCGTGTCGCTCGTGCCGGCCATGCTCATGGCCGTGAGCTTCGGCGTGCTGTTCGGGAGCCTGCTGTCACAAAAGAGCGCGCCGGGCGTGTCGTCCGTGCTCATTTCGGCGTCGGGTTTCCTGTCCGGCGCGTGGATGCCGCTTGAGCAGATGGGGACGTACGGAAAAGTGTGCCGCGCGCTGCCGTATTACCCGGCCGTGCGCGTCGGCCGCGCGATCGTGCAGGGCGCGTGGGCGGCGGAAAACTGGCTCGATCTCGCCGTCACGGCCGCGTGGGCCGCGCTGGCGCTCGGCCTTGCGGTCTGGGCGCAGAAGCGCGCGATGCACGTGAAATAAAAAAGACGGGAAACGCCGGAGCGTTTCCCGTCTTTTCATATGTAGATCAGGCGCGCAGGAAGCCCTTGCCGAAGATCTCGCTGGAATTTGTGACGAGCACGAACGCCGTGGCGTCGACGCTCTTGGCGTACTGCCGCAGCGCGACGGCCTGGAAGCGCGTGAGCGCCGTGAGCAGCACGGTGTGCTCCGTGCCGGAGAACGCGCCGGTCGCCTCCCAGACGGTGGCCGAGCGGTGGAGCGTGTCGATGATGAATTTCTGGATCTCGTCCGGGTTGACCGTGACGATCATGACGCACTTGCGGCGGTTGAGCGACTCGATGATCGAGTCGACGAGCGCGCTCTTGAGCACGAGGCCGAGCAGGCAGAAAAGGCCGGTCTCGATGTCGAAGATGAAAAGCGTCGAGCCCGCGATGAGCACGTCCGCGACGAGCAGCGCGCGGCCGATGTCGAGCCCCGTGAATTTTTTGAGGATCATGGCCGTGATGTCCGTGCCGCCCGTGCTCGCGCCGAAGTTGAAAAGCAGCGCCGAGCCGAGCGCCGGCAGAATGACCGCGAAGAAGAGCTCGAGCATTTTCTGATCCGTAAACGGCTCGCTCATGGGGCACAGCCACTCAAATCCCTGCAGCAGCGCGGAGAACAGCAGCGAGCAGTAGATCGTCTTTTCGCTGAAGCTACGGCCGAGCACGATGAAGCCGAGCAGCAGGAAAATGAGGTTGATGACCGAGCTGATCGTCGCCGCCGGGAACGGCAGGATCTTCGTCAGCAGGACCGACAGACCGGACACGCCGCCGGTGGAGAAATTGTTCGGAAATTTGAAAAAATAAACGCCCATGGCAACGAGCAGCGTGCCGAGCGTGATGAGCCCGAATTCTTTCAGGCGAGCTTTCATGCAGACCGTCCCCTTTCATGACCTTGGACAGTGTAGCAAAGTTCGCCTGGTTTTGCAAGAAAGAATTCATTTTCGTGTGGGGGAAAGGGTTTGTTGGGGGCGGGGAGACGATTGCGGCACGCGCAGCCGAACAACCTGTCATCCTGAGCGGAGCGAAGCGGAGTCGAAGAATCTGGCCGGTTGCGGAGAACCGATTGCGATCCAGAGGTAAAAAAAGAATGTCATTCAGAGCCGGCAAAGCCGGCGTGGAATCTTGCCGATTGCGGTAGTCTTGCGTTTTATTCCAGCGCTGGAGATGGACGAAAGACTACCGCAATCGGCAAGACCCTTCGGCAAGCTCAGGGTGACAGGTCTTATTTGGCGCTGGCACGCAATCGGTGCACCGTAATCGGCAAGATTCCACGGCCATTTCATGGCCTCTGAATGACATCCTAACTCGCCGCGCACCGCAATCGGCCTTGCGGGCGGATGCTATCCGCCCCTACGTGACTGCGGCGGAGCGTTTGCTGCGCGCCGATTGCGGTACGCGCCTTCCGAAAGGCTCCCCTGAAAGGGGAGCTGTCGGCGGAGCCGACTGAGAGGTTGAAAGGCCTCCATATTGAACAGCACCCACTCGATACCGCGCGCAAAACCCTTCGGCCCACCTCTCCGTCACGCCTTTGGCGTGCCACCTCCCCTTAAAAGGGGAGGCTTTGATGCATTCTTCTATTTTGCCGCGTCCCACCGGCGGGATGGGGTCATCCGCCCTACGTTTGAGATACGCGCCGCGCAAAAAAGCCGTGCTCCTTTCGGAGCACGGCTTTGCGGTTTTAGGGGAAAGCGCGCGGCTTAGTACATACCGCCGCCGGCACCGGCGCCGGCTGCTGCGGCAGCGATGGCGGCGTCCTTGGCCGGGTCGGGCTTGTCGGCGACGAGGGACTCGGTCGTCAGCACGCACGAGGCGACGGACGCGGCGTTCTCGAGGGCGGAGCGGGTGACCTTCGTCGGGTCGACGATGCCGGACGGGATCATGTCGCAGTAGTCCTCGGTGTAGGCGTTGTAGCCGTAGCCGGTCTTGCCGGACGAGCTGATCTTCTCAAAGACGACGCTGCCGTCGACGCCGGCGTTCTCGGCGATCTGGCGGATCGGGGCCTGCAGGGCCTTGGCGATGATCTGCGCGCCGGTCTTCTCGTCGCCGGACAGGGTCTCGACGAGGGCGTTGACGGCCGGGATGGCGTTGACATAGGCCGTGCCGCCGCCGGCGACGATGCCTTCCTCAACGGCGGCCTTCGTGGCGTTGAGCGCGTCCTCGACGCGGAGCTTCTGCTCCTTCATGGCCGTCTCGGTCTGCGCGCCGACGCGGATGACCGCGACGCCGCCGGACAGCTTGGCAAGACGCTCTTCGAGCTTCTCGGTGTCATAGTCGCTCGTGGTGACCTCGATGGTCGCCTTGATCTCGGCGATGCGGGCGGCGATGTCCTCAGCCGCGCCGGCGCCGTCGACGATGACGGTGTTGTCCTTCGTGACCTTGACCTGGCGGGCCGTGCCGAGCTGGGCGATGGTCGCGTCCTTAAGATCCATGTTGAAGTCCTTGGCGATGACGGTACCGCCGGTCAGGATGGCGATATCCTGGAGCATCTCCTTGCGGCGGTCGCCGTAGCCCGGGGCCTTGACGCAGCAGACGGTGAACGTGCCGCGCAGCTTGTTGACGAGCAGGGTGGCCAGCGCGTCGCCGTCGACGTCCTCGGCGATGATGAGCAGCTTCTTGCCGGCCTGGACGATCTGCTCGAGCATCGGCAGGATCTCCTGGATGGACGAGATCTTCTGGTCGGTGATGAGGATATACGGATCGTCGAGCTCGGCGACCATCTTCTCGGTGTTCGTGACCATATACGGCGACAGGTAGCCGCGGTCGAACTGCATGCCTTCGACGACCTCAAGGCCGGTCTCGGCGGTCTTGCTCTCCTCGATGGTGATGACGCCGTTGGCGCTGACCTTCTCCATGGCCTCGGCGATGAGCTTGCCGATGGTGGCGTCGCCGGACGAGACGGTGCCGACGCGGGCGATGTCCTCGCTGCCGTTGACGAGCTGCGAGTTGGCCTTGATGGCCTCAACGGCCGCGGAGACGGCCTTCTCGATGCCCTTGCGCATGACCATCGGGTTCGCGCCGGCGGAGACGTTCTTCAGACCCTCGCGGACGATGGCCTGGGCCAGGACGGTCGCGGTCGTCGTGCCGTCGCCGGCGACATCGTTCGTCTTCGTGGCGACCTCGCGGACGAGCTGCGCGCCCATGTTCTCAAAGGCGTTCTCAAGCTCGACGTCCTTGGCGATCGTGACGCCGTCGTTCGTGATGAGCGGCGCGCCGTAGGCCTTGCCGAGAACGACGTTGCGGCCCTTCGGGCCGAGGGTGACCTTGACGGTATCGGCGAGCTGGTCGATGCCGGACTGAAGCGACTTGCGCGCTTCCTCGCCAAAAATGATCTGTTTAGCCATAATACTGCAACCTCCAGTGATTATTCAACGATAGCCAGAATGTCGGCCTGACGGACGATGGTGTAGGACTCATCGTCGATCTTGACCTCCGTGCCGGAGTACTTCGAGGTGATGACCTTATCGCCCGGCTCGACGTTCATTTCGACTTCCACACCGTCGACCATGCCGCCGGGGCCGACCGCGACGACTTCAAAAACCTCGGGCTTTTCCTTGTTCGCGGTGGACAGGATGATGCCGGACTTGGTCTTCTCCTGCACTTCGACCGCTTTGATGATGACTCTGTCAGCCAAAGGGATGAGTTTCATAACAACGACCTCCTGAAAAATCCATGACAGATGCTGTCATATAGTATACCATGTTTTGATGGGGTTTAGCACTCAAAAACCCGGAGTGCTAACGTGTATTATAATATAGCACAGCCGGGAAATGCGCAACTGGAAAAAACGCCGTTTTTCCGGGGCATGACCGGAAAAACGGCGCTGATGCGAATGCGATACGCGATTTTCTTCAGTTTTCTTCAATTTGCTGCGGCGGACGCGAGATTGCGGCTCTCGGACGCGTGGTATGTCAGCCCCTTGGGGTAGAAAAAGCGGATTTTTTCGTCCGCGACGGAAAATGTGGTGTCGCGGCTGTAAATGAGCTCGCCGTCGAGGTTGATGTCCTCGTCCTGCTCGCCGATGACGCGGATGGAGCGGCAGCGGACGTGGCGGATGAGCTTCGGCTCGTCGGCCCAGCGGCCGGCCTTGTACTTGCCGATGATGGCCGCGACCGTCAGGCGCGACACGGCGCGCACGATGAGCACGTCGAGCATGCCGTCGTCCGGCTCGGCGTCCGGGAACGGGTAAAACCCGCCGCCGTACCAGCGGCCGTTGCAGATGCAGATAAGGCTCTCGCGGCCGGAGATCGTCTCGCCGTTCACCTCGATCGTGTACGGGTGGTGCACGCCGCGGATGAGGTTGACGATGATGGAGATGACATACGCGCCCGAGCCCGTCACGAGCGGCAGGCGCTTATACCGGCCGATCTGCGTGCCGATGCGCGCGTCGAAGCCGATGGAGCAGACGTTGAGGCTGTAATGGCCCTCGCCGCAGGTGATGAGGTCGAATTCGGCCTCGTCCGTGTCCAAAAAGCTCGCGGGGTCGGCAAATGGCGCGGTGTCGGAGAAAATGCGCACGAAGTCGTTGCCGGAGCCGGCCGTGAGCGACGTGATGGCCGCATTCGGGTGACCGACGACGCCGCAGACGACCTCGTTGAGCGTGCCGTCGCCGCCGCAGGCGTAGATGCGGACGGGCTCGCCCTTCTCGGCCGCGGCGCGGGCGAGGGCGGTGCAGTCGCCCTTGCACTTTGAGACGGCGACCTCGTAATCAAGACCTGCGAACGCGCGGTCGATCTTCGCGCGCAGCTCGGCCGTGTGGTCGGCCTTGCCGGCGGCGGGGTTGAGAATGAACAGGTGGTGCATGGCGCGGCCTCCGTCAATAATACATATATAAATTACACTGGATCATGCCGTTGTAGAGCTTGCGCTTTTTCGTGGCGCGGCGGCCGTAGTAGCGCTCAAATTCCGGCTCGCTCGTGAGGATGTACTGCTTCCAGCCGTCCTCGCGCGCCATGCGGCGGCCGAAGGCCTGATAGAGCCGCTGCGCGTCGCGCATTTCGCCGAGGCGCTGGCCGTAGGGCGGGTTCGCGGCGAGGATGCCGCCGCCCTCGGGCAGGGCGCGCGTGAGCGCGTCGGCCTCCGTGAACGTGATGAGATCTTCGACGCCGGCCTTTTTCGCGTTCGAGCGCGCGATGGCGACGCTCTTCGGGTCGATGTCGCTGCCGAAAATGTGATAGTCGCCGTGGAATTCGCGCGATCTCGCGGCATCGAGCTCTTCGCCCCACAGCTGCTGCGGCATCGTCGTCCAGTGGCGGGCGGAGAAGTCGCGGTTTGCGCCGGGGGCGCGGTTCGTCGCGGCGAGGGCGGCCTCGATGCAGATCGTGCCGCTGCCGCAGAAGGGGTCGATAAACGTGTCGCGCCCGCGGTAGCGCGCGAGGTTGACGATGGCCGCGGCGAGCGTCTCGCGCAGCGGGGCGTCGTTGCCCTGCGCGCGCCAGCCGCGCTTGTGAAGGCCGGAGCCCGTCGTGTCGATGGCCAGCGAGGCGACGTCCTTCAAAATGGACACGCGGATCTGGTACAGTTCGCCCGTCTCGGGCATCCAGTCGACGTGATAGTGGCTTCCCAGGCGGACGCTCATGGCTTTTTTGACGATCTTCTGGCAGTCCGGCATCGAGTGCAGCGCGGAATTCACCGTGCGGCAGCGGATGGGGAACGTGCCGTTTTTCGGGATGAACTGCTCCCACGGCAGGGCCTTCGTGCCCTCAAAGAGCGCGTCGAACGTCGGCGCGGGAAATTCGCCGAGGACGATGAGCACGCGCTCGCCCATGCGCAGGCACAGATTCGCGCGCGCGACCTCGGCCCAGCCGCCGTCAAAGAGCACGCGGCCGTTCTCCGCGCGGACATTTTCCATCTTCAGCCGCTTCAGCTCGTCGCTGACCAGCCCTTCCAGCCCAAACAGGCAGGGTACCGAACACGTAAATTTCATAAAACACCATCTCATTGCAAAATTACACACTATTATACAGGATATTGCGGGAAATAGCAATGCACAGGATTTAAAAAAAGATTTGATGCAAACTATATTGACAAAAAAATAACGTGATAGTATAATACGCATACAGGCAAAACCTGTGGCATACGCAATGCCGTCAGGCCGGCGGGTCGAGATTTCCGCGCGGCCGGTGAGAAAGGAGACAGGGCAAATGCTGTTAAATCTCTTGATTTGGGGCGGTGCGGCGGTCGTGTTCCTCGTCATCGAGGCGGCGACGGTCGGGCTGGCGACGATCTGGTTCGCGGGCGGCGCGCTCGTCGCGCTCATCGCGGCGGCGGTCGGCGCGGCGTACTGGCTGCAGGTCGTGCTGTTCCTCGCGGTGTCTGTTGTGCTGCTCGCGTGCCTGCGGCCGTTCGTGCGGCGGTACATCACGCCGAAAAATGAGCGCACGAACGCCGACCGCGTCCTCGGCGCCGAGGGCGTCGTCACCGAGACGATCGACAATCTCGAGGCGACGGGCGCAGTAAAGGTCGGCGGCGTCGAATGGACGGCGCGCGCGGCGGACGACACGGTCATTCCGAAGGGCGCGCGCGTCATCGTCCGGTCCATCGACGGCGTCAAGCTCCGCGTGGAGCCGGCCGCCGACCGTGTGGAAGTCTGATGTGTCTGAATTTGTAAGGAGGTAATCTTATGACTCTTGCTATCGTTCTCGGTGTGATCGCGGTGCTGGTGCTCATCATCCTCGTCCGCAATATCTACATCGTTCAGCAGTCCCGCGCCTACGTCGTCGAGCGCCTCGGCGCATTCAGCGCCGTCTGGGGCGTCGGCCTTCACTTCAAGCTGCCGTTCTTCGAGCGCATCGCCAAGCGCGTGAGCCTGAAGGAGCAGGTGCTCGACTACCCGCCGCAGCCCGTTATCACGAAAGATAACGTCACCATGCAGATCGACACCGTGCTCTATTTCCAGATCACGGATCCGAAGCTCTACACCTACGGCGTCGAGAGCCCGATGAGCGCCATCGAAAAGCTCACGGCCACGACGCTGCGCAACATCATCGGCGACCTCGAGCTCGACCAGACGCTCACCTCGCGCGACGTCATCAACGGCAAAATGCGCGCCATTCTGGACGAGGCGACCGACCCGTGGGGCATCAAGGTCAACCGCGTCGAGGTCAAGAACATCCAGCCGCCGGCCGACATCCAGGCTTCCATGGAAAAGCAGATGAAGGCCGAGCGCGAGCGCCGTCAGGCCATCTTGCAGGCCGAGGGCACGAAGCAGTCCGCCATCTTGGTCGCCGAGGGTGAAAAGCAGGCTGCCATCCTCCGCGCTGACGCCGAAAAGCAGGCCGCCATCCTGCGGGCGCAGGGCGAGGCCGAGGCCATCGTGTCCGTCCAGCGCGCGCTGGCCGACTCCATCAAAATGCTCAACGAGGCCGACCCGAACGACCAGGTCATCAAGATCAAGGCCCTCGAGGCCATGGAAAGGGTCGCCGACGGCAAGGCCACGAAGCTCATCATCCCGTCCGAACTGCAGGGCCTGGCCGGCCTTGCCACGTCTGTGAAGGAGTTTCTGAAAGACTGATATGGCAAAGAACAAGCGCTTTGAATGCGTCTACAGCCAGGGCAGCCTCTCGCCCATGGAGATCTGGATCGACCGCAAGACCGGCGTCCACTATCTCTACCACGCCAGCGGCAACTCCGGCGGCCTGACCGTCCTGCTCGGCCCCGACGGCAAACCGGTCGTCACCGCGCCCGAGCCGTATGAAGAGGATTAAAAACCAAACCGCGCAGCCTGTTTTCAGGCTGCGCAATTTTTTACGGATTCGGCCGCTTGGCGGCCATTTTGGGCATTTCGCCGAACTGTTTTTTATAGGCGCGGGCGAAGGCGGAATAGTCGCGGAAGCCGCTGCGGTAGGCGGCTTCGGTGACGGGCATGCCGGAGACGATGCGGTCGCGCGCGGCGAGCAGGCGCTTTTCGGTGACGAAGCCGTGGATGGTGTAGCCCGTCTCGGCCTTGAACCGGCGCATCATGTGCGATTTGCTGATATAAAATGTATCGGCGATGCGGTCGATGGGCAGGTCCTCGTCGAGGTGGGCGTAGAGATAGCGCACGATGGCGACGGTTTTCTCGTCGAACGCCGCGTCGGAGACGAAGGCGACATCAGAGCTGAGCATCCCGCGCGTGAGGGCGATGAGAAACTCGAGCATGAGCGCGCGGCAAAGAAGCGCCTGGCCGAAGCCGGGGCGGTCCGTCGCGTCCTCGAGCCGGCGCAGCGCCTGCATCGGCGCGCCGCCGGAGGGGCCGGCCGGGCGGAGGACGAACTGAAAGCTCTCGCGCGCGCGGGAAAAGCACGTCTCGAGGTCGCATTCTTCCGTGCTGTGCGCGCGCAGATAGGCGGGCGAGAGGTAGATGACGACGCGGCGGTACTCCTCGCCCTGCACCTCCGGCCGGTGGATGCAGCCGCGCGGGACGAGCACGACGTCGCCGGGGCAGAGCGCGTAGCGCTTGCCCTCGATGGCGTAGAGCGCGTCGCCGCCGAGAAAGACGAGGATCTTGTGAAAGTCGTGGTAGTGGTAGTCGATGCTGCCCACGTCCCGCCCGGACAGGCGGAACAGGCGGTAGTCCTCGACGAGGTAGCCGCGCTTTTCGTATGCGCTGGTGTCCATGCGATCATCTCCGGAGCATGATTTGCGTACAATATAGCATATTTTGCGTTTATCCTGCAAGCGCGGTCTGCTAAAATAATGAAAATCAAAAAACGCAGGAGGTCATCCGTCATGGATCTGACACTGAAAAAATACACCGGTCTCGGCAACGATTATCTCATCTACGACCCGAACAAGGCCGGCGAGGGCCTGACGAACGCGCACATCCAGCTCGTGTGCAACCGCAACTTCGGCCTCGGCTCGGACGGCATCCTCGTCGGGCCGCTGTTTGACGGCGGCAAGATCTCCGTGCGCACGTTCAACCCCGACGGCAGCGAGGCCGAGAAGAGCGGCAACGGCCTGATGATCTTCGCGCGCTACCTCAAGGAGGAGGGCTACGTCTCCGGCCAGACCGTCACGATCGGCACGCCGGGCGGCGAGGTCTCGGTCGAGTATCTCGACGCGCGCGCCGAGACCATGCGCGTGAACATGGGCCGCGTGAGCTTCTGGAGCGACGACATCCCCGTCGTCGGCGAGCACCGCGAGGTCGTGGACGAGCCCATGCAGTTCAAAAACAAGGAATACCGCGTCACGTGCGTCACGACGGGCATCCCGCACTGCATCGTGCCGCTGGACAACATCTCGCGCGACCTCGCGTGCGACCTCGGCCAGCGCATCGAGTGCGCCGCGCAGTTCCCCAAGCGCATCAACGTCGACCTCATGCAGGTCATCGACCGCAGCAACATCGCCATCGAGTCGTTCGAGCGCGGCGTGGGCTACACGCTCTCGTCCGGCAGCTCGGCCTGCGCGGCCGCCGCGGCGGCGCACCGCCTCGGCCTGACGGACGCGTCCGTCACGGTCCATATGCCCGGCGGCGCCATGAGCGCCCGCTGCAACGACGACGGCACGGTCAGCATCGTCGGCTTCGTGCGCGCCATCTGCGAGATGACGATGAACGAGCACGACATTAACCGTATGCTCAGTCTGGAGGACTGAGCATACCCAAACGAGACCCGCTGCGCTGGGCTCTCGTTTGGAGGGGATCGCAGCCCGGCTGCGCGCACGCCCCGCGATGCGGGGCGCACACTTGCGGGCTGTAGAGTATTTTTCCCGAGGTACACGCCCTCGGAAAAAATAATTCTAATTTATTTGCGCCTGCGGGCGCAAACTCTGCGAGGCTATTGCGAGGCTTTTTGGAGCGGACGGGAACGTCCGCTCTTTTCTTTTGCGTGGGAATATGATAGCATGGTAAA
The DNA here is from genome assembly GCA_963626425.1 of Bacteroidaceae bacterium. Taxonomy (GTDB): domain Bacteria; phylum Bacillota; class Clostridia; order Oscillospirales; family Oscillospiraceae; genus CAKTOF01. Next base: position 11,686 of record CAVFYN010000171.1, read on the forward strand.
GAAATGATGCGAAAGGTGGAATTTTCGTGCCCGATGCGCGCCCGAAGCTGATCTCGAAGTGCTTTGTTCTTGTTTTCCTCGCCTCGCTGGGGCTCAATCTGTGTCAGAACATCCTCAACAACTCCGTGACGCTCTATGTGACGAGCCTCGGCCGGTCGACGGGGTTTGCGGGCTTTCTCGGCATCCCGTATGCGGTCATGGCCATTTTGATGCGCTTTGTGGGCGGCGACTGGGTCGACCGGCGCTCGCGGCGGTCGCTACTTGCGTTCGGGTGCTTTGGCTTTGCGGTGACGGCGCTTTTGTTCGGGCTTCTGCCCGCGGCGGGGTGCCTTGTGGCGCTGCGCGCGGTGCATGGGCTGTGCTTTTCGGCCGGGCAGCTGGCCGGGTCGACGATCAACGTTGACGTCACGCCGCCGGAGCGGCAGCGGCTCGGCATCGGCATCTACTGGGTCTCGTCGGCCATTTCGCTCGGCTGCGCGGGCTACTGCGTGACGCTTCTGACCGCGGGCGGCAGCTACGGGCCCATCTTCTGGGCGTGCGCGGGTGCGGCGGGGCTCGCTGGCGTGTGCGCGCTGCTGTGCGACTATGAAAAAAAGCGCCCCGCGGCGGCAGCGCACGAAGAGAAAGACGCCTCGCGCGGCCTGCGCCGCTTCGTCGAGCCGGCGGCGCTGCGTCCGGCGGCGCTTATGTTCCTGATGGCCGCGGCCATCTCGTGCGTGAGCCTGTATGTGCTCATGTTCGCGCAGCGGGAGGGGTATGAAAACGCCGGGCTCACGCTCGTGTTCGCGACGCTCGGCATGGCGGCGGGCAATCTGACGTCGGACTTTTTCCAGCGCAAGCTCGGCGCGATGTGGACGCTGACGGCCTCGTTCGTGCTGTGCGCGGCGGGGCTGGCGGCCATGGCGCTCGTGCACTCCATGGCGACGTATCTCATCGGCGGCGCGGCCTACGGGTTCATCCAGGGCATCTGCATGCCGGTGCTGTACTATCTCGCCGTGCACAAAATGCCCGTGCACCGGCGCGGCGTCGCCGGCGGGACGGTGTACTGCCTGCTCGACCTCGGCGTCGGCGCGGGCTCGTTCCTCTGGGGCGTCGTCATCGGCAGGTTCGGCTTCACGGCGACGTTTTTGTCGGCCGCGGCCATGCTGCTGTTCGCGGCGCTGCTGACGCTGGCGTTTTACGCGAGGGGTCCGCAGTAAAAAAGCGCTCCGGCTGAAGGCCGGAGCGCTTTTTTTCATATCAGCTGGAAGTTTGTCCACTTCTGGCTGCGCAGCCGGCGGAGAAAGACCGCGCCGCGCAGCACGAGGTCGAGGCTCATGCCGAGCGTCACGCCGACGGCGCCCCAGCCGAGCCACAGACCGAAAATGACCGAGAACAAAAGCCGCGCGCCGAGCGTCAGGCTGATGGACACGAGCATGGTGAATTTCACGTCGCCCGCCGCGCGAAGGCCGTTTCCGAGCGGCCCGGCGAACGGGTAGGCGAGGCCGTTGAAGATGTTGTTGATGAGCACGAGCCAGATCGTGAGATCTTTCGCCTCCGGCGAGATGGCCGAGCGGCTGAGCAGCAGCGGCGTCGCGGCGAACACGGCCGCGTTCCACGCGACGCTCAGGACGAATGTCCAGCGGTCCAGCTTCTTGAAATAGAAATTGGCCGCGTCGATGTCGCGTGCGCCCATGCACTGGCCGATGACGGTCGTGTACGCCGGCGCCATGGCCAGGCCCATGATGGCGGCCATGGACCAGATGCTCTGCACCACGCCGTTGGCCGCGATCTGGTACGTGCCGAACGTGGCGATCATGCTCGACAGGGCGACCTTCACGAGCTGGTGCACGCCGTTTTCCACGCCGTTCGGCAGCGCGACGCGCAGGATCTTCCCGAGCAGCGCGCCGTCCCACGAGAAAATGCCGCGCGCGGCATAGCGCAGGAATTCTTGCGCGAGAAGCAGTACACCGTCACGGCGGCGGCCGACAGCGCCCGGGAGATGAGGCTCGGCACGGCCACGCCCGCCGCGCCGAGATGGAGCGCGAACACGCCGACGAGGTTGCCGGCGATGTTGATGACGTTGGCCGCGGCGGAGATGTACATCGTCACGTTCGCCTTCCCGATGCTGCGGCAGAGCGCCGCGCCGGCGTCGTACACGGCCAGAAACGGCAGCGAGAGCGCCGTGATGCGAAGGTACACGCGGCACGCGGCGAACACGTCCGCCTCGACGCGGCCGAAGAGCAGGCGGAGCAGCCCGTCGCTGAAAAGCTCCATCGGAACGGCCAGCGCGAGCGAGAGGAGCGCGGAGATCATAAGCAGCTGCCCGGACGCGCGCGAGGCGCTTTTTTCATCGCCGCGGCCGATGTACTGGCTGATGATGACCGCGCCGCCGGACGAGAGCGCCGTGAACAGGAACACGAGCACGGTGTTGAACGAGTTGACGAGCGAGACGCCCGAGACGTCGGCCTCGCTCGCGAAGCTGACGGTGAACGTGTCGGCGATGCCGACGAGCATGAGCAGGAATTGCTCGACAAACAGCGGCCAGATGAGATGCCGCAGATCCCGGTCGGAAAATCGCATGTCACACCTCGTATTTCCGCGCGAGCAGCGCATGGCACTCGTCCAGCATCCGCCGGACCTTGTCCATGTCCCATGTGCAGAAGCGCGTCGCGGTCATGGACGCGATGCCGTGCGCGTGCATCCAGAGCTGGTCGTGGAAGTTGTGCGCCTCGTCGTAGCTCAGGCGATAGCGCGCCTGAAGAGCGGCGATGGAGCGCTCTAAGATCGGCGCGAGGGCCTGGCGCGTCTCGGCGAAGGCGTTCGGGCGGAGGAAGAGGAACGTGAAAAGCTGCGGCTCGGCGTCGGCCGCGCGGACGTAGGCCATGGAGTAGAGCGCCGCGGGCGCGCCGCCGTTTTCGCGCTCCATGGCGGCCATGAAGCACGCGACGGCCTCGGGAATGAGCGCCGCGCGCAGGCCGTCCATGCTGCCGAACGACTGATAGATGGGCTGCGTCGAGCAGCCGAGCTCCGCGGCGAGCGCCTTCACATTCACCGCCGCCGCCCCGCCGCGGCGCAGCAGCGCAAGCGCGGCGGACAGGATCTGCTCTTCCGTGATCTGTTTTTTCGCGGGCATTGGATCATCTCCAAAGAAAAACTGGTTTATCAATAAACGCGTTTATTTTATCGCGCCGCCCAGCAAATTGCAACCCCGAAACGAGAAAACCCCCGGATGCCGTTCGGCATCCGGGGTTATTTTGTCAAGTCAGTGCCCGTCTGGCTCGTGGACGACGAGCAGGACGCCGCGCTCGGCCGTGACGCGGGCGGGTGTGCCGACGAAGGCGTTGCTCACGCCGAGCGGGAACGCGGCGCGAAGCGGCAGGTGCTCGGCGCTGTACCACAGCCCCTCGAGCGTGACGACCGATTCGTCCGTCATGGAAAAAACGGAAAGGCTGCCGGACGCCTCCGCGGGAAACTCGCGCGACGCGCCGCTCAGCGACCAGACCGCGCAGTCCGGGTCGCGCAGCTCGCAGCGGATCCCGTCCGCGGCCAGTCCGGCCATGAGCTGCACGGCCGCGAGCGAGTGCGAAAACCGCCGCCCGCCGAGCGCGCCGAGAAAGAGCAGGTCATTGTAGCCGCGCGCGATCGCGATGCGCGCCGCGGCGGCCGAGTCCGTCTCGTCCTTCGCGACGGTCAGCGTGACCGCCTCGCCGCAGGCCGGGACGCGCCCGAGGCTGTCCCAGTCGCCGACGGCGATGTCGGGCGTCAAGCCCATGGCGGACAGATGCGCGCAGCCGCTGTCCGCGCCGATGAGCAGGTCGCCGGGGCGCTTTTCCGGCATGAGCGCGGGGGCGAACGCCCCGCCGCCGACGATGATGGCGCGCGCCATGGCGGACCCTCCTTTTGCGGTAGAATCAGTGCAGATCCGCGCCCGTCAGGTAGCGGCGGAGCGGCTTGTAGACAATGGCCTCCACGACAAGGCACAGCGCGAGGCTGATGAAGATGTACGAGGCGTTGTACAGGAAGGAATAGAACCACGGCGTCGTCATCGTCATGTTGAAGAACGTCTCGGGCATGTACTCGGCCCAGACGGTCGCGCCGACGATGTAGTTCACGAGAAAGCGGCCGAACGCGCCGACGACGGAGCCGATGAAGAGCCCGCCGCGCTTGCCGTGGAACAGGCCCGCGAGGCCGAGCGCCGTGTAGGCGAGGATGTAGTCGCCGATGATGGACACCCAGCTGATGGCGAAGCCGCCGTCAAACATGAACTGTAGGCACGAGAACACGAAGCTCGCGAGCATGCCCGGGCCGAAGCCCCAGCGGACGCAGTAGACGAAAATGGGCAGCATGGCGAACGTGATGGACCCGCCGTTCGGCAGCTCGAAGAGCTTGAGATAGCCGAGCACCTGCGCCAGCGCGACGAACAGCGCGCCCTCGCACAGCGCGCGCACGCGAAGATGCGAGCGGGTCTGGGATGCGGATGTGGTGGACATGAGAAAAACCTCCTGCGCCGCCTAATTCGGCGGCAAAAATCCGCATTGCAAATCAGAAGATGCAATGCGGACGGAAGCCTTGTCGCATCTTTTCCTACGCCGGTGTTGCCCGGATCAGGTTCACGGGTCAGGATGGCGGTTCATCCACTCTCAGCCGGCTGCCGCCGGCCCCCCGAAGATCGATCTGTTATGCGGTTAGGGTCAGTATAGCGCGGATGGGCGGCGAGGTCAAGCCTCCGGCGGGCCCAATTTGCGCAGCACATCGACAAAATAGTCCGGCAGCGGGCACGAGACGGTGACCTCCCTGCCCGTGCGCGGGTGGACGAACGTCAGCTCGCGCGCGTGCAGGCACTGCGAGCTCTGGCCGAGCTCCGGCTTTTTGTGGCCGTAGACCGTGTCGCCCAGGATCGGATGGCCGCGCCAGGCCAGGTGGACGCGGATCTGGTGCGTGCGCCCGGTCTCAAGCTGAAGGCGCAGGTGCGTATAGCCGCGGTAGCGCGCGAGCACGGAAAAGTGCGTGACGGCGGAGCGGCTGTTTTTCTCCGTGACGGCCATTTTCTTGCGGTCGGCCGGATGGCGGCCGATGGGCGCGTCGATCGTGCCGGAATCGTCGCGGACATTGCCGCAGACGATGGCCTCATACGTCCGGCGCAGCGTGTGGTCCTTGAGCTGCGCGGCGAGCGCCTGGTGGGCAAAGTCGTTTTTCGCGACGATGAGCAGCCCCGACGTGTCCTTGTCGATGCGGTGGACGATGCCGGGCCGCTTCTCCCCGCCGATGCCCGAGAGCGAGTCGCCGCAGTGGTGCAGCAGCGCGTTGACGAGCGTCCCGTCCGCGTGGCCGGCCGCCGGGTGGACGACGAGGCCCTTGGGCTTGTTGATGACGATGACGTCCGCGTCCTCATAGACGACGTCGAGCGGGATGTCCTGCGCCGCGATGGCCACCGGCTCCGGCTCGGGCAGCGTGAGAACGAACTCGTCACCGGGTTCCGTTTTGTAATTCTTCTTCACGGGCCTGCCGCCGCACGTGACGAGCCCGTTTTCGCAAAGCCGCTGCGCGGCGCTCCGCGTCAGGCCCTCGACCGCGCGCGAGAGCAGCACGTCGATGCGCTCGCCCGGCGTCTCAGACCGAATCGTCATGACGTTTGCGCTCCAGCCGCTTGGCTTCGTCCTTGCTGTAAAAGAAAATGATATACACGCACAGCAGCGCGGCCCCGCACGTGAGGAAAATGTCCGCGACGTTGAACACCGGAAAATGCACGAATTCAAACTCGAACATATCCACGACATACCCCAGCCGCAGCCGGTCGATGAGGTTGCCGAGCGCCCCGCCCGTCACGGCCGCGAGCGTCAGCACGCCGAACGGATGCGTCACATAGCGCTTTGCCAGCGCAAGCACGATGAGCGCGACGACCGCAATCGTAATGACCGCGAGCGGCCAGCGCTGCCCCGTCAGGATGGAAAACGCCGCGCCGGTATTTTTGACATACGTCAGCCGGACAAGCCCCGGGATAAGCGCCGCCTGCGCCCCCGGCGCAATGTTCGCCACGACAAGATATTTCACAAGCTGATCCAGCCCGATCACCACAGCGGCCAGCAGGCCGGCAAAAACATAGAGCATGGTCGATCCCCCGGTTTTTCAAGTGGGATTATCATAGCACAGGGAGGGGGAAAAAGCAAACGGGGCGAGCGCAAGTTTGGACTGCGCCGCCGCGTCTGCACAGCGCCGCTTGCGGCATGCGCCTTCCGAAAGGCCCCCTTGTGTAAAGGGGGCTGTCGGCGGAGCCGACTGGGGGATTGTAGGGGCAGATTTTGCAGAAGGATTTGGTGAACGGCCTGCACCCTGTAGGGGCGACCCTTGCGGTCGCCCGTTCCCGTGTTCCGCAGTGAAGCCGCCGGGCGACCGCAAGGGTCGCCCCTACGGGAGCGTGCGTTTATATTGCTGCGGTACAAGCCCTTGAGCCTACAATCCCTCCGTCACGCCTACGGCGTGCCACCTCCCTTTACACAAGGGAGGCTTTGGCGCGACGGAAATTCGATGCCGCGCGCAAAAACCACCCCGCCGTCTGGCGGGGTGGCTGCGGCAAAAAAACTTACAGGAAGCTCACCGAGCCCTCTTTTCTCGGGGCGGCGGCGGGGGTCTCGTCGGCGTAGCCGACGGCGAGGGCGTAGTACGGGACGTAGCCCTCCGGGGCGCCGAGCTGGGAGACGAGGTCGGGGCGGCCTCCGTTCTCCATGCAGATCTTGAACGAGCCGAGGATACACGAGCCGAGGCCGAGCGAGTACGCGGCGACGGCCATGTTCTGCACGGCGTTGGCGCAGTCGGTCGCGCCGTCTTTGTCGCCGGAGACGACGATGGCGCACGGGGCGCCGCGCCAGCCGTCAAAGTCCGGGGCGCTGGCGGCCTCACGCAGGCGGTCGACGGGCGAGGCGAGCATGATCTCGCGGTTGGCCTCCGTGACGGCGTCCATAAACTGGCGGCTCGTCACGATCGTGAAATGCCACGGCTGGCGGCCCATGCCCGTGGCGGCATATTCGCCGCATTTTGTGATGAGCTCAAGATCCTCCATGCGCACGGCGCGGCTTTTATACTTGCGGATGCTGCGGCGGCCGAGGATGCTGGTAATGGTTTCGTTCATAACAAAGTACCTCCTTTGATGGTTGGCAGGTTAACAACCACAGTATACCACGGACTTTTCCCGTTGACAACTGCCCGCATCTGTGGCAAATTGAACGAAGGACGACCGCCGGATTTTGCGAAATCGCCGAATTCACGCCGCGGCGCGCGAAAGGCGCGGCAGGATCTGGCGGCCGAGGACCGTCGCCAGCGCGATCTTCAGCGCGTCCCACGGCAGGAAGATGAGCATGCCGTCGCGGATGGTCTGCCAGAGCGTCCAGTCGTAGTGGAGGTACGCCGTCAGGATGACGTGCATGTACGGAAGGCCAATGACGTAGAGCACCGCGAGGCCGGAAAGGCAGCCGAGCGCGAGAAACGCCGGGCGGTTGCCGCCGCGGCGGGCGACGGCGCCGATGACGGCCGCGGCCGGGATGAGCCCGGCGAGGAAGCCGAACGTCGGCTGAAAAATGTACGTAAACCCGCCGCCGAGCGTGAAGATCGGCAGGCCGACGAGGCCGAGCAGCACGTAGACGGCCTGGCTGAGCGCGCCGAGCTTCGGCCCAAGCAGGATGCCGGCCATGCACGTGAAGAAAAACTGCAGCGTGAACGAGGAAATGGGCGTTTTGATCTTCAAAAACGCGCCGATGGCGGTCAGCGCTGCGAGCAGCGCGGTCAGGACGAGGTCGCGGGTGGAAAGTTTCATGAAATTGCCTCCGATTGTAAACTTGAAATTTAAATGAGGTTTACAAACGGACTATAACAGATTACAATACACGATGCAAGGGGGAATTTGCCCTGAAAGAGAAAATTTTGCGCGCGCTGCGCGCGGGAGAGTACGTGTCCGGGCAGGCGCTGAGCGAGCAGCTCGGCGTGTCGCGCATGGCCGTGAGCAAGGTGGTCGGCGCGCTGCGGGAGGAGGGCTACGCCATCGAGGCCGCGCCGCGGCGCGGCTACCGGCTGACCGGCGTGCCGGATGTTCTTTCGGCCGCGGAGATCCGCGCCGCGCTGGGCGACCACCCGTGGGGCGAGCGCATCGTCGTCCTGCCGGAGGCCGACTCGACGAACAACTATGCCAAAAAGCTCGCGCAGTCCGGCGCGCCGGACGGGACCGTCGTCATCGCCGAGCAGCAGACGGGCGGCCGCGGGCGCATGGGGCGGAGCTTTTCGTCGCCGCCGGGGCTCGGCGTGTACCTGACGGTGCTGCTGCGGCCGGGCGTGCGGGCGGACGCACTGGGCGACCTCACCGTGCGCGTGGCGGAGGCGATGTGTGACGCCGTCGAGCGCGCGGCCGGCGTGCGGCCGGGCGTCAAGTGGACGAACGACCTCATCCTGGGCGGCAAAAAGCTCTGCGGCATCCTGACGGAGCTGTCCGTCGAGGCCGAGAGCGGCATGGCGGACTTCGTCGTGGCGGGCATCGGCGTGAACGTCGGCCAGATGCCGGACGATTTCCCGCCCGAGGTGCGCCCCACGGCGACGTCGCTGCGCGAACAGACGGGGAAGATCATCCCGCGCGCGCGCCTTGCGGCAGAAATGATCCGCGCGCTCAGCCATATGGCCGAACGCGCGGATAAAGACTGGCTTGAAAAGTACCGGGCCGACTGCGTCACGATCGGCCGGCAGGTGCGCGTCATCCGCGCGGGCGCGGAGCGCACGGCGCACGCCGACGGCGTCGACGAGACGGGCGCGCTGCTCGTCACGTGGGACGACGACGGCTCGCACGAGCGCATTTTCTCCGGCGAGGTGTCCGTCCGCGGCCTGCTGGGGTATGTGTGACGTCATTCGATCCCGAAAACTTCACGCGCATTGATGTAGTAGAGCATCTCCTGCTCCTTCTTCGTCATCCCGACGGAGTCCAGGAAGGAGATGCTCTCTTCATAGGTCTCGAGCGGGAAATCCGTGCCGAAGAGGATGTGGTCGATGCCGAGACGCTCTTTGGCGCAGTCGAACGCGGCGCGGGAGAAGTTGCCGCTCGTCGTGACATAGATGTTGTGCTTGAAATAATAGTCGAAGCTGTGCTCGTTCACGGCCGCGCCGCGGGGCGCGCCGGGCTTGGCGCTGAGCGAGTCGATGCGGTCGAGCATGAACGGCATGGCCTCGCCCAGGTGGCCGAGCATGAGCTTTAAGTCCGGCAGCCGGTCGAACACGCCCTTGCAGATGAGCCGCGTGAGCGTGATGGCGCCGTCGACGTGGTAGCCGAGGCCGGTGTCGAGCGCGATGCCGAGCCCCTGCAGCCGGTCGATGGCCGGCGGGCCGGGGTGGAGATAGACGAACATGCCGAGCCGTTCCGCCTCGGCGAGCAGCGGGAAGAAGCGGTCCTCGTCGAGATAGTGCTCCGTGAAATTCGTGTGCGTGTTCCAGCCGACGAAGCCCAGCTCGTCATGGCAGCGGCGAAGCTCCCGGAGCGAGGCGTCCACGTCCTGCGGGATGAGGTTGGCGTAGCCGAGAATGCGGCCGGGGAACGCCTGCCCCATCTCGAAATACTCGTCGTTGGCCGCGCGGGCGACGTCGATGGCCGTCTCGAGCGGGAAGCGCTCGAGGCCGCCGGCGCAGCTGATGATCTGCGCATGGACGCCGAATTTGTCCATGACGGCGATGCGCTTTTCGGTCGTCAGGTCGAACGGGCTCGGCCCGCCGTCGTCGCCGGGCAGGGCGGGCGCGCCGCCGGCGAGCGCCATGCTGGCGCGGACGTAGGGCCGGGTGGTCTGATGGGCTTCAAAGTCGATCTTTTTCATGGCGGGCCTCCTGTGATATACTTATCATCAGCATACCACAAGAAAGGCCCGCGCGGATATTCGACTTCTGAATCGGTCTTATCCGCGCCTCACGCGGCTCGCGCGCGCACGCGGCGGACGGCGAAGAGCGCGAGCAGCACGAGCCCCGCCGCGCCCGCGACGGCGGCGATGGGGAAGAACACGTTCTGCGTCCCGTTCTGCACGCCGTAATACGCCGCGGCGGCCGCGCAGAACAGAAAGTCCGCACCGAACACGGGCAGCGCGCTGCGTCCCGGGCGAAGGCGGGCGCGGTCGGACTCGCGCATGGCGCCGAGCAGCCCCGCGCGCGAGAACGCGGGCAGCAGCATGGCGAAAAGCGCCGCCATGATCACGACCTCAAACGGCAGCAGGATCGTGTTTTTGATGAGGCTCTTCACCATATAATAAAGGTAGCCCTTCGAGTACAGGATCGCGCTCCACACGCTGCCGAGGGCGACGTTCACGCCGTAATTCACAAGGAATTTCGCCGCGAACAGCCGCGTGAGCGTCACGCGGCGGCGATAGAGCAGCAGCGCGTAGATCAGGCAGCCGAGGCACTCGGAGAGCAGGTAGCCCGGAAAGTACCCCGCGTGCGTGAAGAGAAAGAAGTTGAGCGTATCGCACGCTGCGCCGTAGATGAGCGCGAGCACGGGCCCGCACACGGCGCAGGCGACGACGTTGACATAGCACGTGAAGTAGATGTACAGGTTTTCGCCGATGACGATGGAGACGCTGCTCACCGCGACGCTCAGCGCGCAGAACATGGCGCACAGAACGAGCTTGCGCAGATTTTTCGCCTCGCCCGCGGCAGCGCGCCAGTAGGCGCGCGTGAGGATGGGATCGGATTTTGTCATAAAAAATACCTCCTGTCCGGCATCGTCGCCACATCAGGAGGTCAGTCCGAATGCGGCAGCGGGATGCGGATGCTGCACGGCGAGATACACTCTTCGTCCCAGGGACAACTCCCCGTCCCCTGGGCACGTGACCCGCAGCAACCTACTCTGCCTGGATGAAATTATGCCCTCATTATACGCCGCCGCCCGCGGATTGCAAGGGGTTTGTGCCAAAATGTGCGCCGTGGGAAAAAACGGTGCAAAGCCCGTTGCCAAACGGCGGCGGGTGCGGTATAATACAGGCAGGAAGATCGTATTTCCAACGCCGATTTTAGGAGGGATTCCGTCTTATGAAACGCAACCTGAAATGGATCATCTCGCTCGTGGCCGCCGTCGCCGCGGTGGGCGCGGCCATTACGGCCGTCGTCGTGTTCTGGGATCGCATCCGCGACCTGCTCGAGCGCTGCCCGAAACCGAGCCTGCATTCGAAAGAATTTGACGATTACGCAGACGTAGAGTAACCCAAACGAGACCCGCTTCGCTGGGCTCTCGTTTGGAGGGGAATGCAGCCCGACTGCGTCGCACGCGCCGATGGCGCGCACGCTTGCGGGCTGAGAAGTATTTTTTCCGAGGTACACGCCCCCGGAAAAAATGATTTCGATTTGATTTGCGCCTGCGGGCGCAAACTCTGCGAGGCTTGTTTTGATCGCGCAGGAGCCGTCCCGTCCGGGGCGGCTCTTTTTTTGTTTGGACGCCGTGCTGAATCCTGCATCGGCGGTTGCAGAATCTGAATTGACTTTTCTGCGGGCATGGCATATGGTATGCGTATGAATTGTGGCGTTTGCACAAGAAAACAGAAATTGGTTCCGCGTGTTTGCAACAGTTTGCTTGAATTTTGCGGGCTCCGGCCCGTGCAATTATGAAAGGAGAACCGAAATGAAAACAGCGAAACGAATCCTTGCCCTGCTTCTTGCGCTGTGCATGGTGCTTGCCATCGCCGCCTGCTCGTCCGACAAGGACACGGGCACGAAGGACACCGGCACGAACACCGATTCCGCCTCCGGCGACGCGGCGAAGCCCGACGACGGCGCGACCAAGCCGGACGACGGCGGCGCGGCCGAGCCCGCCGGTGACGAAAAGACCTCGCTCGTCATCGGCGACGTCAACGCGCCGAACACGTTCGACGCCACGGGCAGACAGCTCTGGCACTGGGAGACGATGGTGTTTGACACGCTCGTTTTCTCCAAGCCGGACGGCACCGTCATCCCCGGCATCGCCGAGAGCTGGGAGTACACGGACGATCTGACGCTGGTCCTCCACCTGCGCGACGACGTGTTCTGCACGAACGGCGAGCAGATCAAGGCGTCCGACTGCCTGTGGTCGCTGAAGTTCTGGGGCACGAACACGGCGCAGGCCCCTTCGTTCGGCGCGTATGACTTTGAAAACAGCTACTGCGAGGACGACTACACGCTCGTCCTGAAATACACCAAGCCGTACGGCCCGGGCATCAACAGCCTCGTGACGTACTACATCTGGAATGAGCAGTGGGCCTCGAACGCCACCGGCGACGACTGGTGGGGCGCCCCGAACGGCTCCGGCCCGTATAAGCTCGTCGAGAACATCGACGGCGCGTACTGCTCTTTCGAGCGCAAGGACGATTACTGGGGCGACATGCCCGAGGTCGAATTCGTCACCTACAAGTATTACTCCGAGCCGGCTACGATGTTCATCGACCTTGAAAACGGCGACATCGACATCGCCGTCAGCGTCCAGGCGTCCGACGCCGAGCGCGTCATGGCCGCGCCGGACGACTATCCGGGCATCGCTTGGGAGAACCGCGAGCTCGTCGACCAGATGAACCTGTTCCTGTGCGACTACGTCGAGTATTTCCAGGATAAGAACGTCCGCGAAGCCGTGTTCCTCGCCCTCAACGGCGACGAGATCGCGACGGGCATGTACGGCAAGCTCTTCGTGAGCGCGACGAGCGTCATGCCGAAGGGCATCGAGTACTGGAAGCAGGTCGACATCCCGAAGCAGGACGTCGAGCGCGCCAAGGAGCTCATGGCCGCCTCGGCCTGGCCGAACGGCTTTGACCTCCGCCTCGTCGTCACGACGGGCCAGGATCTGGCCGCGACCGTCATCCAGGCGCAGCTGGCGCAGATCGGCATCAACGTCAACGTTGAGACGTACGATCCGGGCACGGCCGTCCCGATGATGCAGGCCGGCGAGGTCGACATCAGCCTGCGCGTCGGCATGGGCGGCGCGTCGTTCCGCGATCCGTACATGGGCATCAACGACGTGTTCGCCTACGGCTCGTCCATGCGCGCGACGATGCAGGACGATCCGGAGTTCAACGAGCACTGGTCGGCCTGTATGTACTCCGTCGATCCCGAGGTCCGCAAGGAAAACTGCGAGTGGATGCAGGACTGGCTCATCGGCGAATACCATGTCTACCCGATCTGCGAGCGCTGCGTGTTCGTGGCGTGGAACAAGGATAAGGTCGCCTCCTGCGCGTCCCCGGTCGCGTCTTACCTCTCGGCCCGCTGGATCGAGCTTGCGTAAAATCTGACTTTCCGGCGCGGCAGCGGCTCCCGCTGCCGCGCCCTTTTTAGCATTGTAGCCAATTGGAGCGCGCGGAATTTGGATGCTATGGCAATGGAAGCGGTCGGGAAAAGCACGTACAATAGAACCATCTAACATTCATGTGCTAAGAATGGACGGGCGGATCTATGACGACCGAACAACTGCAGCATTTTCTGATGCTGGCCGAATGCCTGAACTATACCGTGGCTGCCGAGCGGCTTTTTATCTCGCAGTCCACGCTCAGCCGCTCCATCAGTGCGTTTGAGGCGGAGCTTCAGACGAAGCTGTTTGAGCGCAGCAAAAACCGCGTCGCGCTCACGGAGGCCGGGCGGCTCATGGCCGACCGCGCGCCGGATATGCTCTACCGGATGCACGCGCTCGAGGTCGACTGCCGCGAGCTCGGCGACGGCGTGCGCGGCCGGATCCACATCGGCATCCCGGACGACCAGCAGGTGAACCCCTGGGCCGTCCGCGCGGCCGAGCGGTTCCATCGAAACAACCCGAACATCACGCTCGTCTACGACGCCGGCTCGCTCGACGCGCTCAAGACGCGTCTTGCCACCGGCGCGTGCGACGTCGTGCTCGCCGCGCAGTTCGGCGCGGGCATGAACACCGGGCTGCGCGCGCTCGTCTACGCCGACGACGAGCCGGTGCTCGTCGTGCCGCGGGCGCTGGCGGACGGGCTGCCGGAGGCGCTCCCGGCGCCGGCGCTCGCGGAGCTGTTTCCCGGCGCGCGGTGCATGCTGCCGCGCTACTGCGCCGAGTACTGGCAGCGCATCCTCGCGCCGTTCCACCCGGCCATGCAGCTTTGGCCCATGGCGGCGAGCGACCGGACGACCGTCCTGTCCGTCAGCGCGGGCGAGGGGCTGACGCTCACGAACCGCTGGTCGGCGTTTTACGGCCTGCCGACCGTGCGCTGCATCCGCCTGACGGGCCTGCCGGAGCGGCCGCTTCTGACGGCGCTCTGCGCGCCCGAGCAGAAAAATCCGCTGACGGAGAGCTTCTGCGGCGGCCTGACGGACGAACCCAACGAATAAAAACATCCAACGGAGGATCTTGCTATGAATGAGAAAAATGAGAAAAAAGAATCCGCCCTGTTCCCGGCCTGGGCCGGGCAGCCGCCCGTGATCGCGGAGTCGGAAATTTCCGAGACGATCGCATCGGACATCGTCGTGGTCGGCAGCGGCAACGCGGGCGTCCTCGCGGCGACGGCCGCGGCGTTCGCGGGCGCGAGCGTCAGCGTCATCGAGCAGCAGACGCGCGAAAAGCTCCATATGTACGGCCTTGCCGACGTCGGCACGATCAACTCGAAATGGGCGGAGGCCAACGGCGTCCCGCACGTCGACGAGGCGGAATTCATCGCCGAGTGGCAGCACCGGACGCAGAACCGCTCCGACCCGCGGCTTATTTCGCAGTTTGCCTATCACTCGGGCGAGATGCTCGACTGGCTGCTCTCGCTCATGTCGCCCATGCTGACGGGGCGGCTGAATACGTCGAATTATCCCTGCCCGTTCCAGAAATATGACGGCGAGGTCTCGGGCTTCAAAACCTGGGCCGGGACGTGCGAGCTGCACAACTGGGACACGGGCGTCCGCCAGGTCATCGCGCAGGCGGAAAAGCGCGGCGCGGTCTGGTACTTCGGCAACACGGCTGTCGTCCTGACGAAGGACGGCGGGCGCGTCACGGGCTGCATCGCGCGTACGCGCGAGGGAAAATATGTCCACTATACCGCGAAAAAGGGCGTCATCCTGGCCGCGGGCGACTTCGGCGCGAACCATGATATGTACGTCCATTTCCATCAGGAGATCGTCATGCAGTACGAGTCCATGGGCCTGCCGACCGACCGGCTGCGCACGGCCATGGGCCGCGACGGCATGGGCCAGAAGCTGGCCGTCTGGGCCGGCGGCAGCATGGAGCCGGGGCCGTACGCGTGCATTTACCCCACGGCCGGCGGGCCCAAGACGGACGTGGACGCCAACCTCGCCGAGTGGAACGGCGGAGGCGGCGCGGGCGGCTTCCAGGG
Source organism: Bacteroidaceae bacterium (assembly GCA_963626425.1). Taxonomy (GTDB): domain Bacteria; phylum Bacillota; class Clostridia; order Oscillospirales; family Oscillospiraceae; genus CAKTOF01. Next base: position 26,961 of record CAVFYN010000171.1, read on the forward strand.
CACGTCGTTCCTGCGGCTCGACGCGCGCGGCCGCCGCTACTGCGACGAGGGCATCATGGGCATCTACGGCATCCTGCACCGCACGTACCGAAACGGCGGCGGGACGACGTACTCCGTGTTTGACAGCCAGTGGTTCGACTATGTCCAGCGGCAGTGCCACGAGCATTTCATGCCGTACAAAAACGAACTGCTCTGGGCCGAGCGGACGAAGGTCGTCCTCGCCCGGGCGCTCGAGGCCGGGAAAGACGGCGTCGGCACGGGCCGCGGTAAGGAGTCGAACCTGTTCGCCGCGAACACGCTCGAGGAGCTCGCGGGCTTCCTCGGCTTCCGCGGCGAGGAGAAAAAGACGTTTCTGGCGTCCGTCGAGCGCTACAATGAATTCTGCCGCGCCGGGCGCGACGCGGACTTCGGCAAGGACCCGAAGCTGCTGCTCGCGGTCGACAAGGGGCCGTTCTACGCCATCAAAACCGTCCAGACGCAGCCGGACACGGGCCTCGTCGGGCTCAACGGCGTCGTGACGGACGAAAATCAGGCCGTCCTCGGCAAGGACTTCCAGCCCATCCCGGGCCTTTATGCCACCGGCACGTGCGGCGGCGGAAAATTCTTCATGCAGTATTCGTCCGTGACGAGCGGCCTCGCCGTCGGCACGGCCATGACGTTCGGAATGCTCGTCGGGCGCCACGTGGCGTCGCTCTGAGCAAAAGGGGAGAGGGAACATGCGAAAATACCCGCACCTGTCCGCGCCGATCACTGTGCGCGGCATCACGCTGAAAAACCGCATCCTGGCCACGCCCATCCAGTCGGCTGGAACGACGGCGGACGGCGCGCCGACGGAAAAGGCGTGCGCGTTCTTCGGCGAGCGCGCCAAGGGCGGCGCGGCCGTCGTCACGATGGGCGAGGCGGCCGTGAACAACGGCTACGCCATCCGCCTCGGGCAGACGACGGACTTAACGCGCTTTGACTTCCAGAAAGCCGACGATTTCCACCGCTTCATCTATTCCATCGAGCGCTACGGCGCCGTCCCGTCCATCCAGCTCTGCCACGCGGGCACGGAGGCCAATCCGCACGATGCGCAGGGCAATGAGCTCCTGCCCATCGGCCCGTCGCCGCGCACGCGCCCGGCCATGGACCGCCCGTCGCGCACGCCGAACCCGAACCCGCGCCGGATCACGACGCTCGAGATGACGCACGAGCAGATCCGCGAGACGATCGCGGACTTTGCCAATTGCGCGCGCAACGCAAAGCAGTACGGCTTCAAAATGATCCAGCTGCACGGCGGCCACGGCTGGCTGCTCGACCAGTTCTCGTCCAAGCTCCTCAACCAGCGCACGGACGAGTACGGCGGCAGCGCGGAAAACCGCGCGCGCTTCGCCTGCGAGCTGCTGGACGCCATCCGCGCGGCCGTCGGGCCGGAGTTTATCATCGAATACCGCCTGAGCTGGGATGAAATGTTAGATGGCGGCAATACGCTCGAGGACACCATCGAATTTGCAAAGCACATCCAGGACAAGGTCGACATCATCAACGTCTCCGTCGGCACGCACTGGGTGCTCGACCACTGCAACCAGATCTTCCCGCTCTGGTTCGTCCGGCATGGGCTGAACATCGAGGCGGCGGGCGAGATCAAAAAGAACGTCTCGTGCCTCGTCTCCGTCGTCGGCGGCATCGACGACCCGGCCATGGCCGAGGCGGCGCTCGCCGCGGGCAAGTGCGACTTTATCTCCATGTGCCGCGGCCTCATCGCCGACCCACACTGGCCGAACAAGGTCATGGAGGGGCGCGACGACGAGATCATCCCGTGCGTGCGCTGCATCACGTGCCACGACAACATGGCCGCCGACGGGACGTTCTGCGCCGTGAACCCGAAAACGCTGCAGGAGCTGTGGCTGCGCGACACGCCGGACGTGACCGCGCGCCGGCGCGTCGTCGTCATCGGCGGCGGCCCGGGTGGCATGCAGGCAGCCATCACGGCCGCGCAGCGCGGGCACGAGGTCATCCTGCTCGAAAAAGAGCCGGAGCTCGGCGGCATTTTGAAATTCACGAACTACCACACGTCGAAAAAGGACATGAACGCTTTTCTCCGCTATCAGATGCACATGCTGGAAAAGCTCGGCGTCGACGTGCGCACGGGCGTCACGGCCACGCCGGAATACGTGGACGCGCTGGACGCGCACACGGTCATCGCCGCGCTCGGCAGCGAGCCGATCCGGCCGCGCATCCCCGGCGCGGAGCGCGCGATCAGCGCGCTCGAGGCGTATGCGGAGCAGGACGCGCTCGGCCATCGCGTTGCCGTCATCGGCGGCAACCTGTCCGGGCTGGAGCTCGGCATCGACCTGGCCTCCGGCGGGCACGAGGTGACGGTCATCGAAATGGCGGACGACGTCGCGCTCGGCGCGCCGACGTTCTACTGGTACGGCGTGAAGGAGGAGCTCGCGCACCAGCGCGAGCGCATGACCCTCCGCACGGGCGCCGCGTGCGTGGCCGTTGGGGACGGCCGCGTGACGGTGCGCACGGAGGACGGGGAGGAAGAGATCCCCTGCGACAGCGTCGTCTGCGCCGTCGGCATGCGCGCCCGCGCGGACGAGGCCGACCGCTTTATGGGCTGCGGCCAGCACTTTGTAAAGATCGGCGACTGCGCGCGCGTCGCGCGCATGAAGCAGGCCGTCACGGCGGGGTATCATGCCGCGCTGAACATCGTCTGACGATACCGTCGGACCCGGACATATGGAGGCGAACAATATGAAAAAGATCCTGGCAATTTCCACGAGCCCGAGAAAGGGCGGCAACGCGGACACGATCGTCCACGCGGCGGCCGAGGCCGCGCGCGCAAACGGCGCGGATGTGACGGAGGTGTACCTGCGCGAGCAGAACGTGAACTACTGCGTCGCGTGCGGCTTCTGCAAACAGCCCGGCAACGCCGGAAAATGCGCCCAGCGCGACGATATGCAGCAGCATCTGGACCTGCTGCAGGAGTGTGACGGCGTCATTTTCTCCACGGGCGTCTACTTCGGCGGCGTCACGGCGCAGGCCAAGACGTTCATCGACCGGATGTACGCCCTGTTCGTCCCCGGTCCGCCCCCGAAGAAGGACCCGGACGCGCCGAAGGGCAAGGAGAAAAAGCTGCTCGTCGTCATGACGGAGGGCATGCCGCGTCCGGACGCCGACCGCGCCCGCGCGGAGGATGTCTACGGCTGCTTCGGCGTGGCGGGATGCAACACGTTCGACTACCTCGTCGTCGACGGCTGCCGCGAGAAAACGAGTGCGGCGAACAACCCAGCGCACCTGGCCGCCGCGGCGGAAAAGGGCGCGTGGATCGCGCAATGATCTCCTGCGCCGGGCAGCTTTTTGGGCTGTCCGGCGCTTTTTTACGCTAAACAGTAAAAAATCCCTGATTTATAGGGAAATATTGTGCCCGGAATCATTGACAGGTTTGCTTTGACAGTTTATAATTGAGAATAACGAAATGGCGTTTTACATAGTGAAAATTGAGGTGATTCTATGGAAATGATCCGCAATTCCCTTGGCCGGGAGATCCCGGCGGAGGCCGAGGCCTACGGCAAGGTCAAGCCCTATGAGGGCGCGTTTGCCGCATCCGGCGTCCACAAGACCGTCAGCGCCAACCGGCGCGCGGCCGTGCGCGGGCAGAGCAAGGTGCTGCCGTCGCTGGCCGAAGCCATCCGCGCCACCGGCCTGAAGGACGGCATGACCGTCTCGTTCCACCACCACCTGCGCAACGGCGACAAGGTCGTCTGCCAGGTCATGCAGGCCATCGCCGACGCCGGCATCCGCGACATCCACCTGGCCGCGTCCGGCCTGTTCAAGTGCCACGAGCCGCTCGTGGCGCTCATGGAGCAGGGTGTCATCACGAAGATCACGACGAGCACGTTCAACCCCGGCCCCGTGCCGAAGGCCGTCACGGCCGGCAAGCTGCAAAAGCCCGCTGTGCTTCAGACGCACGGCGGCCGCCCGCGCGCCGTGGCCGAGGGCGACCTGCACATCGACGTGGCGTTCATCGCGAGCCCGTCGTGCGACCCCATGGGCAACCTGAACGGCACGGAGGGCCCGTCCGCCTGCGGCTTCCTGTCCTACGCTTATGCCGACGCGCAGTATGCTGACTGCGTCGTCGCCGTCACCGACAATCTCGTCGAATATCCGTGCATGCCCATCGAGATCAGCCAGGAGCAGGTCGACTATGTCGTCAAGGTCGACTCCATCGGCGACCCGTCCGGCATCGTCTCGGGCACGACGGAGATCACGAAGGACCCCGTCCGCCTCGGCATCGCCGCCGACACCGCCCGCCTCATCGACGCGTCCGGGTACTTGAAGCCCGGCATGTCGTTCCAGACCGGCGCGGGCACGACGTCGCTGGCCGTCGCCGCGGAGGTCGGCCGCATGATGCACGAGCGCGGCATCGTCGGCTCGTTCGCAAGCGGCGGCATCCACGCCTACCTCGTGCAGATGCTTGAAGAAGGCCTGTTCCGCGCGCTCATCGACGTGCAGTGCTTCGACCTCGAGGCCGTGCGCTCGGCGCGCGACGACCGCCGCCATCTCGGCATGAGCGCCGCTATGTACGGCGACATCCACAGCCGCGGCTGCATGGTCAACGACCTCGACGTCGTCATCCTCGGCGCGACGGAGATCGACCTGGACTACAACGTCAACGTCATCACCGGCTCCGACGGCACGATCATGGGCGCCTCCGGCGGCCACAGCGACACGGCCGCGGGCGCGAAGCTCACGATCGTCGTCTCGAACCTCATGAAAAAGACCCGCTGCCTCGTCAAGCGCGCCGTGACGACCGTCACGACCCCGGGCGAGACGGTCGACGCCCTCGTCACGGAGTACGGCATCGCCGTCAACCCGCGCAGGACGGATCTCTTGGAAAAGCTCGCCGGCTCCGGCCTGCCGCTCGTCACGATGGAGCAGCTGCTGGAAAAGGGCTACGAGCTCGGCGCGGTCGACGACCATCCGGACCTCTCCGGCCGCATCGTCGCCCTCGTCGAATACCGCGACGGCACGATCATCGACACCGTGCGCCAGCCGCTCTGATTCATTGCGTTCCCTAAAATTAACTATAAATTGACTCAGGAGGAAAATTACAATGGAAGTCATGAGAACCAGTCTGTACATCCCCGCCAACAACCCGGTGTTCGTCGGCAAGTGCTCGAAGTACCCGGCCGACATCATCACGTTCGACATTGAGGACGCCGTCCCGCCCCAGGAGAAGGAGAACGCCCGCAAGATGGCCGCCGAGAACCTCGTCAAGGCCGGCGAGAACGGCGCCGAGGTCTATGTCCGCGTCAACGGCTGGCACACCGAGTACACCAACGACGACCTCGAGGCCGTTGTTTACCCGGGCCTGAACGGCATCACCCTGCCGAAGACCCGCAACGCCGACGACGTCAAGCGCCTCGACTGGAAGATCTCCGAGCTCGAGCAGCGCCGCGGCATCCCGGCCGGCACCGTCAAGATCTCCGTCCTCCTCGAGACGGCTGAGGGCATCATGAACGCCTACGAGATCTGCAAGGCCAGCCCGCGCATCGTCTCCGCGTTCTTCGGCGTCGTCGACTACTGCGCCGACATGCGCATCACCCGCACGAACCTCGGCGAGGAGCACAAGATCGCCCGCTCCATCGTCGCCATCGCCGCGCGTGCCGCCGGTATCGTCGCGCTCGACGGCCCGTTCGCCGATTTCTCCAACATGGAGGACTTCAAGAAGAACACGCTCGACGGCCGCCAGATGGGCTTCGAGGGCCGCATGATCATCCATCCGAGCCAGATCGCCGTTGCGCACGAGCTCTACAGCCCGACGGCCGAGGAAGTCGAGCATGCCGCGAAGGTCAAGAAGTTCTTCGAGGAAGAGGGCCTTGCCAAGGGTCTCGCCTCCGTCTCCATGGACGGCGCCATGGTCGATACCCCAGTGTACACCAGCGCCTGCCAGGTGCTCGAGCAGTACGCCGCGATCCAGGCCAAGGAGGCCGCCGGCAAGAAATAAGGAGGAGTCAGCATGAAAATCGTTCTGCTTGAGCCGCTGGGCATCACGGAGCAGCGGCTGGCCGAGCTGGCTGCACCTCTCATTGCCAAGGGGCACGAATTCGTTTCCTACGACACGGTCGAGACCGATCCGGAGGTGCTGAAAACACGCGCCGCCGGGGCCGACATCCTCATGATCGCCAATCACCCGCTGCCGGGCGAGGTCATTGAGAGCGTGGAGAATCTTCAGTACATCTCCGTCGCGTTCGTCGGCATCGACCACGTGGGCAAGGACGCCTGCGTCGCCAAGAACATCCACATTTCCAACGCCGCGGGCTACTGCCGCGACGCCGTGGCCGAGCTCGCGCTCGGCCTGGCGCTCGACTGCCTGCGCAATATTTCCGCGTGCAACGACGTCGTCCGCCGCGGCGGCACGAAGGCCGGCCTCGTCGGCCATGAGCTGCACGGCCGCACCGTCGGCATCGTCGGCACGGGCGACACGGGCATCCGCGTCGCGGAGCTCTACCGCGCCTTCGGCTGCCGCGTCCTCGGCTACAGCCGCTCCGAGCGCGAAGCGGCCAAGAAGGCGGGCGTGGAGTACGTCCCGCTCGACCAGCTGCTCGCCGAGAGCGACATCGTCTCCGTCCACACGCCGCTGACCGACGCCACGCGCGGCCTCATCGGCGCGGACGCCGTCGCCAAGATGAAGCAGGGCGCCATCCTCATCAACACCTCCCGCGGCCCGGTCGTCGACTCGGCCGCCGTGGCGGAGGCGCTCAAGTCCGGCAAGCTCGCCGCGCTCGGCACGGACGTGTTCGAGGTCGAGCCGCCGGTCCCGGAGGATCACCCGTTCTTCGGCGCGCCGAATGTCGTTGCCACGCCGCACGTCGCGTTCGCGACCGTCGAGTCCATCGACCGCCGCGCCGTGATCACGTTTGACAACGTGGAAAAGTGGCTTGAGGGCACGCTCCAGAATCAAATGCTCTGATCCCGGTGAGGCGATATGGAAGAAAAACTCTCCAAACTCAATCAGTCTGTGGAAAAGACCATGCGTCTTGTCGAGATCATGGCCCGCTCCGGCGCACCGCGGAAGCTCCAGAGCATCGCGCAGGAGGCGAATATGCCCGCCAGCACGGCGCTGCGGATGCTCAACACGCTGCTCAGGCTCGGTTATGTGAATCAGGACCCGGAGACCCTGAAGTATTCCCTGTCGCTGAAGTTTTCCCTACTCGGAGAGCTGGCCGCCAAGCAGGTCAGCCCGACGTCGCTTGCGCATCCGCTTTTGTCCATGCTCAGCCGCAGGACGGGCGAATGCACCTGCTTTGCCGAAAAGCAGGATGACCAGGCGGTGTATCTCGATGTATTTTCCGATGCGTCGGATGACATTTTAACGGTCACCCGGCGCATCGGCCGCCGTGCTCCGCTCTACTGCACGGGCGTGGGCAAGCTGTTTTTGCTCAACGACTCGCACGAGGAGCTTGAGCACTATTTCGAGCGCACGCCCATCGTCCGCTATACCGACCGCACCATCACGACGCTCTCCGGCCTCGAGCGCGAGCTCGACGGCATCCGCGCGCGCGGCTACGCCGTGGACAACGAGGAGTGCGACCGCGGCGCGCGCTGCATCGTGGCGCCCGTCCGGGACTACACCGGCCGCGTCGTCGCGGGCATCAGCGTCACGGCGCCGGCGCTCCGCATGACGCCGGAGCGCATGGAGTCGCTCGTGCCGCTCGTGGTCGGGACGGCGGCGCAGATCTCCCGAAAACTCGCATTTGAGACCTGAACGGAGGAACGTATGAAATTATCCAAGATCGCAGTCTTTTCCGACGCGCCGATGCACCGCGTCGTCGAAGATGACCTCGCCCCGCTCCGCGCCGCGGCGCCGGAATCTGAGATCATCCTCGTCGACACGCCGGAGCAGCTCGCGGAAAAAGCCACGGATGTCGACGCCATTT
>CAVFYN010000172.1:0-2366 GCA_963626425.1 Bacteroidaceae bacterium
GTGGACGAGCGCGCCGATGACGGGATCGAGCGTCCCGATGACCGCCAGAATGATGGCCACGAAGTTGAGCGTCATGGAAAACGTCAGGTTCAGGCGGATGGTCGTCATCATCCGCCGGGAGAGCGCGATGAGATGCGGCAGTTCACGCACCTCGTCGTCGACGAGCGCGATGTCCGCCGCGTCGACGGCGATGTCGCTGCCGACGCCGCCCATGGCGATGCCGACGTGCGCCGTCTTGAGCGCGGGCGCGTCGTTCACGCCGTCGCCGATCATGCACACGGGGCTGCCCGCGGCCTGGAACTTGCCGATGATGCGCAGCTTATCCTCCGGCAGGCACCCGGCGCGCACGTCGGAGATGCGGAGCTTTTCCGCGATGGCGCGCGCGGCGCTCTCGTTGTCGCCCGTCAGGAGCACCGGGCTCACACCGAGCGGCCGCAGCGCGGCGATCATGCCCGCGCTCTCCTCGCGCAGCGTGTCCGACAGGGCGAGGAAGCCCGCGTACGCGCCGTCGACCGCGACATACGTGACCGTGCAGCCGCGCCCGAGCGCCTGCTCCGCCGCCTCCGGCTGCGAAAACGGGACGCCGGACTCCTCCAGCAGCGCCGCGCTGCCCGCGAGCACGCGCCGGCCGTCCACCTCCGCGTTCACGCCGCGGCCCGGCAGCATCTGGAACATCGTGACCTCCGGCAGCGCCTCGCCGTGTCCGGCGCGGTACGAGCGCACGATGGCCCGCCCGAGCGGGTGCTCCGACCGCTGCTCCGCCGCGGCGGCGAGGCGGTAGAGTTCTTCGCCGTCAAACCCGTCCGCGGGCGCGGCATCCACGACCTCCGGCGTGCCGTACGTCAGCGTGCCGGTCTTGTCGAACGTGACGAGCTTCACCTGCGCCAACCGCTCGAGCGCGTCGCCCTCGCGCACGAGGAATCCGTGCTTCGTCGCATTGCCGATGGCCGCCATGATGGCCGTCGGCGTCGCGAGCACGAGCGCGCACGGGCAGAACACGACGAGGATCGTCACCGCGCGGATGATCTGCCCCGTGACCGCCCACGTGATGGCCGCGGCCGTGAGCGCGATGACGACGATCCACGTCGCCCAGCGGTCGGCCATGCCGACGATCTTCGCCTTGCCGGCGTCGGCCGACTGCACGAGGCGGATCATCCGCTGGATGGAGCTGTCCTCGCCGACGCGCGACGCGCGCATTTCGAACGCGCCGAACTGGTTGACCGTGCCGCTGGACACCTCGTCGCCCGGCGCCTTGTCCACGGGCAGGGACTCGCCGGTCATGACGGCCTGGTTGATGGACGTCTGCCCGGACAAAATGACGCCGTCGACCGGCACCGTCTCGCCCGGCAGCACGCGCAGCACGTCGCCGACGTGCACCTGCTCGGCCGGGACGACGGTCTCTTTGCCGTCTTTCACGACGCGCGCCGTCTGCGGCGTCAGGCGGACGAGCTTTTCGATGCCCGCCCGCGCCCGCGCGACGGTCAGGTCCTCGAGAAGCGCGCCGAGCTGCATGATGAACGCGACCTCGCCGGCCGCGAAGTCCTCGCCGATGCACACCGACGCGATGAGCGCCATGCTCACGAGCACGTCGGCCTTGATGTCGAACGCCGTGACGAGGCCGATGACGGCCTCGAGAATGATCGGCACGCCGCACAGGACGATGGAGATCCACGCCGGGTCGACGCCGGCCGGCCGCAGCCCCGCGAGCGACAAGATCAGCGCGATCGCCGAAATCGCGAGCAGCGCGATGTCCTTTTTCGTCCCGCCGAGCCCGAGCAGTTCCTCGAGCTTTTCCATTGCTTTTTTCATACTCTGCCTCTCTTCTATACCATTGGGGGTATGGGCATATTATACCCATAGGGGTATTGGTTGTCAAGGCATAAAAAACGCGCGCGGCCCGTTTTTTTCAGGCCGCGCGCACATTTTTTATTTCGTTAACCCATATTCGCGAACCGCTCGACGGCCTTCGTGAAGCTCTCGATGGTCTGGTCGGCGTCGCCGTGCTCGATGCCGTCGCGCACGCAGTGGCGGATGTGCCCCTCGAGCACGACCTTCCCGCACCCGTGCAGCGCGCTCTTGGCCGCGTTGATCTGCGCGAGCACGTCCTCGCACGGCACGTCCTCGTCCACCATCCGGTCAATGGCCTGCACCTGCCCAATGATCTTCTTCAGCCGCCGATGCAGATTCTCCGCGTCCATACACTGTCTCATGCCGTTCCCTCCATACCTACCGGGGTATTTTTTCTACGATTATACCCACCCGCAGCCCACTTGTCAAGCCGCCCGCACTTGCGGGCAGCGCATTCGTCGAGGTAAGCGTAAAATAAGAGAGCGGATTGAAGAAGGAGTTCCAGTTTGCGATAATGC
>CAVFYN010000173.1:0-1580 GCA_963626425.1 Bacteroidaceae bacterium
GTACATGAATGAGCGGTCCGTCTCCGGGTGGACGACGCACTCGCTGACCGTGACGGCCGCCGCGCCGCCGCGGGCGCGCAGCTCGTAAAACGCCGTCGAGCCGCTGCCGATGCAGCAGTCGGCCGTAATGTCCGCGCCGGACATCGGCGCGGAGAATATGCGGCTGCCGAAGCGCACATTCCCGATCGTAATGGGCGAAAGCAGATGAGAAAAGCGCTCCATCAGACCAGCTCCTTGAGAATTTTGCCGCGGTTCATGACGAACGCGGGATCGCGCAGGGCGGCGAACGTCTCGTCGAGCGCGCCGTCGATGGCGACGAGGTTCGCGCGGCGGTGCGGCGCGATGACGCCCTCCTCGTCTGCGATGCCGCAGGCGCGCGCGGCGTGGATCGTGCCGGCGCAGATGATCTCGTGCGTCGGGACGCCGGCGCGGTAGAGCTGGCGCATCTCCGTCGTCGGGATGCGGGCGTCGCGGTCAAAGTCGCTCGAGCCGATGAGGTCCGTACCGAGCACGAGCGTGCCGCCCGCGTCGTAAAAGCGCTTGCAGTTGAGGCGGATCTCCGCCTGGCGGTGCTCGGTGTGGGCGATGAAGTCCTCGTCGCTCATGGCCATCTCCGGCGGCAGCATGCCGGGAGGCGGCGGGGTGATGTCCGGGTCGCCGCACGTCGTGTCCATAAACATACCGCGCGAGACCATTTCCTCGATGAGCGCCTCCGGCATCGGGTCGTCCGGCGTGTGCGCCGCCTCGGAAAAGCCCGCCGCGGTGACGCGCGCGCACGAGGCGCTCGTGAGCACGTGCGCCGTCGACCAGACGCCGAGCGCGCGGCAGGTCTGCGCGATGGCACAAAGCTCGGCGTCGTCCATCTCCGGCCGCACCGGGCCGGGGCCGCCGGAGGCCAGGCCGATCTTGATGCCGTGGACGCCGAGGGCGACCTCGTTTTTCACCTCCCGCGCCGCTTCGGCGGGCGAGGTGATGAGGCGGCCGATCGTGTCCGTGGAGCCCGGCGCGTGCGAGCCGTAGCCGCCCGCGACGTCGATGTACTGGCCCGCCGTCAGCACGCGGGCGAAGTCCGGCGTGTCGTGCGCGCGCAGGAACGCGAGGTAGTCGGTCAGATCGTGCGGCGCGAGCATGCCGAGGTCGCGCACCGTCGCCACGCCGTGGCGCGCCCAGGACGAGATGGCGTCCGTCATGTACTCCGGGCCGATGCACACGTGCACGTGCGCGTCGATAAAGCCCGGAAAGACCATGCGCCCGCCGAGATCGAGCACCTGCGTGCCCTCCGGGGCGGCGAGGCCGGCGCCGACGGAGAGGATCGTCCCGCCGTCCACTAAAATTTCAAGATTCTCGCCGGGGTGGAGCGCGTCAAAGATCACGCAGTTTTTCAAGAGATAGGTCATGGCGATAGCCTCCTTAGTAGTCGACATAATCCGGCTTTTTGCCGGGGTATTTTTCGCAGAGCGCGGCCCAGTCCTTCGGAAGGTGCGCCTTTTTGCACACGGGGCCGCCGTGGTCGCCGCCGCCGAGGTAGATCGTGCCCCAGTCGCGCCCGCCGACGAGGACGAACGAGTGGTCCGTGTTCC
>CAVFYN010000173.1:1650-7001 GCA_963626425.1 Bacteroidaceae bacterium
CAGAGCAGCGGCGCGGAGTGGACAAGACCGGGCGCGGGGAAGATGAGCCCGCGGCGCGGGTGGTTGTTGCCGATGGCCGCGCGCGGGATCTCGCTCGACGGGCGGCGGTTGTACTCTTTCATGTAATTCAGGATGTCCTGCTTGGAGTAGCCCGCGGATGCGAACTGCTCGGCCAGCTCCGGCGGCAGGACGATCATCGCGCCGACGTCAAACCCGCCGTGCCAGACCGTGCAGAGCTTCTGAAGGCACGCCGAGATGTTCGCCGTCGGCAGCTGCGTGTGCTCGGACGGCCAGAAGAGCGTGATGGCGTTGTCGCCGCTCTCAAGCCCGAGGTCGGCCGGGAGCGACGGCCACGGGGAGTTCTCCTCGTCCTCGGCCACGCAGATGCCGAAGCGCGAGTCCGAGCCCGCGCCGGACATATCCTCCAGCCCGCTGCGGCAGCCGGAGATATTCATGATGCAGTACGCGACGGCGCGCGCGATGCAGGCCTGCGGCTTCGTGTAGGGCGAGAAGTGGTTGCGGCCGCAGTTGATGCCGATGGCGTTTCGGATGGGGCCGGAGATGACCATCGTCGGCGCCCAGCACGAATTCGAGCACGTCCAGCCCTCGAGCTTGATGATGTCGTCGGCCATGCCCTCGACGGCCGCGAGCACGAGCGGGAAATACGTCGGCAGGCACCCGGCCATGACGGCGTTGACGGCGATCTTCTCCACCGTCGCCTGCCCGCGCAGCGGCGGCAGCTCCGCGACGACATGGTCGCGCGGCAGATCCGTGCCGCGGCACATCTCGGCCACGGCCTCCTCCGTCGGCGGGACGATGGGCGTGCCGTTCGTGAAGCCGAGGGCGTAGAAGCGGTCGTTTAATTCCTCGAGCGTGCCGGTGAACGTCTCGCCGGACCAGTCGCGGCGCGGCTTGGGGTCCAGCTCCTCGCCGGTCAGCGGCGCGGTGAGCGCCGTGAGGATGTCCGGCAGCATGGCGGCGATCTTGCCGCGGTAGACGCCGATCGTCCACTCGTTGCAGTCCACGCCGTTCGGGACGAAGCCGGGGCCGTCGTATGTCACGATGCGAAGGCCGGGATACGACCGCGCGGACGCGCCCTTCGACGCGCTCGGCAGGTACTGCTCTTTCGACAGCAGCACGGCCGGCTTGCCGCACGACTCGATGTACGCGAAGTTATAGCCCATATACAGCGCGCAGGAGCCCATGTCCGCGCCGACGCCGACGACGCAGTCGACCGAATCCAGCCACGCGGAGAACGCGGGCAGGTTGTCCGGGTCGTTGCAGATCTCCTGCGTGTCGACGATGTAGGTAAAGTGCGAAAACTTCGTCTCCGGCAGGACGGCGGCGAGCTGGCGCTCGAGCTCCTGCATGAAAAACGGGTGGTATTCCTTGAACGAGGCGTAAAGCCCGATCGTCCTGCCGGCAAGCGAGGCCGGGCGCGGGCAGATCGGCTTCTTTTCGGTAAATCGCGTGGCGGCCCACGGCGAGAGCACGGTATAGTTCTGCATGGGATGACCTCCGTTTGTTTGAAGTAATATATATTGTATCGCACCGAACGGACCGTGTCCAATGCAGGCTGTTTATGACCATATAGACCGCAGGTATGGATCGCGGAAAAACTGCGCCTTGCCAAGCGGCGGCGGATGTGATAGGATAAAACAAATGTTCGGCGGGAGGGACGGGAAAATGGACTTACTTGAGCATCTGAACGCGGCCCAGCGCGAGGCCGTCACGGCGACGGAGGGGTATGTGCGTGTCGTGGCCGGCGCCGGGTCGGGCAAGACGCGCGCGCTGTCGCACCGGTTCGCGTACCTGGTAAACGAGCTCGGCATCCTGCCGGGCAATATTCTCTGCGTGACGTTCACGAACAAGTCCGCCGCCGAGATGCGCCAGCGCATCCACAACCTGACCGGCGACAACGACACCGGCTACATCAACACGTTCCACGGCTTCTGCGTGTCCGTACTGCAGGAGGACAGCTTCGCGGTGCAGTATCCGAAGAGCTTCCTCGTGCTCGACAATTCCGACATCGACGCCATGCTCCAGATCATCTACGAAGAGCGCGGCCTGACGCTGCGCGACATGACGTTCGCCGCCGCGCGCGATATGTTCGAGATCCGGAAGCTGTTCAAGGAGCCGGAGTATTATGTCGACCTCATCACGCTCCCGCTCGACACGCTGCGCGAGAAGTACGACCGCGCGGACACGGCCGCGGACATCCTGTTCTACGGCTATCTCTACCAGCAGAAAAAGTGCTTCGGGCTCGACTACAACGACCTTATCAAATTCACGCTCTATATCTTCCGCGAGCACGCCGACATCCGCGAAAAGTGGCAGAAGCGGCTCGAGTACATCATGATCGACGAATTTCAGGACATCGACTCGCTGCAATATGAGCTCATGGAGGCGCTGTGCGGCTATCACGGCAACCTGTTCATCGTCGGCGACCCGGACCAGACGATCTACACCTGGCGCGGCGCGAATGTGAAGTACCTGCTGGAATTTGACCGCCATTTTCCGGACGTGAAAACGGTCATGATGTTGGAAAACTACCGCTCGACGCCGGAAATTCTCGCCGCGGCGAACTCGCTCATCTCGAAAAACGAAAACCGCATCGAAAAAAGCCTCGTCCCGACGCTGCCGCACGGCGCGCCGGTGCTGTGCCACTTTGCGCCGACGCAGGCGGACGAGGCGAAGTGGATCGCGGAGAAAATGGCTGCGCTGCATGATTCCGGCGTGCCGTATGCGGACATGACCGTGCTCTACCGCGCGCACTATGTCTCCCGCTCGGTCGAGGAGGCGCTGCTGGGCGCGAAGATCCCGTACACGATCTACAGCGGCGTGCAGTTTTTCGGCCGCATGGAGATCCGCGACGCGCTCGGGTATCTCCGCATGATCGCCTACAGCGACGATCTGTCGTTCCGCCGCGTCGTGAATGCGCCCAAGCGCAACATGGGCAAGCGCCGCATGGCGTTTTTGCAGGAGACGGCGGAAAAAGACGGCACGACGCTCTTCGACGCGCTGCGCGCGCACCTGGACGATCCGATCTTCAAGGGCACGAAGGCCGCGCAGTTTGTCGGACTCATCGAAGAATTCGCGCAGGGCTATGAGGGCCGCCCGGTGTCCGAGGTGCTCTCGGACATCTTAAACCGCAGCGGCTACGAGGCGCAGCTTCGCACCGAGGGCGCGCAGGAGCGGCTGGACAATCTGGCCGAGCTCAAGCAGTCCGTCTACGAATACGAGACGACGTGCGGCGAGGAGAGCACGCTGCCGCATTACCTTGCGCACGTCGCGCTCTTTACGAACGCGGACGCGGCCGACGCGGGCGACAAGGTCAAGCTCATGACCGTCCACGCGGCGAAGGGACTGGAATTCCCGCACGTGTTTCTGTGCGGCATGAACGAGGGCGTGTTCCCCTCGCGCAAGGTGCGGACGAAGCCCGCCATGGAGGAGGAGCGGCGGCTCGCGTTCGTCGCCGTGACACGCGCGGAAAAGGCGCTGTATTTCTCCGAGGCCGACGGGCGGAATTTTGACGGCTCGCCGCGCTATCCGTCGCGCTTTCTGCTCGACATCGACCACGAGCTCGTCGAATACACCGCGCCGCCGCGGGACGGCCTCATCCGCGCCGCGCGCGAGGCGTACTCGCTTGCCGACACGCGCCTTGCCGCGTCGGACGGCGGCGAAAACACCATCCCGGCCGGCACGCGCGTGCGCCACGCCGTGTTCGGCGCGGGTACGGTGCTGGACGTCGACCCGGACAAGGGCGCGCACATCGTGCAGTTCGACACGATGCCCACGCCGCGCTCCATCGCGTTCCGCGCGAAGCTCGAACGGATCTGAAAAGGCACCCGCCGCACAAGTGCTTGCGGCGGGTGCCTTTTTGCCCATGCAACAACATTTTATTGGGCGACAAAGGAAACGATTTGGAGTAACATAAAGCTAACATATTATAAGCAAAAATAGGCCTGATTCTGGGCCTGACCATGGGAGGCAGACATGAAACGTGTTGAACTGACCGATTTTGCAGACGTCTACTCGCTCAGCGCGCCGCAGCTTTCGCCGGACGGCGCCCGCCTGAGCTTTTTCTCGCACAAGCCGCGCATGGAGGAAAACGACTACCGCACGGCGCTGTGCCTGCTCGAAGGCGGCGCAGTGCGCGAGCTGCCGCAGGCCCGCCCGGGCAGCACGCTGTGGCTCGATGAAGCGCACCTGCTGCACGCCGTGCCCGGCGAGCCGGGTGCGAGCGCGTTTGCCGTGACGGACGTCACGACGAATGAGACGAAGCCGCTCATCTGCGTCCCGTTCCCGGCCGGCATCGTCGCCCGCGTGTCGGACGAGCGCTACATCCTGCGCGGCACCGTGCAGGTGGCCGACGCCCGCCGCCTCGAGGGCCTGACGGGCGACGAGCTCGAGCAGGAGAAGCAGGCCATCGCCGAGGACCACGCCGTGTGCGAGGTGTTCGACGAGTATCCGTTCTGGCAGAACGGCATCGGCGTGACGAACAAGTTCCGCACGGGCCTTTATCTCTACACCGTCGCCACGGGCGAGTATACGCGCATCACGCCGGAACTTTTTGACCTCATGGGCACGGCGTACTGCGCCGCGACTGAGCAGCTGATCTACACCGGCGTCGAATTCGACACGATGCGCCCGAACCTTCCGGGCGTCTACCGCTACGACGTCAAGACGGGCGAGACGGCCTGCCTCATGCCGGAGGAGACGATGGAGGTCGGCGCGATGGCGTTTTGCGGCGAGACGCTGCTGCTCACCGCGTGCAGCCACGAGGGCAAGACCATCGCGCAGATGCAGGACCTTTATACCATGGACACCGCGACCGGCGCGCTCACGCTCCTCCACGCGGGCGAGCTGACGTACGGCAACCCCGTCGGCACGGACTGCCGCTTCGCCGGCTCTGCCGATTTCCAGGCCGATGAGAACGGCGTGTACGCCATCATCGGCGTCGAGGAGTTCGCGCACCTCGTCCACATCGACCTTCAGGGCAATCTCCGCCCCGTCGTGGCCGAGGACGGCGCGGTCGACGGCTTCTCCGTCGCTTCCGGCCGCACGGTCGTGCTCACGATGCGCGGCCAGACGCCGCACGAAATTTACGAGCTCAAGGACGGCGGGCTCGTCCAGCTGACGCATTTCAACGACGACTATGTCGCAAACCACGCCATCGCCCCGGTCGAGCGCCTGCGCTTTGTCAACCGCGAGGGCAACGAGATCCACGGCATGATCCTCCTCCCGGCCGATTACGACGCGTCGAAGCGCTACCCCGCCATTTTGGACATCCACGGCGGCCCGCGCGCGGCCTACGGCGAGGTCTATTACCACGAGATGCAGTACTGGGC
>CAVFYN010000173.1:7011-14104 GCA_963626425.1 Bacteroidaceae bacterium
GTACTGGGCCGCGCAGGGCTATTTCGTCCTGTTCTGCAACCCGACCGGCTCGCTCGGCCGCGGGCAGTATTTCGGCGACGTGTGCGGCAAGACCGGCCAGATCGACTACCTCGACATCATGGACTTCGTCGACCGTTCGCTTGAGCAGTACCCGGCCATCGACCCGAAGCGCCTCGGCGTCACGGGCGGCAGCTACGGCGGCTTTATGACGAACTGGATCATCGGCCACACCGACCGCTTCGCGGCGGCCGCGTCGCAGCGCTCGACGTCGAACAACATCTCCAACGAGGCCACGACCGGCAACGGCCGCATGTTCACGCTCAGCTGCCTCCAGCCCGGCCAGGAGCGCTCGTTCGAGCTGCTGTGGGATCAGTCGCCGCTGAAGTTCATCGACAACGCCGTCACGCCGACGCTGTTCATCCACGCGCTGGAGGATTACTGCTGCTACCACGTCGAAGCGCTCCAGATGTACACGAACCTGCAGCGCCTGGGCGTTGAGACGCGCCTTTGCCTGTTCAAGGGCGAGAACCACTCGCTCTCGCGCACGGGCCATCCGAAGTCGCGCCTGCGCCGCCTTTCGGAGATCACCCGCTGGATGGACATCCACCTGAATCAGAAGTAAAAAAACAGAATCCTGCACAAATCGGGCGTTTTCTGCTATACTGAGTCTCACAGACGGCGGCATGGGGGCCGCCGAAAAGAAAGGAGAACGGTCATGCGGATCGACCATTGCAAATATGTTATCGCCGTTGCGGAGAGCTGCAACATCCGGCAGACCGCTGAGCGGTTTTTTATCACGCAGCAGGGCCTCAGCCAGGCCATCAAGGCGGTCGAGCGCGAGCTGCACACGCAGCTGTTCACGCGCACGGGCAATTCGCTTTTCCCGACGGAGGAGGCGAAGCTCATCCTGCCGCATCTGCGCCAGATCGTGGCCGAGTACGACCAGATGGTCGACGACCTCGCCACGTTCGCCGACCCCGGCGTGGAGAGCCGCACGCCCGTCACGGTCTATGTGACGCCGTCGGTCTCCAACTCGATCTTATCGCGCATCATCTCGACCATCGGCCACATGACGCCGGCGCCGCAGCTGCGCATCATCGAGGATCTGCCGCTCGACATCACCGACGAGCCGAGCGCTTTCCCGGGCGACAGCCTCGGCATCATCACCATCCCGGAATTTCTGCTCAAGCAGTCCGAGACGGTGAAAAAGGGCGAGGTCGTCTTTGAAGAATACGCGCGCTGCCCGCTTATGGTGTACGTGTCGCAGTCGTCGCCGCTGGCGCAGCTGCCGTGCATCACGAAGGAGGTCCTGGCCAAGACACCGCTGGCCATTTACCCCTCGGAGCTTGAAATGGTGCGTCATATTTTAGACGACGACTCCGTCGAGCCCAATATTCTCATCAATTCATCCAACGTCTCGCTGTTCCGCAACCTCGTCTCGCGCGAGCAGGCCATCGGCTTTACGACGACGCTGTTTGAACGCAATATCCGGCCCCAGCCGCTCACGCTCATTCCGCTTGAGAAGGAAGTGGACATCCTCTGGGGCTGCATCTACCGGACGGACCGGCCCCTGAGCAAGTGGGCCAAGGAGATCATGACCGCCAGCCGCATGGCCATGCAGCAGACGGCGACCAAGACCCACGTCTGACCGGAGGGAGAGGAGAACCGTATGGAACGATATGCAATCATCGGATTCGGCTGCGCCGGCTATCAGGCGCTCAAGGGGATGCGCGATCAGGGCTTTGAGGGCGAGATCCACGTCTTCTCGGAGCTGAGCGATCCGCCCGCCAGCCCCATGCTGACCACCTATTACGTCTCGGACATCATCCCGCGCTCCGGGCTGTACCCGTTCGGCTCGCTCGAGGAGATCGCCGCGAAATTCCGCGCGATCATCCACAGCGACTGCCGCGTGACCGCGCTCGATCCCGAGACGAAGACCATTACGCTCGAAAGCGGCAAGCAGGAGCAGTTTGACAAGATCCTGCTCGCCACGGGCGCGACGCCCATCGCGCCGGACCTCGGCGTCGGCGACTCCAAGCGCGTGTTCTACATGCGCTCCGTCGCGGACGCGGACCGCCTGCGCGATGCGCTGGCCGAGGGCTGGGTCAATTCCGCCGTCGTCGTCGGCGCGTCCATGGTCGGCATCAAGGTCGCGGAGCTGCTTCAGAAGCGCAATAAGCACGTGCTGCTCATGGACCTTGCCCCGCACATCTTCTCCGTCGCCGCGTTCCCGGACGTCGCCGAGGAGATCGAGCGCCGCGTCGCGGCGCAGGGCGTGTCGCTGCTGTTCGGCTGCGGCGTCAAGCACGCCGAGGAGACGGAGGACAGCATCCTCACGAGCCTTGATAACGGCAAGGTGCTCGAGTCGGACATCCTCGTCATGTGCGTCGGCACGCGCGCCCGCACGGAGCTCGTGCGCGACACGGCCGTGGAGGTCCAGCGCGGCATTATCGTGAACGACGATATGTCCACGAGCGTCCCGGGCATCTACGCCGCGGGAGACTGCACGCAGGGCCGCAACCTCATGGACAACGGCCAGATGATCATCGGCCTGTGGGCCAACGCGGGCTATCAGGGCGAGACGGCCGGCCGCGTCATGGCCGGCGGGCACGCCGAGTTCACCGGCAACATCCCGCACAACCTGACGCACTTTATGGGCATGGATTTCGTCAGCTTCGGCGACATTCGCCTTCAGGGCGAGACGCGCTGCTTCGGCAAGCCGGACGGCCCGACGTACATCCGCGTCACCGTCGCGGACGACCGCGTCGTCGCGATCAACATTCTCGATATTTACCAGGTCAGCGGCATCATCCGCAACTATATGCTCGGCGTTTTGGCCGGCTCCCCGGAGCCGATGTCCCCGGCGCTCAAGGGCTATCTGAGCCAGGTGGACATGGAGCAGGAGTTCATCGACCTGTTCCGGCCGTCGGAGGGAGATCATCATGACAGAACTTGAACGCAGGATCAAGGCAAAAATCCCCGGTGAGGACACCGGGATCACCATAAAGCACAGCGTCTGCGACGTCTGCGCGCCCGGCCCGCACTGCGGCGTGGACTGCTACGTCAAGGACGGGAAGATCATCAAGGTCGAGGGCACGGACTCGCATCCGACGAACCACGGCCTGCTGTGCCCGAAGGGCCAGTCCAACCGCCAGTACATCTATCGCCCCGACCGCATCCAGACCCCGCTCCGCCGCGTCGGCGAGCGCGGCGAGGGCAAGTTCGAGCCCATCTCGTGGGACGAGGCACTCGATGAGGTCGCAAAGCACATGCTCCAGTACAAGGAGCAGTTCGGCCCCGAGTCGGTCGCGTTCTTCTCCGGCTACGAGAAGTGGTACCGCCCGTTCCTCGAGCGTCTGACGTACGCGTTCGGCTCGCCGAACTACGGCACGGAGTCGAGCTGCTGCTTCACGGCGGCCGTCATGGCCTGGCGCATCGCCGCAGGCGTGGACAAGTGCGACCCGGACCTTCGCAACTGCAAGCTGTACCTCGGCTGGGCGTACAGCGGCTACTATAACGGCTACCTCGGCGCGCAGCCGACCATCAACCGCCACAAAGATGGCATGAAGGTCATCATCATCGACCACCGCCGCACGCCCATGGCCGACCGCATCGCCGACCTCTTCATCCAGATCCGCCCCGGCACGGACGCCGCGCTGGCGTTCTGCTTCGCAAACGAGCTCATCCGCCGCGGCTGGATCGACCATGATTACATCGAAAAGAACGTCCACGGCTTCAAGGAGTACGCCGAGTACGTCAGCCGGTTCACGCCCGAGTACACCGAGACCATCACGGGCGTGAAGCCCGAGCTCGTCGAGCAGGCCGTGCAGATGATGCACGACAATATGCCCGTCGCCATCAACGAAAGCGGCTCGGGCATGCTCCACCACCGCAACGGCATGCAGGGCTACCGCGCCATCATGGCGCTCTCGGCCCTCATGGGCACGTTCGACCGCCCGGGCGGCCAGATCCCGGCCTTCCTGACGTATGCGCACTCGCTCGGCGGCTTTGAGACGAAGGAGTACGAGTTCTCCACCGAGCTGCGCCCGCACATCGAGGCCGTCGGCGCGCGCACGTACCCCGTCTGGGAGGAGACCGTGCACGAGATGCAGTCCATGGACCTGCCGCGGCAGATTTTGGACTCCGACCCGTACCCGATCAAGATGGTCTGGGCGCACGGCATGAACTACCGCATGTTCAGCGACGACGAGCGCATGAAGCGCGCGCTGGGGTCGCTCGACTTCTTCGTGGATATCGACCTGTTCCTGACCGACACGGCCAAGCTGGCCGACATCGTCCTGCCGTGCTGCTCGGGCTTTGAGCGCAGCGAGCTGCGCATCCACGGCGGCTGCCATGCGACGTATACGCAGAAGGTCATCGAGCCGCTCTTCCAGTCCCGCTCCGATACGGACATCATCTTCGACCTGGCCAAGCGCCTGAACCTCGACGATCCGTACATCATGAGCGACTATGACACGTGCCTGCGCTATATGCTGCGCGACAATCACATCGACCTCGACGTCCTCAAGGCGGCCGACGGCCTGCCCGTGCACGTCGACGAGAAGACGCACCAGGTCGGCACGTGGAAGTTCAAGACGCCGTCGGGCAAGTTTGAGCTCTACAGCGAGCGCATCGCCAAGTACGCCGACCAGGGCTTCTCGCCGCTGCCGTCGATGGAGGATCCGCTGCCGGGCGACGCGGAGAAATATCCGTTTATGATGATCAGCGGCACGCGCCGGCCGAACATGCTCCACTCGCGTCTGCACGACGTGCCGTGGCTCCAGGCGCTCGGCACGGCCATCACGGCCGAGATCAACGCCGACGACGCAAAGCGCCTCGGCATCGCCGACGGCGACATGGTCGAGATCTACACCGACCTCGGCGCCATTGAAATGAAAGCCAAGGTGACCGCCTTTACCATGGCGGGCACGATCAATACCTACCACGGTTTCCGGGATGCGGACGTCAACAAGCTCATCCCGGCCGACGCGTGCGACCGCTACTCGGGCTTCCCGGCCTTCAAGAGCTATCGCTGCGCCCTGCGGAAGAAGGTGACGGAATGAAAGTAACGTTTCGCTGCGATCCGGATAAGTGCATGTCGTGCGGCGCCTGCGCCGTCGCGTGCATGGATCAGAACGACGTCGATGTCGCGGCCGGCGAATCGCCGCTGCGCCATGTCGTCACATACGAAGAAAGCGGCAAGCGCGTGTTCATGAGCCTCGCGTGCATGCACTGCGCCGACGCGCCGTGCGTCAAGGGCTGCCCGACGGGCTGCATGTACAAAGACGCCGACACGGGCCTGACGCTCTACGATTCGGACAAGTGCATCGGCTGCCACTCCTGCTCCATGGCCTGCCCCTACGGCGCGCCGACGTTCGTGACGTTCGTCAAGGCGGGCAAGCGCGACAAAGTGAAAAAATGCGACGGCTGCATCGAGCGCCTGCGCAACGGCCTCGAGCCCGCGTGTGTCCACGCGTGCCCGGTCGGCGCGCTCACGTGCGAGATCGGCGACGGCGTGCCCTCGGCGGAGTTCTGCCAGGCATGGCCGCGCGTGCGCATTGAAGATTAAGAGGAATTTTTGACATCACACCGGCCGGACGGCCGGAACAGAAACGGAGGATCTGTATGGAAAAACGCATTCTGATCGAGCATGTCAACGTGTTTAACGGCTATGACGCCGAGCTGACGAAGGACGCGTGCCTCGTTGTCGAGGGCGACCTTGTCACGGAGGTCCTGACGGGCGAAGTCAGCCACGAGGGCTTCGACGAGGTCATCGACGGCGCCGGCCGCACGGCCATCCCGGGCCTCATCGACAGCCACGCGCACATCGGCATGAGCGCGCCGCACGGCCTCTTCGAGACGCTCCGTCCCGACGAGATCGCCGTCCGCTCCGTCGCCTTCGCGCAGGACATGGTCAGCCGCGGCTTCACGACCATCCGCGACGCCGGCGGCCTTGTCTACGGCCTGAAGGCTTCCATCGACGCCGGCATCGTCGCCGGCCCGCGCATCTTCCCGTCGCACGCGTGCATCTCGCAGACGTGCGGCCACGCGGACTTCCGCACGGACCGCTCGCAGGAGCGCCATCCGGACGGCACGATCATGGCCTCGACCATGCGCAACGGCGGCCTCGTCCTGGCCGACGGCGTGCCCGAGGTCATGCGCGCGGTGCGCGACCAGCTGTTCCTCGGCGCGTCGCAGATCAAGATCATGGCCGGCGGCGGTCTGTCGAGCAAGTTCGACCATCTCTACACGACGCAGTACACCTACGAGGAGCTCAAGGCGGCCGTCGACTGCGCGTCGGATTACGGCACGTACGTCATGGCGCACATCTACACGCCCAAGTGCATGCAGCGCGCCGCGAAGGCGGGCGTGAAGAGCTTTGAGCACGCCACGCTCATGGACGAGGAGACGGCCCGCATCATCAAAGATAACGGCATCTGGGTCTGCACCTGCCCGCAGTTCGGCAGCACCGTCAAGCGCGAGGGCACCGAGGCTCCGAAGGCCAGCGGCCATCAGATCCCGATCGACTTCATGCAGAACGCCGAGCGCCAGGCGACGGAGCTCATCAACCGCTTCGACATCCCGGTCGTCTACGGCACGGACGCTTCGGACAAGATCGACTACGTCGCCAAGCGTCAGCACGGCGACATCCTCCTGTTCCAGAAGCGCTTCGGCGACCTCAAGACGCTGCGCGCCCTCACGGGCAACGCGGGCGAGCTGTACAAGCTCTGCACGTACCAGCATCCGTACCCGGACGGCAAGATCGGCCGCCTCGAGGCCGGCTCGTATGCCGACCTGCTGCTCGTCGACGGCAACCCGGTCGAGAACGTCGCCGTTCTGGCCGATCAGGCCAACATCCGCTACGTCATGAAAAACGGCGTCGCGTACAAGAACACGCTTTGATCATTCCTTTTTCATAAATCACACCACCCGGAAAAAGCAGACGCGGCTCGCCGCGCCTGCTTTTTTCCGCCTTGACGGGGCGGGCGCGAGGAATTATCATGAGGACGAAAAAATTTCGCGGCGCGTGCAACATTCGTAAGCGTCAAATAGAAGTTTAAAGAAGCACAAGGGTGGAGGCAAAACTCCACCC
>CAVFYN010000174.1:0-2773 GCA_963626425.1 Bacteroidaceae bacterium
GCTCCCCTGCAAGGGGAGCTGTCGGCGGAGCCGACTGAGAGGTTCAAAAGCTGCCCGTATAGCAGAGCGCCCCCGAAAATTCGATGCCGCGCAAAACCCCTCCGTCACGGCCTAGCGGCCGTGACACCTCCCCTTACACAGGGGAGGTATTTGGCGCGGCGGGGATTCGGAGTCTCACTCCACCCCTCTCCCATACAGCCCCCTCGTACACGCCCCCGGGTCAAACTGTGCGGCGGAATCCCATGCACGCAGCGTTGCGGCGATCTGGGACGGGTTTTCGGTGGTGAATTTTAATCTCGCAAACGCGATGCCGAGGTCGGCCAGGTCGCGCTGGCGGTCGAGCAGGTATAATTTCCGGCTGTTCAAGATCACGTTCCGGCACGAGCCGGGGTCGCGGACGACGGGGAAATTTTCGCCCTTGCGGTCGGTGAGCGTGAAGCCCGCGCCGCAGGCGCACGTGCCGGTGCGGTTTTTCATGACGCAGTTCTCCGTGAGCATGAGCGGCAGGCGGCCGTAGACGATCATTTCGCACGGCGCGTCCTTGGACAGATCGCGGATCTGCGGCAGGCTCATTTCAAACGACGCCGTGACGGACTGCAATCCCTCGTGCGCGAAATGGCGCATGGCGCGGGAGTTGAAAACGTTGAGCCCGAAGTCCCCGCGGAGCGAAAATCCGCGCGAGCGGGCGAGGGAGAACTGCCCCAGATTCCCGCACAGCGCCGTCCGGACGCCGAGGTCGAACGCGCGGTCGAGACTACCCAGCAGCTCGCGCGTCTCGCCGTCCCACGTCACGCGCGGGAGGACGGCGCAGACCTCCGTCCCGGCCGGGACGGAGCGGATGCACGCCGGGTGCGCCGCGAGCTCGGAGAGCGGCACGTATAAAATCGCGGGCGTCCGCCGGAGCACCTCCGGCGTGATCTGCGCGGCGGATAAGACCTCGATGCTCAGCGCCGGGCGCTTTTTCTCGCCCGCGGCGGCCGGAAATTCGCGGTAATGCCCGATCTCCGGCTCCGCCACGCGGCCGCGGACGGCCGTCAGGTGGGACAGAACATCGCGCCGCATGGCGTTCAGGTCGGCGGCCGAGATGGTCAGCCCGCGCTCTAAAATGGCGCGCGTGCCCGTCGCGCGGTACGGCGTGCCGCCCGTTTTGGCAAGGCGCGCGGCCAGCTCTTCCTCGGACAGCTCACGCGTGCGCGCCGCTTCCGGAACGGGGCCGGTCGTTTTGCAGATGTTGCCCTGGTCGTCCTCCGCCGCGAGCATGGCGGGCTGGTTCGGGGCGATGACGGCGTAATAGCGCACGGGGATGAGCTTGTGCTCGCCGGACTCATAGCTCGCGCGCGCGCGGGCGAACAGCTCGCGGTCCGGCCGGTCGTCCGTCCGGACGCCGAACATCTCCGGCCCCTTGCGCCCGGCGTAATAGCCGTCCGTGAAGCCCTGGCGCGAAAAGACCTGCCGCAGCTGCTCGAGCTGCTCGCGCGTGACGGGACTGCCATCGATGGCGTCGCGGTAGATGCGCGTCGCGACGGCGACGTACTCCGGCCGCTTCATGCGGCCCTCAATCTTCAGCGAGTCGATGCCGATGGATTCCATATCCGAAACGTAGCGCACGAGGCAGTTGTCCTTGAGGCTGAGCGGATATTTTTTCTCCGCGCGCCCGTAGCCGTACGGCAGGCGGCACGGCTGCGCGCACCGGCCGCGGTTGCCGCTGCGCGCGCCGATCATGGCGGAAAAATAGCACTGCCCGGAGTAGCTCATGCAAAGCGCGCCGTGGCAGAAAACTTCCGTTTCAAGCGCCGTGTGCCGGCAGAGGTACGCCAGCTCGTCCCGCGGCAGCTCGCGCGCGGGCACGATGCGCGTCATGCCGAGCTTCTCTGCCTCGCGCGCGCCCTCGAGCGAGTGCAGGCTCATCTGCGTCGACGCGTGCAGCGCCATGCCCGGCGCCATCTGTTTCGCCAGCGACACGATGCCCATGTCCTGCACGATGAGCGCGTCCACGCCGGCGTTCGCCGCCGCGACGATGGCCTCGGCCGCCGCCGGCATCTCGCGGTCGGACACGAGCGTGTTGAGCGTCTGATAGACCTTCACGCCGCGGATGTGGCAGTACGTGACGGCCTCGGAGAGCTCTTCCTCCGTAAAATTGCGCGCGCTCATGCGCGCATTGAACGACCCCGCGCCGAGATACACCGCGTCCGCGCCGTTCTGCACCGCCGCGTGCATCGCCTCGGCCGAGCCGGCGGGTGAGAGCAATTCGATCATAAGAAAAGGGCCTCGTTTCCCATAAAAAGTAAGAAAGCTTCGGGGCAAAACGCGCCGCCCCATGCCGCGCCGCGCCCCCTCGCCGGGCCCGGCCGCAAAGATAGCCCCAAATCGGGGCAAGTCACTTTATTATAACACACGCGAGGGTTACATAAAAGAAGAAATTACAATTCCGTGACAATTTTTGCGGGAGGGAGGGGGGACGCGCCGAAAAAGAGGTGCGCGCCCTGTAGGGGCGGATACCATCCGCCCGCCGAATTTCCGCCGCGATTCGTATTCTGACCGTAGGGCGGGATGACCCCATCCCGCCGGAGGGACGCGGGTGATTATGGAGCGCGCCGAAAAAGAAGTACGCGCCCAAGCCTCCCCTGAAAGGGGAGGTGGCACGGCCGTGAGGCCGTGACGGAGAGGTTTTGCGCGGTGTCGAATTCTCGGAAGCGCTTTGCAAAGCGGCGGCTTTTGAACCTCTCAGTCGGCTCCGCCGACAGCTCCCCTTTCAGGGGAGCCAGCCGGATAG
>CAVFYN010000175.1:0-16553 GCA_963626425.1 Bacteroidaceae bacterium
GGCTCATCAGGCGGGCCTGCAGGCCGACGAACGCGTCGCCCATCTCGCCCTCGATCTCGGCGCGCGGCGTGAGGGCCGCGACGGAGTCGACGACGATGACGTCGAGCGCGCCGGAGCGCACGAGCGCGTCCGTAATTTCAAGCGCCTGCTCGCCGGTGTCCGGCTGGGAGATGAGCATGGAGTCGATGTCCACGCCGAGCGCCTGCGCGTAGTCGGGGTCGAGCGCGTGCTCGGCGTCGACGAACGCGACCTCGCCGCCGCGCTTCTGCGCCTCGGCGACGATATGCAGCGCCAGCGTCGTCTTGCCGGACGACTCGGGGCCGTAGATCTCGATGATGCGCCCGCGCGGCACGCCGCCGATGCCGAGCGCCGCGTCGAGCGCGAGCGAGCCGGTCGGGATGGCGTCGACCTGCATCTCCGGCTTGTCGCCAAGGCGCATGATGGCGCCCTTGCCGAAGTTTTTCTCGATCTGGGAGACGGCCGTCTCCAGCGCCTTTTTCTTGTCCGAGGCCGGAGTGGGCGCTTCGTAGACAGATTTCTTCTTATCCATGGTGGATCACGCTTCCTCTCTGTTGTACTGGGCGATGACGGCACGCTCGATGTCGGCCGTGTCCGACGCCACCTGTAATACCTGAAACTCCGCCTGCTCCAGGATCCGGCAGACGGCATGGCTCTGCCCCTGGCCGAATTCAAAGCAGATATACCCGCCCGGCTTGAGCGCCCGGCGGAAATTTTTCACGATCGCGCGGTAAAAATCCAGCCCGTCCGCGCCGCCGTCCAAGGCAAGGTGCGGCTCAAAATCGCGCACGGAGGGCTGCAAAGTGCGCATTTCCGCCGTCGTGACATACGGCGGGTTGGACACGATGAGGTCAAACTGGCCCAAAAACGCCGGCGCCTCCTGCCGCGCGTCCACGCGGACGCAGCTGACGCGGCGGGTGAGCCCAAGCGCGGAGCAGTTTCGCCGCGCGACGGCCAGCGCCTCGGCCGACACGTCCGCGAGCGTCACGCGCGCGTCCTTCACGCGCCGCGCAACGGCAAGGCCGATGCAGCCCGAGCCGGTGCAGAGGTCCAGAATGCGCGGATTCTGCTCCAAAAACAGCGCCCGGCGGATGGCCAGCGACGTGACGACCTCCGTGTCGTCGCGCGGGATGAGCACGTCGGGCGTGACGGTGATCGGCATGCCGTGGAATTCCCACTGCCCGAGCACATAGGCCAGCGGCTCGCCGGCGAGCAGCCGGTTCGTCAGGCTTTCCATCTCCGCCGCCTGCGCCTCGTCGGCCTCGGTCTCGCGCTCGGCCAGGATCTGCTCGATGCGCTTGCCCGTCACCTTGCCGAGCAGCGCACGGGCGAGCTTGGCCGCGTCCTGCCCCTCGGTGGGAAGGAGCGCATGGCGCGCGTCGAGGAACAGATCGGCGTAGGTTTTCACCAGCGATCGTCCCCTTCCTTCTCCGGGAGCACGAGCTTGAGCGCCTCGATGCCGACCTCGATCATGGAGTCGTCCGGCTCGTTCGTCGTCAGGTACTGGAACCACATGCCCGGCGCGCTGAGCGCGCGGGTGAGCCAGTTGTCGTGCCGGCCGACGAAGCGGTTGCACTCATAGCTGATGGCGACGACGACGGGCAGCAGCGCCAGGTGCAGCAGCATCCGCAGCGCCGTGTTCGACACCTGGATGACGGAGCCGACGAGCACGCTGATGATGATGACGACGAACAGGAAGCTCGTGCCGCAGCGCGGATGCAGCCGCGTCATGGGCCGCACGTTTTCCACGGTCAGCGGCAGCTTCGCCTCGTAGCAGCGGATGGTCTTATGCTCCGCGCCGTGGTAGGAAAATACGCGTTTCATGTCCTTCATCCGCGAGACGATGGCAAGATACCCCACAAAAATGGCGATCTTCACGACGCCCTCGAGCAGATTGCGCAGCACGAGATGGTCATGCACCGGCCGGATGAGGCCGACCAAAAACGTCGGCAGCAGCAAAAACATCGCGATGGAAAAGCACACGCCGAGCAGCGCGGCGATGTAGATGACCGCCTTTTCCATCTTCTCCGAGCCGAGCTTTTTCTCGAGCCACTGGTCGAATTTCGACGGCTCGGCCGGCTCGTCGTCCTCGGGATAATACTCCGCCGAGAACATGAGCGCCTTCACGCCGCACACCATGGACGAGGCGAAGTTCACGACGCCGCGGATGAGCGGCCAGCCGCAAATGGGGTGCTTGTCCTTGATGAGCTTTAAGTCCTCGACCTTTTTCACAAGGCCGTCCGGCGAACGGACGACGATGGCCTGCTTCTGCGGGCCGCGCATGTAGATGCCCTCGATAAGGGCCTGTCCGCCGATGAGTGTTTTGAATTTTTCCTGGCTTTCGCCCTGCTTCATTTTCATGCTGTAAGCCTTTCTTTATGCTTCGCCCGCCGGCAGACGGATGGTGACGAGCGTGCCGCCGCCGGGCGCATTTTCAAGGTCGAGCGTGCCGCCGTGCATCGTGACGATCTCGTCGCACACGGCAAGGCCGATGCCGCTTCCGCGGGCCTTGCTCGAGCCCTTGTAGAATTTCATTTTCACGTGCGGCAGCTCCTCTTCGGGGATGCCGGGGCCATAGTCGCGAATGCGGACGACGACGAAGCCGTCCTCATAGTGGATGGACGCGTCGATGCGCCCGCCCTCGCCGCCGTGCTTGGCCGCGTTGTCCAAGATATTGAGGAACACCTGGCGCATTCTCGCCGGGTCGCAGCGGAGCTCCGGGATGTCCTCGTCGTTTTCGAGGTAGTCGAGCACGATGCCCTCCTGCCGCAGGCGGCTGCCGTACATGAACACCGTATCCTCAAACTCCGCGCGCAGGTCGCACGGCTCGACATTCAGCGTGAACCGCCCGTCCTGGATGCGGGTGAACTCGAGCAGCTCTTCGACCATGTCCGTCAGGCGGTGCGTCTCGCGCAGGATCGTCTGGATGCCGCGGCGCGTCTGCGCGGGGTCGAATTCGTCCGAGGCCAAAAGCGTCTCGCCCCAGCCGGCGATGGCCGTGAGCGGCGTGCGCAGCTCGTGCGAGACGGACGAGACGAACTCCGACTGCATCTTCTCCGACTGGCCGATCTTGATGGACATGTCGTTGATGGTGTCAGCCAGCTCGCCGATCTCGTCGTCGTAGCGCTTCTGGATCTGCACGCCGTAGCTGCCGGCGGCGATGCGCTTGGCCGTGGCGTTGATCTCCTGCACGGGGCCGATGATCGAGCGGATGAAAAAGCGGCTGTTGAACAAAATCAGCGCCAGAATGGCGATGCCGACGAGCACGGAGATAGCGATGCAAAGCCGCACCTGCCGGTCAACCAGGCGCAGGCTCGTCACATAGCGCAGCACGCCGATGACCTCACCGTTCGTGTAGATCATCGGGCTCGAGACGGCCATGATGCGCTCGCCCGTCGTGGGGCTGCGGCCGGAAAAGACCGCGATCTCCTGCGTGGCGACGGCCTGCGTGATGTCCGACGTGCCGGGGTAGCCGCCGGCCCACTTGCCGTAGGACGAGGCCACGATGCCGCCGCGCGTGTTGATGAATTGCAGTTCGAGCGTGTTTTTCTCCTCGAACGACTGCGCGTAGGCGATGCACGACTGGAAATACTCGTTGTAGCTCTGGCTGATGTAGTTTCCGAAGAAGTCGGTCGTCGTCTTGGCCTTGGCCACGAGGCCCGACTCCACATTGGAATAATAGTAGATGGAAAACGCGACGGAGACGATGAGCACGGCGATGAGCACAACGGCCAGCACGATGCTCACGTTGTTGAGCAGCCAGCGCCGCTGGATGCCGTGGATCTTCGGCAGCTTTTTCATCGCCGCACCTCCTTTCCCCTTCTTTGGAAAATCCGGCGCTTACGCGCCCCACTTGTAGCCGTAGCCCCAGACGGTCGTGATGTACGTCGGGCTCGCGGTGTCGTCCTCGATCTTGATGCGAAGGCGGCGGATGTTCACGTCGACGATCTTCAGTTCGCCGTCATAGTCCCGCCCCCAGACGGCCGAGAGGATGTCCTCGCGCGAGAGTGCGCGGCCGGGGTTCTGCATGAACAGCTTCATGATGGCGTATTCGACCTGCGTGAGCTTGATGCGCTGGCCGTTTTTCTCCAGCGTGCGGTTGCGCGTGTTGAGCAGGAACGGCCCCTGCGCCAGCTCGCCCTCCTCGGCCGCGACGTCGCCGCCGACGCGGCGGTAGAGCGCGTCGATGCGCGCAGTGAGCTCCGCGGGCGAAAACGGCTTTGTCACATAGTCGTCCGCGCCGGTCATCAGGCCCGTGACCTTGTCCATCTCCTGCGTGCGCGCGGTGAGCATGATGATGCCGATGGTCTTGTTCGTCGCGCGGATGTTGCGGCAGACCTCGAAGCCGTCGATGTCCGGCAGCATGATGTCCAGAATGGCCACGCCGATGTCCGGGTTGTTCTTCAGCTGCTCGAGCGCCTCCATGCCCGTGCCGGCCTCGATGGCCTTATAGCCCGCGCGCTCGAGGTTGATGACCACAAAGCTGCGGATGGACACCTCGTCCTCCAGGATGAGTACCTTCTTCATTGTATCGTATCAGCTCCTTGTTGATTGCGTCACATTTCGCCGGTGTTCCAGTCGACGCGGATGTAGCCGAAGCGGGCGATGAGGTCGTCCGCCGTCAGCTCCGATGCGCGCGGCGCCGTTCCAAATGACGCGGCGTATGTCACATCGCCTTTTTCACCGATCACGAATCGGCCGTCCGATGCCGCGAGCGCGGCGCGGTCGTCGCCGGTGAAGGCGTAGATGGTAAAGATCTCCTCCGGCTCGCGCATGGCGCCGTACCACTGTGAGAACACGTACCCGCGCACGCCGGAAATTTCCTCGCCGCGCGTGACGGTCAGGCTCGCGCCCCACGCGTCGGGCAGCGTGACGTACCAGCCGCCGGAGTAGTTGTGGTACGTCGTCATCTTGCGCGTGCGGCGGCCGTCGATGCTCAGGCTGTACCAGCGGATGATCCAGTACGCGTCGGCCGCGTCGGCGCCCTGTAAGCTCGGCAGAAGCTCCGGCTCCGGCAGCTCGATGATGCCGTCGGAGTCGATGTCCGTCGCGTAGACGTAGTAGTTTCGCACCGTCGAGGCCGAGCTCGTCCCGGCGGTGATGTTGCAGAACGTGCCGCCCCGCACGGCGAACACGTCCGTCAGGATGCTAGAGTCCTCATACGTGCTCGCCACGAGCACGGCCGGGACGCCGCCGCCGATCGAGCCCGAGATGATGCGCTTGACCGAGTCGACGCCCGTGGACATGGACGCCTCGGGTTCGCGCTCCATCATGCCGTTATTATAAGTATAGAGCTCGGCCACGCCCGTGCGCTCCTCCGTGTCGAAGCGGAGGACGAACAGGTCGCTCACGCCCTCGTTCGTGAGGTCGGCGACCGTGTACTCGGTGTAGTTGCAGCTGAGCAGCTCCACGACGTGCCCGTCGCGCAGCGCGTAGACGCCGAGCGCCTGCAGGACCTGCTCGGACACCTGCCTTCCGACGACGATCTCCGCGCCCGGCTCGCCGTCGAGCTCGACGTATTCCACGCGGTCAAATGTGCTGCCGCTGCCCTCGATGACGGCGATGTTCTGATACGCGCCGTCGACGAGGTCAAAAAGATAGAGCTTGAGCGGCTTTTCGTCGCTCGCTTTCAAAAATACGATGGCCTCGTCGTCGCCGTCGCCGTCGAGGTCGGCCAGCTGCACGGGCTGCTGGTTCGAGCCCGTCGCGGGCGCGCAGTAGGCCGTCCCGTTCGTCATGACGGCGTCGATGGCCTGCTGGAGGTTGTTATAGTCGTCCGACTGGCGCGGCAGGGCGTACAGCTCGTCCATCGTCTGGGCAAAGCAGCCGCTCAGCAGGGTTGCAAAGACCGCCGCGAGCGCAAGCATCGCCGCTTTTTTCCACTTCATGGCCGCTTTCCCCCCTTTCATCGGGCTTCGGATCGGGGCGCGGAGCCCCATCAGTACATTATAGCATAAACCGGAACATTTGAACAGGTATTTCTATTTCGGAACGACGCTTCCCTCGCCGAGCAGGCCGCGCAGCTCATCGAGCATCGCGGGCATGGGCGTGCAGGCCGTGCCGCGGCGGGCCTTGGTGTCGAGAAAATACAAAACGACGGGCACGGGGCCGGGGAACATGTTCAAAATGGCGCGCGCCTTGCGGTAGGCCAGGCTGTCCTCGCTGTCCAGGCGCAGATAGAGCTTGTTCATCTGCGGCGCGGCCTGCCTCGGCGGCTGCTGCGGCGGCATGGCCGCGGCGTCCGCGATGGGCTGGGCGGAGTTTAACATGATCTGCGGGTCCTTATCGTCGCGCGCGGAGATGCGCCCCTGCACGACGATGGCCGAATTCTCCTGCAAATACCCGCCGTACTGCTGCAATCCGCGGGCAAAAACGAGCATTTCGACCGAGCCCGTGTCGTCCTCGAGCGTGACATAGGCAAACGACGTGTTATTGCGCGAGGTTTTCATCTTCACACCCTGCACGACGCCGGCCACGGTGACGGGCTGGTCGTCGCGGTACGTCTGCGGGCCCTCGGGGTTTGAAAAATCCTCTAAAATGGACCCGAGCGTCACGGCGCCGAGCCGGCGCACCTGCTCGCGGTAGCCGTCCATCGGGTGGCCGGAGAGGTAGAGGCCCGTCGTCTCCTTTTCCATGGCCATGCGCTCGCGCATGGGAAGCTCCGGGATGTTCGGCACGGGGATGGACGCGGCCGCGGACGGCGCCTCTTCCTCCTCCGCGCCGAAGTCGAACAGCGACGTCTGCCCCTCGACATTGCGGCGGCGCGCGTCGAGCACCGTGTCGAGCACGGCCTCGTAAATTTGCAGCAGCTGCGAGCGATAGAGCCCGAAGCCGTCCATCGCGCCGCATTTGATGAGGTTTTCCACGGCGCGCTTGTTGAGGTCCTGCCCCTGCATGCGCGTGCAGAAATCCTCAAGCGAGCGGAAGCGGCCGTTTTCCTCCCGCTCGGCCA
This sequence comes from Bacteroidaceae bacterium, assembly GCA_963626425.1. Lineage (GTDB taxonomy): Bacteria > Bacillota > Clostridia > Oscillospirales > Oscillospiraceae > CAKTOF01. The sequence continues at coordinate 6,971 of CAVFYN010000175.1, forward strand.
TGAGCCGCTGGACAAAGCCGCGGCCGATGTTCTTCACGGCCGCAAGGCCGAAGCGGATGCCGCCCTCGACGGCCGTGAAATTGTCGCCGGACTCGTTGACGTCCGGCTCGAGCAGCGGGATGCCGAGCTCTTTGCACTCGGCGATATACTCCGAAATTTTCGCCGGAGAATCCAGTACGCTCGTCATGAGCGCGGCCATGTAGATCTTCGGATAGTGGCACTTTAAATACGCCGTCTCATAGGAGACGATGGCGTAGCTCACGGCGTGAGCCTTGTTGAAGGCGTAGTTCGCAAAATCCAAAATCTCGTCGTAGAGCGCGTTCGCGTCCGCCTCGGCCACGCCGTTTGCAACGGCGCCGCAGATGCCGCGCGACTCGTCGCCGTAGACGAACGCGCGCCGCTCGGAGACGATGACGTCCTGCTTTTTCTTCGAGATGGCCCGGCGCATATTGTCCGCCTGCGCGAGCGTATAGCCGCCGAGCTGGCGGAAGATCTCGATGACCTGCTCCTGATAGACCATGCAGCCGTAGGTGACGGACAAAATGGGCTCGAGCAGCGGCGTGCGGTAGCGGATGGAAGCCGGGTCGTGCTTGGCCGCGATGAATTTCGGGATGGAGTCCATCGGGCCGGGTCGGTAGAGCGCGACGATAGCCGTCATGTCTTCGATGGACTGCGGGCGAAGGCCCGTACACACGGCCGTGATGCCGGCCGATTCGAGCTGGAACACGCCGCACGTCTTGCCCTCGGTCAGCATCCGGAACGTCTCGGGGTCGTCCTGCGGGACCTTGGCGATGTCAAAGTCCGGCTCCGTTTTGCGGATCTCCTTTTCCGCGTCGTCGATGACCGTGAGGTTGCGAAGGCCGAGGAAGTCCATTTTCAGAAGGCCGAGCTCCTCGAGCGTCGTCATCGTGTACTGCGTGACGACCGTCTCGTCGTTTGTCGCGAGCGGGACATATTCATAGACCGGCCGCGCCGTGATGACGACGCCCGCGGCGTGCGTGGAGGTGTTTCGCGGCATGCCCTCGATGGAGCGGGCCGTGTCGATGAGGCGGCGGACGCGCTCGTCGCCGTCGTAGAGCTCGCGCAGCTGGCTCGACGCCTTGAGCGCCTCGTCGAGCGTAATGTGCAGCGTCGTCGGCACGGCCTTGGCCACGACGTCCGTCTCGGCATAGGTCATATTGAGCGCGCGGCCGACGTCGCGGATGGCGCCGCGCGCGGCCATGGTGCCGAACGTGACGATCTGCGCGACGTGATCGGCGCCGTATTTCCGCGTGACGTAGTCGATGACCTCGCCGCGGCGGTTGACGCAGAAGTCCAAAACGAGCGCATACTGCATGGGGTCGACGTCCGTGATGTGCAGGCAGTAGGAAACGATGCTGCCCGCCGCGCTGCCGCGGCCCGGGCCGACGGGGATGCCGGCCGAGCGGGCGAAGCCGACGAAGTCGGCCACGATGAGGAAGTAGTCCACATAGCCCATCTCGCGGATGGTCTGCATCTCGTAGTCGAGCTGGCGCGCGCCCGTGCCGTCGTCGTCCGGATAGCGCGCCGCGAAGCCCTCGCGGCAGAGCTTTTCAAAGTACGTCCAGTTCGTGTAGCCCTCCGGGATCTGGAACTGCGGCAGGTGGTACTTGCCGAACTCGATCTCAAGGTTGCAGCGGTCGGCGACCTTCTGCGTGTTGGCGATGGCGTCGGGCTGGTTGGGAAAGAGCGCGGCCATCTCCTGCTCGCTTTTGAGATAGAATTCCTCTGTCTCGAATTTCATGCGGTCCGGGTCGTCGATCGTCTTGCCCGTCTGGATGCACAGCAGGACGTCGTGCATGGCGGCGTCGTCTTTGCGAAGATAGTGCGCGTCGTTCGTCGCAACGAGCGGCAGGCCCGTCTCGCGCGCGATGCGCAGGATGCCCTGATTGACCGCGTTCTGCTCAGCGATGCCGTGGTCCTGCAGTTCAAGGTAAAAATCGTCCGGCCCGAACAGCTCGCTCAGCTCGAGCGCCGTCTGCTTCGCGCCGTCATAGTCGCCCGCAAGGATCCTGCGCGGGATCTCGCCCGCGAGGCAGGCCGACAGGGCGATGAGCCCCTCGCTGTGTTCGCGCAGGAGGTCCATGTCGACGCGCGGGCGGCCGTAAAAGCCGTCCACGAAGCCCTGCGAGACCATGTAGCTCAAATTGCGGTAGCCCGTCTCGTTTTTGCACAGGAGCACGAGGTGGCGGTTTTCGTTGTCCACGCCGTGCACGCGATCGTGCCGCGAGCGCGGGGCGACGTAGACCTCGCAGCCGAGGATGGGCTTGATGCCCGCCTTTTTCGCGGCCTTGTAAAAGTCGATGCAGCCGTACATGACGCCGTGGTCCGTGATGGCGCACGTGTCCTGGCCGAGCTCTTTGAGCCGGTCCATGAGCGCGCCGATGCGGCACGCGCCGTCGAGCAGGCTGTATTCGGTATGGACATGCAGATGAACGAAGCTCACAGGTGCTCTCCCCTCTTTCCGGCCAGCTCGATGAGCTTGCGCATGCGGTGGTTGATGGCCGATTTCGTGATGGGCGGGTCGAGCATCCCGGCAAGCTCGGAGAGCGTGCACTCCGGATTTTCCAGCCGCAGCTCGGCCGTCTGGCGCAGCTTCGGCGGCAGCTCGTCGAGGTCGAGCCGCCGGATGGCGACGAGCTGCTCCTGCGCCGCGTCGACGACCTTCGTGAGGTTGGCCGTCTCGCAGTTGACGCGGCGGTTGACGGAGTTGCGCAGGTCCTTTTCGACCTTCGCCTCCATGATGCCCATGGCGCAAAGCGGCGCGCCGAGCAGCGTCAGGAAGTCCTCAATGGCCTCGGACTGCTTGAAATAGAGCACGAGGCTGCCGTTTCGCATCGTGTCCTTCGGCGAAAATCCCATGTCGAGCATGAGCGCGTATGTCTCGCGCCCGACGATCTGGTGCGAGGTCGTAAGCTCCAGGTGATACCGCTTTTCCGGGTCCGTGACCGACCCGCCGGCCAGAAACGCCCCGCGCAGGAACGACGCCCGGCAGCACTCGTCCTCGAGCACGCCGAGGTTGACGTGCAGCGTCAGGCTGCTGCGCGCGTCATAGCCGAACTGCGCGAAGATGGCCGCGATCTTCTCCCGGTCCGTGATCTGGAACACCTGCTTGGCCGCGGGGCCGTCCGGCACCTCGTCAAAATTGAAGCCGAACGCGCGGCGCAGCAGCTTCGGAAGGCGCGCGGCAAAGTCCTCGCTCTCCGTCACGATGCGGATGAGCGAGGCGGAAAATGTATTGCAGTAGAGCAGCACGCCGTAGCACTCGGCGGCGGCGCAGCATTTTTTCTGCACGGCGGCGCGGCAGAGCTCCGCCTTGACATTCGACGAAAACGACATTTACCGGCCTCCTCTCCCGCGCCTTTCGGCCTGATGCTGCCATAATAGCTCCATGAGCGACTGCGCAAGGCGCTTTGCGTCATGGCGCACGAAATTTTCTTCCACGGCGAGCAGCGGGGCCTCGGCCACGCGCACGCCCATCTTTTCCAGCTCGTCCCGGCAGACGGAAAGCGGCTCGGCGCCCTCGGCGCGGTAGGCCGCGATGAGCTCCTGCGGGACGGGCGCGGAATTTGCGAGGCAGACGTCGACCAGCCCGTCGCCGCCGTGCTCGCGCAGGGCGCGCAGATGGTCGGGGCCGGTATAATGCTCCGTCTCGCCGTCCTGCGTCATGACGTTGAGCACGAGCACGCGCAGCGCGCGCGAGGCCCGGATGGCCTCGGCGATGCCGTCGACGAGCAGGTTCGGGATGACGCTCGTATAGAGGCTGCCCGGCCCGAGGACGATCATGTCGGCGTCCAAAAGCGCGCCGACGCTCTCGGGCAGCGCCTTCGGATGCTCCGGCACGAGCCGGACACAGCGGATGGGGCTGTCCGTCTGCTTTTTCGCGCAGAAAATGCGGCTCTCGCCGAACACGGTCTGGCCGTTTTCAAACTCGGCCTCGAGGTGGACGTTCTGGTTCGTGACGGGCAGCACGCGGCCCGTGATGGCCAGGACCTCGCCCATGCGGCGCACGGCCTGGTCGAACGTGTCCGAGATGCCGTTGAGCGCCGCGAGGAACAGGTTGCCGAAGCTCTGCCCGGCAAGCGAGCCCTCCGTGAAGCGGTAGTCCAAAAGCTGCTCCATGGCCGGCTCCGTGTTGGCAAGGGCCAGGATGCAGTTGCGGATGTCGCCCGGCGGGAGCATGCCGAGCTCTGAGCGCAGCATGCCCGAGCCGCCGCCGTCGTCGGCGACGGTGACGATGGCCGTGATGTTGCGCGTATACTGCTTGAGCCCGCGCAGCATCGTGGACAGCCCATGTCCGCCGCCGAGCACCGCGATGCGCGGATTGCCCCGTCCGGGGACATAGACCTTCGTGCCGTCCTCGCGCGGCGGGATCATCGGCCGCCCCTCCCGAGGTCGCGGTGGCTAACGGTCGTGGCGAAGCCCTGCTTGGCCACGAAGCGGCCGACCTCCTCGGCGATGGCCGCCGAGCGGTGCCGCCCGCCGGTGCAGCCGATGGCGATGACGAGCTGGCTCTTGCCCTCTTCCAGATAAAACGGCAGCAAAAACGCGAGCATATCTTCCAGCTTCGCGACAAAATCCTTCGTCTGCTGGTACGAAAACACAAAATCGCGCACGGGTGCGTCGAGGCCCGAGAGCTTTTTCAGCTCGGCGATGTAGTACGGATTCGGCAGAAAGCGCACGTCGAGCACGAGGTCGGCGTCCATCGGCAAGCCGTATTTATATCCGAACGACATGACGCTCACGGCCATGGCGCGCTCGCGCGCGTTGCCGCCGAACAGGCGGATGAGCTCGCCGCGCAGCTTGGCCGTGGACAGGTTCGTCGTGTCGATGATGTACCCCGCGCGGTTGCGCACGGGCGCGAGCAGCTGCGCCTCGCGCTCGACCGCCTCGAGCAGCGGCGTGCCGTCGGCCGTGAGCGGATGCTTGTGGCGCGTCTCCTTATAGCGCTTGATGATGGCCTCGCGCGCGGCCTCCATGAACACGATGGAGTATTCGCAGCCCATTTTGTCGAGCTCGTCGAACGCGCGGAAGAGCGTGTCGAACGTCAGCCCGCCGCGGATGTCCGTCACGAGCGCGACTTTTTCATACCGCCCGCGCGTGGCCAGGCAGATCTGCGCGAACTGGCCGATGAGCGCCGCGGGCATATTGTCCACGCAGTAAAACCCGAGATCCTCGAGGTTGGACGCGGCGTTGCTCTTTCCCGCGCCGGACAGGCCCGAAATGATGAGAAACTGCATTTCGCGCCTCCTTACAGGATCTTCACTTCCGGTTCGAGCCGGATGCCGCTTTTCTCAAACACGCGCTCCTGCACGAGCGCGATGAGCGCCTTGACGTCCTCGGCCGTCGCGCCGCCCTCGTTTACGATAAAGCCCGCGTGCTTTTCCGAGACGGCGGCGCCGCCGATGCGCTCGCCCTTGAGCCCCGCCTCGTCGATGAGCGCGGCGGCATAGGCGCCCTCCGGGCGTTTGAACGTGCTGCCGGCCGACGGCAGATCGAGCGGCTGCGACGCGCGGCGCTTTTCGGTCAGCTCCTCCATCCGCGCGCGGATGGCCGCCGGGTCGTCCGGCGTCAGGCGGTACTGCGCGCGCGTGACGATGTATTCCCCGCGCGCAAACACGCTCGTGCGGTAGCCGAAGCCGTGGTCCGCCTCCTCATAGCGCCACGCCTGCCCGTCGTAGCCGACGGCGCGCGTGCGGATCTGCACCTGACTCATCTCGCCGCCGTAGGCGCCCGCGTTCATGACCGTCGCGCCGCCGACCGTGCCCGGGATGCCCTGCGCAAATTCCAGCCCCGACAGGCCGCACTCGCACGCAAAATTCGCCAAGTGCGCGAGCGTGACGCCCGCGCCGGCCAGGATGTGCCGCTCGCCGTCGCGCTCGAGCGTGCCGAGGCAGCCGCGCGTGCAGATGACGAGCGTGTCGAGCCCCTCGTCCGGCACAAGGACGTTCGTGCCCGCGCCGAGGATCACCGGCCGGATGTCCATTTTTTCGGACAGCCGGAGCAGCGTGCGCAGCTCCTCCTCCGACTTCGGGCGCGCAAAGGCCGCCGCGGGCCCGCCGATGCGAAACGACGTATGACCGGCCAGCGGCTCATTCTCCGCGATCTCAATTTCCGGCGCGATCTCACGCAGCGCCGCAGCAAAATCCGTCATGCTCTTCATAAACGCCTCCGGGTGGATAATTTTATTTTATTATAGCAGACATTTGCCAAAATTAGAATAGCCCGCGCCCTCCGAAACATAAAATTTACAAATAAATAAGAGCGGCCGGATTCCGGCCGCTCTTGTCTTAGTTGTTCATAGCACTTTCGAATCTCTGATTGATGCGGTCAGAAAATTCTTTCGCCGCATTGTAGCCCATCTTCTTCTGGCGGTTGTTCATGGCGGCGACCTCTAAAATGACCGCGAGGTTCCGCCCGGGCTTGACCGGGATGGTCAGCGCCGGGACCTGCACGCCGAGGATGTCCACGACGTGATCCTCCAGCCCCATGCGGTCATACGCGTAGCCGTCGCGCCAGGGCTCGATGTGGATGACCATGTCGATGTTCGCGCTGTCCTTGACCGCGCCCATGCCGAACAGCTGGGCGACGTTCGTCACGCCGATGCCGCGCAGCTCGATGTAGTGCCGGATGAGCTCCGGCGCCGTGCCGACGAGCGAATGCTCCGTCACCTTTTTGATCTCGACGGCGTCGTCGGCGATGAGCCGGTGGCCGCGCTTGATGAGCTCCACGGCCGCCTCGGACTTGCCGACGCCGCTCTCGCCTGTCAGAAACAGGCCCTCGCCGTATACCTCGACGAGCACGCCGTGGCGCGTGACGCACGGCGAGAGATAGACCTTGAGCGTCGCGATGAGGCGGCTGACGAGGTCGCTCGTCGTCTCGTCCGAGCGCAGGATCGTGATGTCGTGCTTTTTGGCCATGACGACGCATTCGTCGATGGGCTCGAGCCCGCGGGCGATGATGAGCCCCGGGATCTGATACGAGAAAAACCGGTCGAACACGACAAAGCGCTCCTCGCCGGACAGACCCTCGAGATACGTATTTTCCACGAGGCCGAGGACCTGGAGCCGCGCGGGCTCGAAATGCTCAAAAAAGCCCGTCAGCTGCATGCCCGGCCGGTTGACGTCCTCCGTCGTGACGCGGATCTTTTCGTAATTCGTCGCCTTGTAGACCGGCGTCAGGTGGAATTCCTCCGCGATCTGCGACAGCGGCACGCTGTAATTTGCCATGTGCTCTCACCCCGTTTTTCTGATTATATCCGCTTTTGCCCCGTTTGGCAACCGCGCCGCAAAAAACAAAATACGAAAAAAGGGAAAATTTCTATTGCATTTTTCCTCGCCATCTGCTAATATAGCAGTCGGCGCTTCAAAGCGTCCTATCTTCGTGATTGATCTACAAGGCAAGGAGGTGCAGCAAATGGCTAAGTGCGATATCTGCGGCAAGGGCGTTACCTTTGGTATCAAAGTCTCCCACTCCCACAGACGGTCCAACAGGGCTTGGAAACCGAATGTCAAACGCGTGAAAGCGATTGTCAACGGGACTCCGTGCCATGTGTATGCCTGCACACGCTGCCTGCGTTCGGGCAAGGTTACCCGTGCGATCTGAGATCGTGCATAACAAAAGACGCTCACAGCCGTGAGCGTCTTTTTTATTGCCGCGCACAAACAGCGCCCTTCCGGACGGAAGGGCGCTCTTTTTATTTCTCCGTGCCGCCGAAAAGCGCGTGGAGATAGTCCTGCCGCCCGTGCAGCACGCGGATGACGCTGACCGCGCCGGACTCCACGCGGTAAAACGCAAGGAATCCCTCGCACGGCAGCATCCGAAGGTCGGTCTCAAAGCCCGTTTTCGCCGCGACGGACGGCCCCATCTCCGGGAACGTCTTTAGATCGGCGCACACGTCCATGACCGCGCGGACGATGCGCGACGCCGCGGATGGATTTTGCAGCGTCCGGCCGATATAATCGCGGATGCGGCGCAGGTCGTCAATGGCCGCGGGCGTATAGCGCAGCGTCACAGGTCTTCCCCGAGCAGCCGGCGCGCCTCGTCCTCCTCGACCCAGCCGCCGCGCTCCGCGGATTCAGCTCCCGCGTCGATCTCGCGCATCAGGCGACGGAACGCCTTCTCGCGCAGGTACGCGCCGTTTTCCGCCGACGCGAGGAACGGCAGCCCCTCCGCATTGAGCGACTGCTGCAGGAAAAGGTTGACCGCGTCGGTCAGCGACAGGCCCTGCTGCGCGTACAGCTCCTCGACGCGCCGCTTGATCTCCGGATTGATCCGCATCTGAAACGTCGCCGTTTTCGGCGCGGTGACCACATTCATAGCGTCCATTTTGCTCACCTCGCGCTTAGTATACGCCGGTTTTTGTGATTTTGTCAACACCGTGTCATTACAAAAGCGCCGCTCCCGTCGGAGCGGCGCTTCAAGTTTACTGCCAGCCCGCGTCCTCGAGTTCGTTTTTGCGGGTGCGGGTCATGAGGGCGGCGGGGACGGCGTGGGGGTCCTTGCCCTCGTAGAGGACGGCGTAGACCTGCTCGGTGATGGGCATTTCGACGCCGGCTTTCTGCGCCAGCTCGCGCGCGGAGGCGGCGGCGTAGTAGCCCTCGACGACGGCGCCGACCTCCTCCATGGCCTGCTCGGCCGTTTTGCCCTGGCCGATGAGGATGCCCGCGCGGCGGTTGCGCGAGTGCATGGACGTACACGTCACGATGAGGTCGCCGACGCCGGAGAGCCCCGCGACCGTCTCGCGGCGGCCGCCGAGCGCCATGGTCAGCCGCGCCAGCTCCGTCAGGCCGCGCGTCATCAAAAGCGCCTTCGTATTGTCGCCGAGGCCCATGCCGTCGGACACGCCGGCGCACAGCGCGATGATGTTTTTCAGCGCGCCGCCGAGCTCGACGCCGACGGGGTCGGCGCTGGCGTAGACGCGGAAGCGCTCGCTCATGAACGCGTCCTGCACGATCTCGGCCTTGCGGAGGTCCGCGCACGCGGCGACGCAGCCCGTCGGCAGGCCGCGCGCGACCTCCTCGGCGTGCGACGGGCCCGAGAGCACGGCGCACGCGCGCCCGAGCTCCTGCTCGGCGACCTGGCTGAGCCGCAGCGACGTGCCGTGCTCGATGCCCTTTGCCACGCACACGGGCAGCGCGCCCGGCGCCAGATGCGGCGCGGCCGCGCGCGCCGTCTCGCGCACGGCAAACGACGGCACGGCCAGCACGACGAGCTCTTTTCCCGCCGCGCAGGCGATGTCGGACGTGAATTTCAGCCCGTCCGGCAGCGTCACGCCGGCAAGGCGCGGATTTTCGTGCGTTTCGGCCATCTGCGCCGCGTGGGCGGCGGACCTTGCCCAGAGCGTGACGTCATGGCCGTTTTCCAAAAGCAGCATGGCAAGCGCCGTGCCCCAGCTGCCGCTGCCGAGAACTGCAATGTTCATGCGATCGCCTCCAAAACAGGAAAAAGCGGCCCTGCCGGGCAGAGCCGCTTTCTAAAGATCAGGACTTATTCTTGTGGATGGAGAATTTCGACTCCGTGTGGTGCACGAGCCGGTCGATGTTCGCCCGGTGCATATACGCCG
>CAVFYN010000176.1:0-24675 GCA_963626425.1 Bacteroidaceae bacterium
GCAGAAGATCGCCTGCGCGGGCGCGCTGGCGATGGATCCGCCGGTGTTCGTGCTCGACGAGCCGTCGGCCAATCTGGACGCGGACGCGGTTTTGGAGCTGCGCGGCGTCATCGAATACTTGAAGTCGCTCGGGAAAACGGTCGTTCTGTCCGAGCATCGGCTGTACTATCTGCAGGGCGTGGCCGACCGGTACATCTATCTGAAGGACGGCCGCGTCTGCGGGGATTACACGGCCGCGGAATTTGCGGCCATCCCGGAGCGGACGCGCCGGGACATGGGCCTTCGCGCCGCGAGCCTGGATAATCTGGCGCTCGAAGGCCCCGCGCGCGGGGCGGAGCGGACGGCCGGGCTGCGCGGCTTCCGCTTTGCGTACAAAAACGCGCCCGAGACGCTGCACATCGACGGCGCCAGCGCGCCCTACGGCGGCATCACCGGCATCATCGGCCACAACGGCGCGGGAAAGTCGACGTTCGCCCGCTGCTTCTGCGGGCTTGAGCGGCGCTGCGGCACCGTCACGGCGGACGGGCAGACGCTCCGGCCGAAGGACCGGCTCGCGCGCTGCTACATGGTCATGCAGGACGCGGGACACCAGCTTTTTACCGAGAGCGTGCTCGACGAGGTGCTCATCAGCCTGCCGGACGAGGACGAAGCCGCCGCGCGGGACATCCTCGCGCAGCTCGACCTGACGGCGCTTGCATCGCGCCATCCGGCCTCGCTCTCCGGCGGGCAGAAGCAGCGGCTGGCCATCGCCACGGCCATCGCGGCCGGGCGGGACATCGTGTTCTTGGACGAGCCGACGAGCGGGCTGGACTACCGCCACATGCTCCAGACGGCCGCGCTGCTGTGCGCGCTGCACGAGGGCGGCCGGACGGTCTACGTCATCACGCACGACCCGGAGCTCATCTGCGCCTGCTGCACAGGGATCCTCGAGCTCGAGGACGGGCAGCTGCGCGGGCAGTACGATATGGACGCGGCGGGCCTTGCGCGCGTGCGGGAATTTTTCAGAGTCGGCGCATAAGCCAAATTCGCTGCCCGGACAGGGCAGCGAATTTTTTTGCGCTCAATCGGGGAAGCCGGCCTTTTTCATGCACAAAAGCAGCCCGCCGAACGTCCACACAAAGCCGATGGCCAGCCACGCGCAGAACAGGGCGTTGCCCGCCGGGCAGTTGCCGAGCACAAGGCCCAGCAGCGCCGGAACGACGGCAAACAGCGGCGAGAACACCCGGCACCAGCGCGGATAGGGCGTGAACCCCCTGGAAAACGCGCCGAGCTGCGCGATGCACAGCACGAGGAAGAATCCGAAAAACAGCGCCATCGGCACGACGAAAAAATACCGCGCGAACTGGAACAGCAGCTCGTCCGTCAGGCCGTGCTTTGTCAGAAACGCCATGGCGCACATCGGCACGTGGAAGCCGCAGCTGTAAAAGAGCATGCAGCCGAGGATGCCGGAGCGGTAGCGGTGCGCGTGCGCGGGCGAGGCGCCCGCCATAAGGCGGTAGACGCCGAAGAGGGCGAGCAGCTCGAGCGCCGTGCCGAACAGGCCGAGCAGCGCCGCGGCGAAAATGCGCCCGTCGGACGCGCCGGCGTAGGCCGAGAGCATCCGCGCGAGGCCCTCCCGCGTCTCGTCCTGCACGCCGGAGCCGAGCAGAATGTCGCCCGCGAGGTGCAGCAGCGACGCGAAAAGCCCGATGGAAAGCAGCTTGCGGATGCGCGGCCGGTCGAGCTGGCGGGAGATGCCGATGTCGTTGAAATCGCTCATTTACGCCATCCCTTTCTTCTTGTAGCCGCAGTCGCAGTACGGCCCGCCGGAGGCGAGCGTGTATTCGCGGACGAAGTCCGACGCGCCGCCCGCTTCGGCCATCGTGTAGTCCAGGCGGCAGAGCGCGGGCGTGAGGTCGTAGAGCCCATACTGCTTCATGAGCGCGCAGATGCCGCACGTGTAAAAGCGCGCCTCGTAGCCGCTGCCGTCCGGGTACTCGAAATAGTCCATGTTCCACGAGTACGGGTTCCGGTCGCCCGCGCGGAGCGCGGCCGTGGCCTTCATGCCGGCGATGTCCTTCGGCGTGAATTTCGACTTGCCGCTCTTGCGGCAGAACCAGCGCATGGGGCCGGTCATCATGGCGCGGGCGTAGTAGTCCGTCAGGCGGGCGACGTCCGGCCGTTCGGGCATATTGAGCACGAACGCGATGAGCAGGGCCGCGTTCACGGCGTTCATCTGGAAGCGGTCGGCCTTCTCAAATTCCGGCAGACCCGCGATGATGGACCGGTAGCGCGGCTTCGCCTTGGCGGCAATGGCTTTGGCATCCGGTTCGCTGTAACCAAACGTCTGGCATAGCTGGCGGCAGAACGAGTGGTTGAAAAGTGTCCACATGCCAAACGGCATACCAAAATACTTCATTTTGCACCCCCAAACTCCAGCCGGACGATCTGCATGGCCATGTTTTTGTCGCCGACTTTGGCCAAAAACCGGAAAAATCCGCTCACGGACGGGTCGCGCAGGTCGTTGTAACCAAGCATGTAACCACGTGTGGTAACGTGTAACCACTTTGACCACCCGGACAGCTCGGCCACGGCGTCCGACACGGCGAAATACGCGCCGACGTCCCGGATTTTCGCGTCGCGGATCCACGTTTTGAGCATGAGCTTCACGGCCCTGCGGTTCGCCGCGTCAAAGACGAGCCGGCCGCCGGGGAAGCGCTCTGCCATGGCGCACACCAGCGCGCGGACCTGTTCGGTCAGAAAGTAGTAGAACACGCCCGCGGCGAAAAACACTGCGCCGCCGGAGGCGTCGATCCGGTCAAACCACGCCGTGTCGTTCAGGTCGCAGGCGACGTTCTCCTCGCGCTCGCCGGCGGGCAGGAGCTCGTTTCGGACGTCGATGACGGCGGGGAAGTCCAGATTGTAAATTCTGCACGTGCCGTTGTCGCACCGGCGGCCCGTGTCGTCCAGGCCGCAGCCGAGGTTCACGACGGCGGCGTTCGGGTGTGTTTTCAGATAGTCCCGCACCTCGATGGCAAGGTCGCTCTGCCGCATGGCGGCCTCCAGAAAGCCGAAGCGCTGCATGAGGCTCTTCGACTTTCGCTCAAGCAGGGAAAAGTCGTAGTCGATCTCGCCCATGAGGCGGACGGCCGTGTCGTCGCGGTAGAGCGAGGGGTAGAGCTCCGTGCATTTTTTGCGCCCGTAGAGCGGGATGACGAGCGTCTCCTGCACGGTGTTTTTCTCGATGTGGTATGTCATGGCGTCACTTCCTTAAAAACGGCAGCTCCGGCAGGCGGCCCTGTTTGACGATAGAGTCAAGCATGGCGGCAAAGCCCCTGGGGTCGCGGATCTGGAACTGCATATGGTCATAGCCCTCAAACACGGGGAAATTCGCGGCCGGATAGGCGCGCAGGACGGCGTCACGGTATTTGTAGTGGTCCTCCGCGCTGCCGAATTCAAAGTACGTCTGCGCCTGCAGCGCCTCCGGAAGCGGCGGGAACGGCGCGTCCACGAGGCTGTCCGATAACTGGCGGCGGAGCGAGCGATAGCGCAGCGCGCGCCCGGCCGCGATGAAATAGGGGCGGATGGTATCGTCGTCGCACCAGAGGATCTTCTTGAGCGTGCGGCCGTTCGACCAGTACAGGCTGCGGATGGCGAGGTACAAAAACGGCACCATGACGCGCCGCGTGCCGCGGCCGATCTGCGCGAACTGGCCGCCGTCAAAAAAGACGTGGTCGACGGGGATGCCGGTCGAAGCGAGAAACGCCATGGCGAGGTCCGCGCCGATGGAGGACGCGACGACGAGCGCGATGCGCCGCACGCCGCGGCCGGCTAAATACTGCTCGACCTGCCGCACCTCGTCGGCCTTGCTTTTGTAGACCTGCCCGGCGCAGTAGACCGTCGACGTCGGCAGGATGCAGAAATAGCGATCCTTCAGGTGTTCGGCCACCGGCTCGCTGCTCGCGCCGGTCACGCCCATCGCGTGGAAAAATAAAACTGCGGGGTCGGATTCGCGGCCCATGGTCTCAAAGAGCATAACTGCGCCTCCTATGCGCGCTCGAGCACGACGATGCGGTTGGAAATGTTGCGGACAAACGGGATCTTATCGAGGAATTTATAGATCGGCACGAATTTGGCCATGCCCTCCGTCAGGCCGTGCTCCTCGACAAAGCGGAAGCCCGGCAGGAGCGCGGCGAGCGCCGCGCCGTTTTTCACGCCCCAGACAAAGCGCGCGCCGCTGCCCTCGATGGACTTCTCGCGCACGTGGCGGACGACGGCGGGGCTCATCGTCTCGACAAAGATGTCCGCGCGCTCAAACCGCCCGGCGATGACGGCGAAGATGCGCTGCACGTCCGCCTCGCTTAAGTACATGGTCAGCCCCTCGATGATAACGAGCACGGGCGCGTCCGTCCGCGCGATCTTTTCGCCCCAGTCGTCCATGGCGCTCATGGCGATCTGCGTGATCTCGCCCTGCTCGGGCAGGAGCTTTTCGCGCACGGCGATCGTCTCGGGCAGGTCGAGGTTGTACCAGTGCGAGTAGCCATGGACACGGTAGCAGCGCGTGTCGAGCCCGCAGGCGATGTTGACGACGACCGCGCCGGGGTGCGCGGCGAGGTAGCGCTCCGTCAGGCCGTCGAGCACGATCGTGCGCGCGACGACGCCGCTGCGCATGGCCGTGTCCTTTTCGGCCAGCGAGAAGTCATAGTGCAGCCGCCCCGCCAGCTCCACGGCCTTTTCGTCGCGGATGGCGCCGCGCGTTTTCGTCTCCCGCGCGCGGGCGTAGAGCGTTTGCAGCATGGTCTCCGGCACGCCGGAGAGGGTGGGCGTTTCGTTCATGGGTCATCCCTCCGTTGGATGAAATCCGGCGGTTAGATAAAACTAACTATCGCCTGTGAAAAAAGCCGGAGCGCGATCGCGGGTTCGGCCGGCTGGTGGTTCTGCCCATATTGTAATCGCGCCGCTCCGGATTGTCAAGAAGTCCGAAGCGGCGCGATTTTTGCGGAAATTCCGGCGTCAGGAGGCGGCGGACGCCGGGCGCTGCGGCGCGTCCGGGCGGCGGCGCTCCGTGGCTCTGCGCAGCAGCTCGAGCGCGAAGAGCGCGGCGCAGCCGAGGACAAAAGCCGCGACGCGGAACGAGCCGAGACCCAGCGGCGGCGCGGGCGGGTCGATGCTCGCCGGGCCGCAGACGATGGCGTACAGCGAGCCGGCCATGAGGCCGAGAATGAGATAGACCATCTGGCTGCGGTATTTTTTCAGCGCGGCGCGGATGGCGCAGCTGGAAAGCGCGATGCCGGCCAGGATCCCGAGCCCGAGCGCGATGAGCCCCGGCAGGACGGAAAAATCGAGCCGCAGCAGGCTGCGCGCGGCCTGCACCGTCGGCAGGTACACGCCCGCGATGAGCAGAATGGACGAGCCGGAAATGCCCGGCAGGACCATGGCGCAGATGGCGACGGCGCCGGAGGCGAACAGGTACAGGTATTGCAGCGGCCGCAGCGCGGCATAGTTCACGCTGCCGAGCGTCCCCGACCCCGCGCGCAGCAGCGTCAGCCCGACGACGACGGCCGCGCCGAGCAGGGCAAACGGCGCGTTTTTCGCCCGGCCGCGCAGGACGCCCCACTCCTCGCGGACGATGAACGGGATGGACGCGAGCGTCAGCCCGAGAAACAGCGAGCTCATGAAATAGATGTGCTTCGCGAAAAGATCCGACAGCACGAGGACGCACGCCGCCATGCCCGCCGCCCAGCCGATGCCGAGGCGGAGCAGATAGCGCAGCGCGCGCGTCCGCTCCGCGCCCCGGCCGCGCACGAGCGCGTGGAGCGCGTCCAAAAACCGCTCATAAAAGCCGAGAATGAACGCGACCGTCCCGCCCGAGACGCCGGGGACGCTGTCGGCCAGCGCCATGGAAAAACCGTGGAACATCGTCAGGATCATGGATCCACCTGCTTTCGTTGAAATACCGCCTGCGCGGCGGCCATGGCCGCGGGCAGGCCCAGAAACGCCAGCATCGCAAGCCCGACGGCCTGCACGGCGTACCACCCGGGCGGCCGGAGCAGCATGGCGGCCGTCTGCGCGGCCAGCACGCCGCAGCCGATCGCGAGCTTTTTCCCCGAGAGCGGGAACGGCAGCAGCGCGCGGGCGCTGCGCAGCCGGATGAGGAACACGAGCGCGCAGCCAAGCAGCGTCGCCGCCGCCGCGCCCTGCGTGCCGAGGCGCGGGATGAGCAGAATGTTGAGCGCGACATTCGCGGCCGCGCCGGCCAGCGACGTCCACAGCGACGCCGTGCTCTTTTTCGTCACGACGTACACGCTGTTCATAAAGCTCGAAAACGCCGCGGCGGCCATGGACAGCGTCAGGATCGGCACGCAGCGCCACGCGTCAAAATACGCGCTGTCGGCCAGCAGCCGGATGAGCAGCGGAGAAAACGCGATGATCCCGCCGGCTCCCAGCAGCACGACGGACGCGAACGCGTCCCACACGCGCGCGTAAAACCGGAGGTGCGCCCGGCGCGGGCCGCCGGACTCGGCGATGGCGGACAGCTGCCACGCGTCGAGAAACACGGACGAGACGATGGTCAGGATCGTCGGGATCTTATAGGCGACGGCGTACAGGCCGTTTTCCGCGCTGCCGAGGTAGTGCTGCACCATGTACCGGTCCGACACGCCCATGATCCACCAGAACACGGCCGCGGGGATGAGCGGGATGCAGTAGCGCAGCATCTGCCGGCGCAGCTCGCCGGACGCCTTCGGCCGGACATAGCGCCACAGGCGCGCGCGATAGACGAGGTAGCCCGTCGTGATGAGGTTCGCGGCGGTCGTCGAGAATACGTAGCCCGCGATGCCCCAGTGGAACACGCCGAGAAACAGCAGGTTGCACGCGATAAATAGCGCCGTATTGAGCAGTCCCTGCACGGCGAACAGCGCCGTGTTGCCCCGCGCCCGCACGAAGTGGGCGCACAGCCCGTGATAGCACGACGCGGCGACGAACGACGTCAGCAGCAGCCCGTAGTCGCGCACGGCCGGGATGGCGCGCAGCGCCAGCGACGCGGCCAGAAGCGCGGCCGAGCCGAGCGCGATGATGACAAGCCCGATGGAGAATACCTCCGCCCGTCCGGCCCTCCGTCCGGCGGCGAAGCGGAACACGGCGTCGGTGATGTCGAGCGAAATAAGCGGGATGAGCAGGTTGGCCGTCTGCGTGATAAGGTCGGCCGTGCCGTACTCGGCTGGCGTGAGGCAGCCGGTGTAAAAGCGGACCATGAGGAACACGAGCAGCTTCGACCCGAACGTCCCGATGCTCATAAGCGCCGTGTTGGCCGCAAGCGTCTGATATTTGTTCACGCGGCCGCGCCTCCCCGGGCGATGCCCCGCGCGCTTTCATAGACGGCCAGCGCCGCGCGCGCGAAGCGCCCGGCGGAAAACCGCTCGCTCGCGCGGCGGGCGCTCGCGCCGAAGGCCTGCCGCGCCGGCCCGTCCGACAGCGCGCAGAGCGCGGCGGAAAATTCCTCCGGCGTCTTGTAAAACCAGCCGGTCTTTCCCGGCTCGAGCACGCCGCGCAGGCACGCGTCGGCCCGGCAGAGCAGCGGCAGGCCGCAGGCCATGGCCTCGATGTACGTCAGCCCCTGCGTCTCGCAGGCGGACGCGCTGACGAAGATGTCGCCGGCTTTGTAATAGGCCGCCACGCGCTCCGGCGCGGCCATGCCCGCGAAAATGACGCGGCCGGACAGGCCGGGCGCGCGCGATTGCGCCTCGAGCGCGCCGCGCTCCGGGCCGTCGCCGACGAGCAGGAGCTTCACGCTCTCCGGCGCGCGGCCAAGCAGCGAAATGAGCTCGCCGACGTTTTTCTCATGCGCCAGCCGCCCGACGTACACGAGCGTCAGATCGTCCGGCCCCAGCCCGAGCGACGCGCGCAGCGCCTGACGCGCCGCGGGAGGCTCCGGCGCGCCAAACGGCGCGAGCGGGATGCCGGTCGGCACGGTGAACACCGGCGCGGCGACGCCGTAGCGCAGCAGCAGCGCGCGCGTCTTGTCCGTCGG
Organism: Bacteroidaceae bacterium; assembly: GCA_963626425.1. Taxonomy (GTDB): domain Bacteria; phylum Bacillota; class Clostridia; order Oscillospirales; family Oscillospiraceae; genus CAKTOF01. The sequence continues at coordinate 8,009 of CAVFYN010000176.1, forward strand.
GGCGATGACGGCGTCCGTCTGCGCGAGGACGTGCCGCGTGAACAGCTCGGCCAGGCGGCGGCCGAGCGGCTCATTGGGCGAAAAATAGTGCGTCAGGTCCTCGTAGACGGTGTGGTACGTGTGCACGAGCGGGCAATGACAGGCGCGGGCGATGCGCCGCGCGGCGGCAAACGTGGAAAATTCGCACTGGCTGTGCACAACGTCCGGCCGCCACGCGATGAGCGCCGCGGCCAGCTCGTCGCCGCGCGTCATGCGAAGGCGCGCGTTCGGATACACCGCGCCGACGCCGACGGAGCCAAGGTAATAGACGCCGCCGCTTGCATACGACCGGTGGTCACCCGACAGCGTCAGAATGCGCACATCGTGCCCGAGCGCGCGCAGCGCGCCCGACAGCGCCGTCACGCTCGTCACGACGCCGTTGACGACGGGGCGGTACCAGTCGGTCGTGATGAGGATCTTCATAAAAACACGCTCCTTTCCGGTTTTTGCGTGCCCCGCGGGCAGGGCATGGAAAAAGCCCTCCCGCAATGGATGGTTCCATTGTAGGAGGGCCCGTAAAACCCGGTATAAAGCAAATTTAAACAGAGATTAAACCGCCTCGTCGCGGCGCAGGCGGTAGCCGACGCCCCAGACGGTCTGCAGCAGCTGCGGGTGGGCGGGGTCGTCCTCGAGCTTTTCGCGCAGGCGGCCGACGTGGACGGCGACGGTGATGTTGTCGCCCATGGACTCCAGCCCCCAGATCATCTCGTAGAGATCCTCGCGGCTGAACACCTGCCCCGGATGGCGCATGAGAAACAGCAGCAGCTCGTACTCCTTGTTTTTCAGCGGCAGCGGCGCGCCGTCCTTGAAAATGAGCCGCTGCGCGGGGTCGGCCGTGAGCGGCCCGACGGTGATGCGCTCCGGCGCGTCGGCGCGCGCGGGCTTTAAGCGCTCGTACTGCGCCAGATGCGCCTTGACGCGCGCGACGAGCACGCTCGGCGAAAACGGCTTGGCCACGTAGTCGTCCGCGCCGAAGCCGAGGCCGCGGATCTTGTCAAGGTCGGAATCGAGCGCGGAGACCATCAGGATCGGGATGTCCTTTTTCTCGCGCACGGCGCGGCAGATGGCAAGCCCGTCCGTCCCCGGCAGCATGAGGTCGAGCAGGAGCAGGTCGTACTGCCCGTCCAGCGCCTCTCGCAGGCCCTGCGTGCCGTCGGAGCAGACGGCGACGTCGTAGCCGCCGAGCTCGAGGTAGTCCCGCTCGATGGCGGAGATGGCCTCGTCGTCTTCGATGATGAGAATTTTAGCCATGGTGCGCCTCCTTGCAAAGCGGCAGTGTGAACGCGATGGTCAGCCCGCCGCCGGGCGCGTCCTCGGCCCGGACGGCGCCGCCCATGGTCTCGGCGCATTTTTTCACGACGGCAAGGCCGAGCCCGCTGCCCTCGGCGGGCGCGGTGCGGGCGGCGTCGCCGCGGTAAAACGCGTCAAAGAGCTTGGACAGCTGCTCCGGCGGGACGCCGGGGCCGTCGTCGGTGAAGGCGATCTCCGCTATGCCGGCGTCCTCGCGCGCGGTGATGCGGACGGCGGACGCGCCGTATTTTTTCGAGTTGCCGAGCACGTTGGACGCGATGCGCGAGAGCAGCTCGCGGTCGGCGATGACGGTCATGTCCGGCGGGACGGCGAGCTGCACGTCCAGCGCCTCGCTCCACTCGCCGGCCATGGCCGAGAGCGCCTTTTCCAGCGCGATGGCCTCCGGCTCGGCCGGGTAGTCGCTCGCGTTCATCTTCGCGAGCGTGAACAGCCGCCCGGCGAGCGTCTCGATGTCGAGCGCCTTGGCGTGGATGGTCTCAAGGTAGCGCCGCTGCGTCTTTTCGTCGGCCGCGACGCCGTCGAGCAGCGCCTCGGAGTAGGCGCGGATGGACGTCAGCGGGCTTTTGAGGTCATGCGACATCCCGGCGATGAGCTCCTGCTTTTTCTGCTGCTCGCGCTGCTGCGCGTCGAGTGAGGCGCGCAGGCGCGCGGCCATCTCGTCGACGGCGTCGCACGCGGGGCGGAACTCGTCGTCCGCGTCGTAGGCGATCGGCGTGTCCAGGTCGCCGTCGCGGATGCGGGCGACGCCCTCGGTCAGGATGTCGAGCGGCCCGGAAATGTGGCGGAACAGGCTGCGCGTCAGGTAGTAGTTCGTCCACGCGATCGTCATCACGAGCGTGATGACAATGGCCCCGGCGTAAACACTGAACAGTACGGACGAGCCGGAGAGCAGCAGCTCGATCTGCTCGCCCGTCTGGTGCAGATCCCGCAGCGACAGCCCCAGCCGCGGCAGATACACCCGCTCAAGCAGCACGAACACGATCCCCATCCCCAGCAGCAGCCCCGCCGCCGCGACGAGGACCGGAATGACGAACATTGCGATATTCGACCGCGCAAGACGCTTTTTGATGGTCATAAAAAGCCCTCCCTGCCAGCTTTCTGCCCCTCATTATACCACGCCCGCCCTGGCGGGGTTAAACAGATGTTAAACGCGGCACGTTCAGATGAGGATGCCGTCGCAGTGGTCGATCTCGTGCTGGATGATCTGGGCGGGCCAGCCGGTGCAGGTTTTCAGGCGGGTCTGGAATTTTTCGTTCTGCCACTGGACCTTGATGGACGAAAAGCGCCGGGCTTTGCGCGTGCCGGTGAGCGACAGGCAGCCCTCCTCGGCCGTGTACGGGCCGGAGGATTTTACGATGACGGGGTTGAACATGACCTCGTATTTCCCGTCGTTTTCAAAGGCGATGATGCGTTTGTTCACGCCGATCATGTTCGCGGCCATGCCGACGCAGCCGTCCTTGTGGGCGATGAGCGTCTCGAGCAGGTCGCGCGCGGTGTCCAGATCGTCCGGCGTGGCCGGTTCGGCTTTTTGGGCGAGGAATGCCTCGTCTTTGCAGATGCCGCGGATCATAGCGGCGCCTCCGGACCGGCGTTTTTCGCCTGGTAATCCGCGCCCCAGGCGACCATGGAATCGAGGATGGGCTTTAGGCTGTAGCCGGTGTCGGTCAGCGTGTACTCCACGCGCGGCGGGACCTCGGCGTAGACCTTGCGGGTGAGCAGGCCCTTTTCCTCCATGTCGCGCAGCTGTGCGGTCAGGACCTTCTGCGACACGGAGCCGACGGACTTTTTCAGCTCGCCGAAGCGCTTTGTGCCGCCCATGAGGTCGCGCAGGATGAGGACCTTCCATTTGTCGCCGATGAGCATAAGCGTCGTTTCAACGGGGCAGGCGGGCAGTTGCATGGTCAAAACCTCCATTTTTATAAGTAGCGGCCGGTGATGCTGTTCGGGTCGGCCGCGATGGCCTCCGGCGTGCCGGCGGCGACGATGCGGCCGCCCGCGTCGCCGCCGCCGGGGCCCATGTCGATGATGAAGTCCGCGTTTCGGATGACGTCCAGGTCGTGCTCGATGACGAGCACCGTCGCGCCGGTGTCCAGCAGCGACTGGAATACGCCGAGCAGCGCGCGCACGTCGAGCGGGTGCAGCCCGATGGACGGCTCGTCAAAGACGAACACGGAGTCCGTCTGCGTCCGGCCGATCTCGCTTGCGAGCTTGAGCCGCTGCGCCTCGCCGCCGGACAGGCTGGGCGTCTCCTCGCCGAGCGTCAGGTAGCCGAGGCCGAGCGAGCGCAGGATGCCGAGCTTCTGGCTGACGGTTTTCATGTCGCGGCAGAACTCGGCCGCGGAGGTTACGTCCATGTCCATGAGCTCCGGCAGCGACGCGGTCTGGCCTTCTTTGTTCGTCAGCTTTATGTCCCAGGCGTCCTTCCCGTAGCGCGAGCCGCGGCAGTCCGGACAGGGGATGGTCACGTCCGGCAGGAACTGGACGTCGAGGCTGACGACGCCCGTCCCGTCGCAGCCGGGGCAGCGGAGCGCGCCGGTGTTATAGGAAAAATCGCCGGCCTTGCGGCCGCGCGCCTTCGCGTCCGGCGAGCGGGCGAAGAGCTTGCGCAGCTCGTCGTGCACGCCGGCATACGTCGCGACGGTCGAGCGGACGTTGATGCCGATGGGCGTCGCGTCGATGAGCTTCACGTGCGCGATGCCCGGCGCGTCGACGGCGCGGACGTGCGCGGGCAGCGGCGCGCCGGAGACGGCCGATTCGATCGCCGGGATGAGGCTCTCGAGCACCATCGTCGTCTTGCCGGAGCCGGACACGCCGGTCACGACCGTGAGGCGGCCCTTCGGAATGGCGACCTCCAGCGGCCGGACGGTATGGATCTGCGACGTGGACAGGCGGATGGCGCCGTTTGCGAAGATCTCGCGCTCCGCGGGGCGGGCGCGCAGCTTCGTCTCGGCCGCGCCGGAGAGAAACGGGCCGATCTGCGAGGCGGGATTTTCGATGATGGCGGGGATGTCGCCCTCTGCGATGACGCGGCCGCCGCCCGCGCCGGCTTCGGGGCCCATCTCGACGATCCAGTCGGATTCTTTTAAGATCTGCGTGTCGTGGTCGACGAGGATGACGGAGTTGCCGTCGGCGACGAGATCGTGCATGACGCCCGTCAGGCCGACGATGTTCGACGGGTGCAGGCCGATGGACGGCTCGTCGAGCACGTACAGCACGCCCGTCGTGCGGTTGCGGACGGCGCGGGCGAGCTGCATCCGCTGCCGTTCGCCGGTCGAGAGCGTGGCGGCCGAGCGGTCGAGCGTCAGGTAGCCGAGGCCGAGGTCCAGAAGCCGCTTCGCCGTGCCGGTGAACGCGTCGCAGATGCTCTCGGCCATGGGGCGCATCTCTTCGGGCAGGCTGCCCGGCACGCCGCGCACCCAGTCCGTGAGCTCCAGTAGCGTCATCGTGCACGCCTCATCGAGCGTGATGCCGCGAAGCCGCGGCGCGCGCGCGGCGGCGGACAGGCGCGTGCCGCGGCAGTCCGGGCACGTCTCTTCCTTTAAGAATTTCTCCACGCGCTTCATGCCCTTTTCGTCCTTGACCTTCGACAGGGCGTTTTCAACGGTGTAGACGGCGTTGAAATACGTAAAATCCAGCTCCGCAAAGTCGTTGGAACCGGCTTTTTTCGCGTGGTAGAGGATGTGCTTTTTCTCGGCCGGGCCGTGGTAGACGATGTCTTTTTCGCGCTCCGTGAGATCGCGGAACGGGACGTCGGTCCGCACGCCCATTTCGCGGCAGACGTCCGTCATAAGCGACCACATCAGGCTGTTCCACGGCGCGACGGCGCCCTCGTCGATGGTCAGAGACTCGTCCGGCACCAGCGATGCGATGTCCACGGTGCGGACGATGCCCGTGCCGCCGCATTTCTGGCACGCGCCCTGCGAGTTGAACGCCAGCTCCTCGGCCGACGGCGCGTAGAACCGCGCGCCGCACTCCGGGCAGACGAGCGCTTTTCCGGCCGCGACGAGCAGCGTCGGCGGCAGATAGTGCCCGTTCGGGCAGCGGTGGCTGGAAAGGCGCGAGAACATCAGGCGCAGGCTGTTGAGCAGTTCCGTCCCCGTGCCGAACGTGCTGCGCATGCCCGGCACGCCGGGCCGCTGGTGCAGCGCCAGCGCGGCCGGGACATAGAGCACCTCGTCCACGCTCGCCCGCGCCGCCTGCGTCATGCGCCGGCGGGTGTAGGTCGACAGCGCCTCGAGATACCGCCGCGAGCCCTCCGCGTACAGAACGCCCAGCGCCAGCGACGATTTCCCCGACCCGGACACGCCCGCGATCCCGACGATCTTCCCGAGCGGGATGTCTACGTCAATGTTTTTCAGATTGTGCACCTTCGCCCCGCGAACGCGCATTTTGTCGATCATGTGTTTTCCCTCCAGACGGTCAATTTCCAGTGGTGACTGCTTGCAAAGCGTGAATGATTCTGATAGAATTATCATAGAATTCTATCAGGAGGTGCAGCTCTGTGATCATCAAATCGTCCACGGCGCTCCGCAACGACTATGGCCGGATCTCCGACCTGGCGCACGAGGAGGCGGAGCCGATCTACATCACGAAAAACGGCGAGGGCGACCTTGTCGTCATGAGCATCGAGGCGTTTGAGCAGCGCGAAGAGACGCTCAGGCTCCGCGCGAAGCTCGAGGCGGCGGACGAGGCGCGGCTGTCCGGCGCGCCGGGCTATTCGCTCGGCGAATCGAGAAGCCGGCTGGAGGAGATCTACCGCAATGGCTGACGTCGTGCTGTTAGAGCCCGCGCAGCGCGAGCTTGAAGAGATCGCGCGGGTCCATATGCGCCTCGTGGGCCCGAATTCCGCGCGGAACATCACCGACCGGATCTTCGATGCACTGCAAAGACTCGAGACGTTCCCGCTCTCCGGCCACGCCCTGCGCGACCGGGAGCTGCGGCGCGGCGGCTATCGCTGCGTCATGGCGGGAAAGTACCTCTGCTTCTACCGTGTGGCGGCGGACACGGTCTATGTCTGCCACATCGCCCACGGCGCGAGCGATTACCCGTCGCTGCTCAAGCAGCTTATGAAAGAAGGATCGCCCTAGTGCCGCCGCGCCGTTTTCGTGAGAAAGCGGCGCTTTTTTGTTTTCAGGCACAGCGGAAACCCCAGGGATCACCGCAATGGTTTCCGTTTGGTAACTACAGCACAATATTGTGCTTACTTTACGGATCGTTGCTACGGCGCTATTGTAATACCAGCGAGCGGGAAACGCAATCGTTTCCCCGAAAAACCGTTTTGGAGGTACAATATTATGAACAAAGTCGTGGAATTTCTCAATGCCAACCCCGTGCAGTATCTGGCGACCGTCGGGCGCGACGGTAAGGCGAAGTGCCGCCCGTTCATGTTTGCGGGCGAGCTGGACGGCAAGCTGTGGTTCTGCACGAACAGCACGAAGGACGTCTACAAGGACCTTCAGGAAAATCCGGAGGTCGAGGTCTCCGTCTCCAGCCCGGCGTATGCCTGGATCCGCCTGCACGGCCGCGCCGTGTTTGAAAACAACATGGCCGCCAAGGAGATGTGCATTGCCAATCCCATCGTGAAGGGCCAGTACGGCGAGGCGACGAACCCGATTTTTGAGGTGTTCTATCTCGAAAATGCCCACGGCGTCATCGCCGACTTCTCCGGCAACCCGCCCTACGAATTCTGAGAACATCCGGCCGCGGAAAGGACGATGTGACCATGCGGAAAAATGACTATCTGAGGATCCTGGTGGAGGACATCCACTCCGTCGTCGCCGCCACCATCGGCGCGGACGGGCGCCCGCAGACGCGTGTCATCGACATGATGCTCTGGGACGAGCGGGGCGTCTATTTCCTGACGGCGCGCGGCAAGGCGTTCTATGCCCAGCTCATGGAGCAGCGCTTCGTCGCCCTGTCCGCGTCGAAGGGGAAGATCTCCGTCTCGCTGCGCGGCCGCGTCGAGAACATCGGCAGCGAGAAGCTCGACGAGATCTTTGAGAAAAATCCCCACATGGGCAGCATCTACCCCGGCGACACCCGCGGCGCGCTGGAGGTTTTCCGCCTGTGCGAGGCCGAGGGCGAGTACTTCGACATCAGCGACCCCGCCCACGTGACGCGCGACAGCTTCACGGTCGGGCTGCCGGAGCGCGCGCCCGCGGGGTATTACGTCGGCAGCGGCTGCATCGGCTGCAAGCTGTGCTACTCCGTCTGCCCGCAGAAGTGCATCGACATTTCGGAAAAGCCCGTGGTCATCGACCAGCGCCGCTGCCTGCACTGCGGCCGGTGCGCGGAGATCTGCCCGCGGCAGACGATCGAAAAAAGAGACATTTCGTAACCACAAAAGCGAGGGAACACCATGGTTTTTGGAACAGGAGCCGGCAGAGCGGAGCAGATCGCGCGTCTGCGCGAGGCGATCGGGCGCGCGGACGCCATTGTGGTCGGCGCGGGCGCCGGCATGTCGACAGCGGCCGGTTTTGACTATGCGGGCGAGCGGTTTGAGCGGTATTTTTCCGACTTTGCCAGCCGGTTTGGCATCCGGGATATGTACTCCGGCGGGTTTTATCCGTTTGATAAACCAGAGCAGTACTGGGCGTACTGGAGTCGGTATATCTATGTAAACCGCTATCTTGATACGCCTATGACAGCCTATTATGACCTGCTAAACCAGTTGAAAACCAGCAATTATTTTGTCTTGACCACCAATGTAGACCACTGTTTTCAGCGCACTGGTTTTGACAAAGACAGGCTGTTTTACACACAGGGTGACTACGGCCAGTTCCAGTGCAGTGCGCCGTGCTGTGAGGAGACGTTTGCCAACGAACTCGCTGTGCGCGAGATGGTCTGTGCGCAGAAAGATATGGAGATCCCGACGGCGCTTATCCCGACGTGCCCGCACTGCGGCCGGCCGCTCGTGCCGAATCTGCGCAGCGACGAGCGCTTCGTCGAGGACGCCGGCTGGCACCGCGCCGCGGAGCGATATGCGGCGTTTTTACGGAACAATCAATACAAAAATGTCCTTTATCTTGAGCTAGGCGTCGGATTTAACACCCCCGGGATCATCAAATACCCGTTCCTTCGCATGACGGCGCAGAACCCGAACGCGACGTATGCCTGCATCAACCGCGGCGAAACCGGAACACTCCCGGAGCTCGAAGAACGTTCCATCCTCCTCGACGCCGACATCGCGGGCGTCCTCCGCGACCTGAAAAAGTGAACCCAAAAGCGCGCCCCTCACGCCGGAACAGACCCGGCGGAGGGGCGCGCTTTTTTGCTGCGTGTCAGAGACATGACAGAATTGTGGATTAAAAATACCACTTTGACCTGGTTTAAGTGGTTGACAGAGTGGCATTGCGTGTGCATACTCAGATACAAGAATGCTGACCGGAGCTGAGGAGGTCGTTGATTTTGCCCAAGAAAAAGAAAAATGGCGCCGCGCAGACCACAAATCCCGCCAAAAGCGCGAGTCAAGCCAGGATCAAGCAGTCGAGCATGCCGTATTATGCCCTGCGCGACTCGCTTGCGATCGCGCGCTCGCTCTATTATGACTTCGGCGGCGCGCCGAGCGCGCCCGCGGCCATCTGCCCGAAGGTGCACCTGTCCCCGGCGAGCTCGCGCTGGCGCGACCGCCTGGGCGCCTCGAACGCCTACGGTCTCACGGAGGGCCTGTGGAACGCGGAGACCATCGCGCTCACGCCGCTCGGCCGCCGCGTGGTCGCCCCGCGCGACGAGCAGGATGCGATCGCCGCGGCGAAGGAAGCGGTCATGCTGCCGGAATTCCTTGCGAATTTTTATGCGCAATACGATGGAAATACACTCCCCGAGCCCGCGGCCGTCGAACAGCTGATGCGCACCTGGAACCTCCCGCCCGAGCGCGCGGCAAAGGCGTATGCCGTCATCCGCGAAAACGGTGAAGCTGCCGGCCTGCTTCGGGAGAAGGGCGGCGCGGTCTGCGTCTCCCTCGCGGGGACGCCGGCCGTGAAAGCACCCGCCGAGCCTGCCAAGACGCAGGAAACGCCCGCCGCGCCGGCCGAGCCGGAGCATTCGCAGGCGGACGCGCTGGAGGGAACGTTCACCCTCCCGCCGCTCGATCTCGGCGGCGGAAGCAGGGTGTTCCTCCTGAAAGGGAAGGACGAGGCGCTGCTGGACAACCTGAAGACCCTGCTGGAATTCGGATCGTTCGAGCCCGTGCTGCCGCCGGATGGCGCGGAAGGCTCCGCTGCGGACAGTGAGAATTTATTCGAATCCATGCGCAAGTGCGGCGCGGCCATCATCTGCATCGAGGATGAGCTGACCGCCGTGTCCGCCGCGGGCGGCACGCGCTGCCTCCTCCCCGAAACCGTCCAGCTGACGCTCGGCGCGGCCATCGCGCTCTGCGGCGACCGGACGATCCTCCTGTGCCGGCGAGGGATCGCGCTCCCCACGTATCTTCAGGGCCTGCACCGCTGCGTATACGACGGCGGCCGACTCGATTACGAGGCGACGATGAAGCTCCTGAAAATTTTCAACAGCTTTAAGAGCGGCGGCCCCGCCTGACGGCGCCGCCAAACAAAAAGCAGACCACCCATAGGTGATCTGCCTCTTGAAAACCTGCGTTGCAGCGCAGATTTTCCCGACCTGTATGCCGGGGTACAGCGCTTGACTGCATCCAAACTGTACCATACTCCGCCGGGGATTTCAAGAGGAGCCTTCCAAAAAGGAGGTGACCGCCCTATGGTGAAAGAATATGTGCTGGTATACACCCCGTACATCACCCGCAGGGGCGTCCGCGTCTGGGCCGCGCAATACGGCCTGAAGGCCTTCTGCCTGCGGATCCCCCGCGAGAAATACCGCGGCTGATACCCCAAGCCCAGCCCCCGCTCCGGCGCGGGGGCTGGGCTTTATACGCAGGAAATTTCGGTTTCGGATTGACAGCTGTTGTCAACCTGCCGTAAGTTATGCTCAGATGAAGCGCTCATCGTAAATCGTTATGGGAGGGATCGGACGTGAAAACTGCGCTTTCTGTTGTCCGCGCGCGCTGCAATTACTCGCAGGCCATGCTGGCCGAGGCGATCGGTGTGTCGCGGCAGATGGTCTGCGCGTGGGAGAACGGGAGCAAAAAGCTGCCGGAGGCCCGCGCGGCGGAGCTGGCGGCGCTGTTCGGCGTTCCCTCTGAAATCTTGAAAGAAGAGGATCTGCCGGCGGTGGAGCGGTGGTGCGATCGGCCGCTGTTTTCCGCCGAAAAGCAGGGCAGACAGGTGTTTTCGTTTGAGCCGCCCGGCCGGGAGCTGAGCGTGTTCCTGTCGCAGCCGGGCAGCCCCATGCCGGCGGAGCGCAGCCGCGAGCTGGCGGCGCGGCGCAGCGCGGCGCTGCAGCGCCTGACCGACCTGTCCGGCGTGCGGGCGGAGCAGCAGGCGAAGGATCTGAGCGCCGCCGAGCTGTGCGTCCAGGTGCTTGAATGCGCGGCGTCGCTTCTGGACTGCGCGGCGCAGGCGGGAGATCAGGCGCGGGCGCGGATCGTGCGCTTCGTGCTCGAGCAGCTTCGCCTGCTCGAGCAGGTTTTCGCCGACGGACAGCCGGAGCGGGACGGACAGTCGGACTGGCAGAAGCAGCAGCTTCGCCTGCTCCGCACCCACTGGGCCCAGATGAACCGGAGCGACCGGGCGCGGGCCGAGCGGGTCCCGGAGCGCCTCCCGGACGACGGGGACAGCGGGGAGCGGAAACGCCTGCCGGATCGGCTCAACGAGCTGTATCACCGCGCCATGGCGCAGGGCGTCAGCCGCTGGGACCTGCAGCTTTATTTCGAGCGGATCCTCATGGAGGAATACGATGATGAACGGCAGAGTTGAATTGCATATTGAGAGCTGTTTTTCCGAAAATCTGTCGCTTCTGCCCTTCTGGGCCATGGCGAACAAGGCGAAGGAAAACGGCTGCGCGGCCGTGGCGATCACGGACCGCAATTCGGTTTATGGCTACGCGGACGCGGAGGAGTATCTCCACCAACGGGGGATCCGGATGATCTACGGCATCACGCTCAGCTGCGTGGACGAGGAGGACCGGTATGACGTGGTCCTGCTGGCGAAAAATCTCGCGGGGCGTGACAATATTTTCCAGCTGGTGGAGCTGCTGCACGAAAACCTGCCCGTGTTCGGCCGCGCCGTGACGCGCAAGCAGCTCGACGCGCACCGGGACGGGACGCTGATGGGCGCGGCGGCGCGAAACGGCCAGATCGTGCGGGCGGTGGAGCACAGGCGAAACGAGCAGTATCTGGAGCGGATCGCTTCGGACTATGACTACATCGAGTTCCTGCCGGAGCCGTATGACGTCTCGGCGGAGGTCTACCGGCTTGCGCGCCGGCACCATATCCCGCTTTGCGCCGTCCAGCTCCCGACGCTCGGCGACGGGCGGGACATGGCGGAATACCACGCTTTCTGCGCGCTGAATGAATACTATCTGGACGACGGCAAGCCGGAATACTGGAAGTCCGCGGCCGAGCTGGAAGAGGAGATCGCGACGCTCTACGTCCTGCCGCAGGAAGAGGGCGCGGCGCAGGAGACGGTTTTCGACGCGCCGCGGAAAATTGCGGAGCAGATCGAGCCGATGCCGACGATCCGGAGCTTTCTGGAGGCAGGACAGGAGCGGCTGCACGAGGAGGCGCTGCCGGCGCTGCGGCGCGCGGCGGAGGCGACGCTGCGCGAGCGGTTCGGCGAAGATTGCCCCGCGCCCGTCCGGGAGCGAGTCGAGCAGGAGCTGACGCTGATCGACGCGCGCGGCGCGGCGTCGATCTTCCTGTACCTTTCCACGCTTGCGGAGGATGCCAAAAACGGAAAGATGTTCATGATGGTGGCCGGCGGGGCGGCGAACAGCGAGCTGCTGCACCTGTGGGGCCTGAGCGCGCCCGACCCGATGCCGCGCCACATCTGGTGTCCTGCGTGCGGAAATTGGGAGACGACGGCTCTGCCGGTCGGAACGCAGACAAAGTGCCCCAAGTGCGGCCGACCGGTTACGGCGGACGGGGTGAGTTTGCCGGTGGAATCGCTGCCGGACCCGGAAGCAGATGCGCCATGTATTGAGATCCGATGCTCGGAAAAGACAAAAACGCGTTGCCAGAAACGGTTTGGAGATGCCAAGAACGCGTGGGTCATGCAGGTGCAGCGGGGACTGCGTCAAATGCGCTGGTCAAAAGCGGAGAACAGCAGAATCGCGGACGCATACCTGCAAAAACACCCGGCTGCCGCCGAGACGCTTCGAGACAGCTGGCTGTTTTGGTATCACATTGACGTAGCCAGAGAGCGGCAGTGGGAACAGGAAGGCGAAATCTTGGAATGGAGTTTTTATCCTGCTTCCAATTGGGAGATCCTGTGCCATTTGCCGGCCTATCAGATGGGGAAGAAGATTCGCTGTGCGTTGTTCAGCAGAGCCCCGGAACGTACCGTCCCGCGAATTCAGGCAGTACAGAGCACAATGCTGGATCTGCTCGAGCTGTGTGCGGCGTCGACAGGCATCCCGGCAGCGCAGGTCCCGATGCACGAGCAAGAAGTCTATGGGGCGATCCGGGCAATGGCGGAAAACGAAGCAGAAGATGGCTCGCTCGTCGAACGAATTTGCCGCCTGCTTGACCTGAGTCCCTATCATAGCGGTGAGCGCGAACTGCCGCAGGGGTTCGTCGCGACTCTGTTCAAAATGATGCCGCTTCGCGGATATGAGGATCTGTACCGTATGATCAGCCTTTCCTGCGGCACGGGCGTCTGGCAGGAAAACGCGCGGGAACTGCTCAAACAAGGGAAAATCACGCCGGAACAGGTGATCGTCTGCCAGGAGGACGTCCTGGACTATCTGACGCGCCGCGGCTGCGGATGCGAAATGGCGTTAAAGATCATGAAACATGTCAGACAAGGAAAGGCCCTTGTATCAAGTATAAGGCCACCGGAGGAGAGCTTTACCCCGCAGCAGTGGGAGGCCCTGCGCGCGTGCGGCGCGGAGGACTGGTTCCTCGAAAGCTGCCGGAAGATCGCGTACCTGTTCCTGCGCGGCCACTGCGCCGCCGTCGCCGACGGCTTCGCCCACCTCGTCTGGTACGCGCTCCACGCTCCGGAGGAGACGGAGCGGGTGCTTGCGGAAGCCGGCAAAAAGTAAAACCGGGCGTGCTGCTCAACAAAAAACGCTTCCTGCCCCAAAGCCGGCGATCCACCGGCCCGGGGCGGGAAGCGCTCTGCTGTCAGAGGGCTGCGGAGGCAGGCGCGTACGTCTCAGGACTTCTTTGGTACCAGTCCAGCGCCTGAAGCGTCTGCGACGCGACCTCCAGCTGCTGACGCTCAGTGAGATAGCGGCTGGTAAAGCGCACCGGAAAATCCGTGGGATCCCCGTACGCGGCGCGGAAATCCTCCATTTTGCGCCACACGAATTCCTCGCATTCGTTGATCGTATTGCCGACGTAGATCGTATAGTGCGACCGCTTTGTGTTGTTGGGGTTCATGTCGGCGCAGTCGGCGGCCATGTAGGCGCCCTTTGCCAGCCGGATGGAGCAGTATGCACACCGATCCGGGGCAATCGACGCGCTGAGCGTGATGGAATACGGATTTTTGCTCCCGCCGGTCCAGCAGCTCCAGTTGTACTGCGCTGCGCGATTGGCAAGCCTGGTGACCAATATCCCGAATTCCTCGTCGCGGCAACGCTTCCAGTCAACTGTCCGGTCGTTCATAAATAGCCGCCAAATTGTGCAGGGTCAGCGATTCGGATCGCTTCAGGCCAAGCGCAGAACACAGCGCGGCAAACCCCTGCTGATAATCCGTGCGGAAATCCGCGTATTTTCGGTCGGCGAGCAGGGATGGAATGGGGCAGTCGCGATACAGGATCGGCAGAACGACGATCTTGCGGGAGCGCATCTGCCGGCACCAGGCGGCGCCGAATTCCGATCGCACCCACTCGGAGGCCAGCGCGTCGGGAGACAGCACCAGCCCGAGATAATTGTTCTCCCGCAGCCCCTCTTCGATGCGCCAGGTGAGGGAGTCTCCGACGTTGATGGCCCATTTGTCGAACCAGACGTCAATCCCGACATTTTCTAAATCGTTGGCCAGCTTTTCAACGAAGGGCTTGTCGATGCTGCTGTGGCTGAGAAATAAACTTGGCATAAAAATCCTCTTTCTTGAACTTGATGTATATAAGTAGATTGACGGCGGTGCTTTTGCATGGAATTGTCTGATGCAGCAAAGCAATACTGCCGCGGTTTTGGACGCCTGCGCAGGAACACGCGTTCTTGCGATTTGCGGATGAATATGCTAACATTATAAATAAAGTGGTCCGGCAGCGCAAGGCTGCGTCAAATTTTGAACGGGAGGGTGCCCCCCATGATCTTTCTCTGTTATCCCAAGTGCTCGACCTGCCAGAAGGCGCGGGCGTGGCTCGATGCGCGGGGGATCGGCTATGAGATTCGCGACATCAAGGCGGAGAATCCGACGTACGACGAGCTGAAAACGTGGTACGGGCGCAGCGGGCTGCCGCTGAAGAAATTTTTCAACACAAGCGGCCTGCTCTACAAGTCCATGGGGCTCAAGGACACTCTGCCCGGCATGGGTGAGGACGAGATGCTCCGCCTGCTCGCGGCGGACGGGATGCTCGTCAGGCGCCCGCTGCTCATCGGCGAGGAATTCGTCCTCGTCGGCTTCAAGGAAGCCGAGTGGGCAGCGCGGCTTGGAAAAATCTGAGGGGCAGCAAGGCGCTGCCCCTCTTTCTGTTTATAATGGCTTGCCCGAGCGGCCGTTTATGCCGGGCCGAGTGTATATTTATACCATTCCGGCCTCGTTTCCGCGAAGCCGGCGGACCGGAACATGCGGCGGCTCTGTGCGTTGAAGGAATAGATGTTGGCCGTCACGCGCGCCATGCCCTTTTCGGCCGCGAGGCGGAGCATTTCCGAAACGCAGCGCCGCCCGATGTGCAGGTTTTGATACTGCCGGCAGATGACGATGGCGATCTCGCCGTCATCGCGCAGCGAGACGTCGCCGACCAGCTCGCCGCGGTATTCGATGTAAAAACACTCGCCATGCGCGCATAAATAGTCGTACATGCGGTGCAGCCGCGCAAGATCATACGGCTCGTCCCGGTTGTCCACCTGCCGGCAGACGTCCGGGTCCTGATACCACGGCAGCGACGCGGCGTCGTTGCGGTAATAGGGGATCAGCCGCAGCTCGCCGTCGATGATGCGTTCGGTCATGTTGCACCTCCGGGATGCTTCCCTGCAAGAATTAGTTCCGCGTATCGGTCACGGAAGCCGGAATACCGCCAGCCCATCGCAGATCCCGCAGTCGCGGAAGCCTTTCCTGACCGCGATCCTGCGGGTCGCTTCCTGCGCCGGGACGCATTCGATCACGACGCCTTTTTGCTCCCGCCGCGCCCGGCCGATCAGCCGGTCCGTCAGCGCCGACGCATATCCGCGCCCCCAATACTCCGGAAACAGCGCCCAGCCGATCTCTACGCTTTCTGCGTCGTATGCGTGATAGATCACATAGCCGATGAAGCGCCCGCCCTCGTCGACGGCATACACAAGCGGAGGCTCCGCCAGTCCCGCACGGCGAAGAAACGCCTCGGTCTGCGCTCTGCTGTACGGCATCTCCAGATACCGCATGACCTCCGGATCAGACAGCAGCCGGTAAAGCGCGCCCGCGTCACTGGGCCGCATGCGGCGAATCGTGATGTCCATGGGGCGCCTCCGTGATTCTTACTTTTGTAAATTCATTTCACACGCTATAGAAAATTCCCACCAGTGGGGGCGTTAAGTGGTGCTTATTATGATTTGAAAAAGCGCGGTTGTCAAGAGACGGCACAGAAAACGAACAGACCGTAAGTTCCTGAAATCCCAAAATTGAGATTCGTGTTGCGACTGAATTCTGCCTATGGTATAATGACTATGCTTAATTGTTAGATGGCCCTGAACTTCGATAATTCGTATCATGAGAGTACGAACGGGATCGAACGGCAGCGGCATGGACGATGAGGCAAACAAAAAATGTAAATTCTCGAAACTATTGATTCCAATCAAATTCTCATTATGGAATTGAGAAAGCAGTTTGCTGGTTGACTGTCGTTGTCCCCCTGTTGTTTCGATGCTTTGCACCACAAAATCGAACCGAAGAAAGTGTTCTTTCGTCGGCTTTGTTTTGTTGCGTGCAAAGCGGTCTTCCGGATGATCGCAGTCCACGCACGGAGCAAAGTGCGTGGACTTTTTTCGGCTCAGAAAGGAGGCCAATTATGGGAAAGGTATCAGGAAAAACACATACCAAAGAACAGCTGGATCACTGGGCGAATCTGCATAATCCCAATAACAAGGCATATCGAGCTGACGC
>CAVFYN010000177.1:0-5984 GCA_963626425.1 Bacteroidaceae bacterium
CTATCCGAATGGCTCCCCTGCAAGGGGAGCTGTCGGCGGAGCCGACTGAGAGGTTGTAGGGGCGACCCTTGCGGTCGCCCGCTTTCTCGTCCCGCACAGGACCGCCGGGCGACCGCAAGGGTCGCATCGTAAATTCGCGGCCGCGCAAAACCTCTCCGTCACGGCCGTTCCGGCCGTGCCACCTCCCCTTTCAGGGGAGGCTTTGGCGCGTGCTTCTCTTCTCCCTCACACACAAAAACCGCGCGCCCGGTCGGCGCGCGGTTTTTTGCACTTTACCAGTTGTCCTTCTCCTCCGCGTAGATCTTCGGCAGGATCGCGCCGAGGTTCGTGAACTCCTTGATGCAGTGGCCGAACAGGGCGCGCGGGAACGTCTCGGGGACGGACTGTCCGTCGGGGACGAGCTTCTGGAGGCGGCCGTCGGGGCCGAAGCCGAAGCCCATCCAGAAGTGGGACTTGAGCGTGACGCCGCCCTCGCCGGCGACGACCTTGTGGGTCATGACGGCGGGCGAGCCGCTCACGCCGACGGCGCAGACGAGGCCCGCGCACGTGTCCGTTCCGATGAGCGACATGTCGTAGCCGAGGTCGGACGGCTTGAAGAACGTCAGCTTGAGCGGGTCGACGCCGAGGCCGATGTCCTCGATGATGTCGTGCGTGACGCCCCAGGTCTTCTGCTCGAGCGGCACGGCCGGGTCGAGCACGTAGTCCGGGTCCATGGCGCGGGCCTGATAGTGGTCGTCGTGGTCCCAGAGCTTATAGCGCAGGTCCGATCCGACGCAGTGCCAGGCGAACCACCAGTAGAACATCTCCGGCGTGACGCCGGGCATGAACGTCGAGTTCGCGACAAAGCCCGTCCCGTCCGGCGCGACGGTGAAGCCGACCTCGAGCTTCACGTTTCCGGCCAGAAAATCGTTGCGCCGGTCAAACGGCGTGGCAAGCTGCGGGTCGGCCATGGGGCCGCGCCAGATGTCGAGCTTTTCGGGCGCGATGGGCGCGAGATCCTGATAAAAATATTTGACGTAGGGGAGGTCTTTCTCCTCCGGGGTGAGTGCGACCATGCCTGATTCCTCCTGTATGCGATTCTTGGTTATGATACTAATCTGTATGCGTTAAAATGTAAAGCGTCAAATGGCCGAACCGGCTGTGATTTTCGCGCCTCCACCCGCAAAACCGCGCCTTTTCGCCGAAAAAAGGCTCCGCGCCGTCATATCCGGCGCGGAGCCCGCGGTCTTATTTCTCGCGAAGCGGCAGCCGCACGGTCGCGCGGCCCTCTTCCATCATGTTGCCGAGGATGTCCTCGACCCACCAGCCGAATTCGACGAGCGGCTCGCCGTCCACGATGTGCTTTTCATACACGCGGGACTTGATGATGAGCACGTCGCGCTCCATCGGGTGGTGCAGGCACTTGCCGTGCAGATCCGGGAACATCTCGAGGAAGTCGACGGCGTCCTCCTGCGGCGGGAGGTCGTAGCCGTAGTGGTGCATCGTCTCGTTCGGCATGATGCCCCAGCTGATGTTTTTCAGATAGCCGTGGTCGCCCATCCAGTTCGTGAAATGGCGGATGGCGAAGTCGCGCGAGACGTAGTTGATGAGCATGGCGCGCTCGGGCGGGACGCACATGGGGTCGTCGTTTTCGGCAAACGACGTGCAGTCAAGCGGGTTGTGCGGCTGGAATTCCTTGTCCCAGAGCTTGACGCTGTCCGGCCAGGCCGGGTAGCTCATCGAGCGCTTTTCCAGGCGGTAGATGCCGTCATACGGGTTGCGCTTCATGTTCGCGCGCGTGGCCGGGTCGAGGATCTCGCGCTTGAGCGTCCGCGTGCCGCCGAGGCCGCAGCCCCAGAACGGGATGGGCTCGACCGTGTCGTCGATGGGGCCGTCGAGCGTCCAGGCCGGCTCGTCGCCGACACTCACGTCCTCGTAGTACAGCGGCTCGGCGCCGCGGATGTATTCTTTCTCCCAGATCTCGCAGATCTTCTGCCAGTCCTCGTCCGTGTACTTGTGGTCCTCGCGGCGGCCCCAGGCCGGGCCCTCCCACGGGGCGAACTCGGCCGGGCGGCACTCCGGCTTGTAGGTTTTCAGATTCTCGCGCACGCGGAACACGACGGAGTTCGTCATCTCGCCGCGCTGGTTGTAGATGTCGCCGCTGTACGTCATGGCGATGGTGCGGTAGTCGCTGCCGGACTCGGGCGTGACGTCCTTCCAGCGGCGCTCGTTCACGACGAGATAGAGCGTGTCGCCGGCGTAGATCGGCCGGTGGCTCGTCACGGAGTGGTTGAGCCCCGCGACGAGCATGACGTCGCGCGCGGCGTGCGGGATGGGCATGAGGTACGCGTCGTCATACGCCGCGATGGTCATAATGGCCGGAATGCCGTCAAACCCGGCGGACTTGGCGTAGTCCGCGTCGTTGTAGAGCGGGTCGAACGGGTTATATTTGCTGTTGAAATAGGCGACGAGCTCGTCCGTCAGGTGGATGACGGGGCCGACGCCCGGCGTGCCCTCCGGCAGCGTGCCGGTCACAAGGGCCTGGACGTCGATCGGGCCGCGGTCGTTCACGGCCTGGCACGCGGCGGCGTACTCGTCGTAATACGGCTTTTCGCGCTCGTCGAATTTGTAGGGATAGCGGGTGATAAAATCGCTCATGGGAAAGCTCCTCTCCGTGCTTTTTTCACACTAACATTTTAATTTTACCAGAGTCAAACCGCATGATTCAAGAGCATTCGGCCCACGTTTCCTACAAATCCGTTGCTCTGAAATTGTGCAGTTCGTACTCAAACGGCAAGGTGAACAAATCGGAATCTTGTTTATTTTACACAATGTCAATTTACAAACCCGCTTGTGCGTTGTATATTATAGACACAAAGAGAGATCGCAATCAGAACTCTTCCGAAAGGGGTGAGTCCAAAGTACAGTCCCGACATGATGCGCGGCGCGACCGCAGCATCAGCCGATCTGAAGAAGCTGCGAGGAATCTTTGAACAACTGCCAGAGCAATGTGAAGTTCATCGGGCCGATGTATGAAATAGATCCGAAACACGGATACCGGCGGCCGGCGGAATGAAAAATCCATGCGAAGGCACCCGGCCTTATGGCGGCCTGATCAGCCGAAGAAGCACCGGACGAAACTGTAGAAAGAGAGCGTAATCATGGATCCGATCATTCAGAAATAGCCCCTCATCAGATGACTGATGAGGGGCTATTTCGTTGCGTGGGGGGATGGCGCCGCAGGGGCGGATGTAGGGGCGACCCTCGCGGTCGCCCGCCGGGCCGATCGCGCGCCGGCGCCTAAACAGACCTGTCACCCTGAGCTTGTCGAAGGGTCTGCCAATTGCGGTGCACCGATTGCGATCCAGCGCCAAACAAAACCAATGCGCCGATTGCGGAATGCGCCAAGGCTCCCCTGTGCAAGGGGAGCTGTCGCCGTCAGGCGACTGAGGGGTTGGAGGTCGAGGGCGCGGCAGTGCGCCATCGAGAATTCGAGGGCGCGTCCCGCCAACCCCTCCGGCACGGCCTACTGGCCGTGCCACCTCCCCTTACACAGGGGAGGCTTTGGCGCGGCGGAAATTCGGCGGCGCGTCCCTCCGGCGGGATGGGGTCATCCCGCCCTACGTTTATGATACGAACCGCGGCGGGAATTCGGCGGGCGGATGATATCCGCCCCTACGACTGCGCCGCCGCGTCTGTACCGTGCCCATTGCGGCACGCGCCCTCCGGCTGGCTCCCCTGCAAGGGGAGCTGTCGGCGGAGCCGACTGAGAGGTTGAACCGTCCTCGTCCCACATCAGGCCTCCGGGCGACCGCAAGGGTCGCCCCTACCCGGCGCGCCCCGTGCGCCACCTATTCACTTTCCACTTTCAACTTTACACTTTCCACTTCCCACCCTCCCCCGCCTTGCCTTTTCCCTCCCATCTTGCTATACTTACCGCAAAACCCGCGGCTGTGCGCCGCGTTTGGGAGGGGACCATCATGGATGTCGCCATTGCATCGTGCCGCGATTATTCGGAGGCGGAGGTGCGGCGGGCGCTCGGCGAGGTGCTTGCGCCGTTCGGCGGGCTGGACTGGGTCACGCCGGGGATGCGGGTGGCCATCAAGGCCAATCTCGTCTCGGCCAAACGGCCGGAGGCGGCCGTTACGACGCATCCGGCGCTGCTGTGCGCGCTGAGCGAGATGCTGACGGACCGCGGCGCGTCCGTCGTCATCGGCGACAGCCCCGGCGGGCTCTACAACGCCGCCTACGTCGGGCGGATCTACACGGCGTCCGGCGTGCGCGAATGCGAAAAATTCGGCGCGCGCCTCAACGACAATTTCGAGCAGAAAACCGCCCGGTTCCCGGACGCCGTCGAGGCGCGGGAGTTCGTCTACACGGCGTATCTCGACGACTGCGACGCCATCATCGACTTCTGCAAGCTCAAAACGCACGGCATGATGGGCATGACGGCCGCGGCGAAGAACCTGTTCGGCGTCATTCCCGGCACGACGAAGCCGGAGTACCATTTCCGCTACCCGACGGCCGAACGCTTCGCGGACATGATCGTCGACCTGGACGAATATTTCCGCCCGCGCATCTGCATCTGCGACGCCGTTGAGGGCATGGAGGGCAACGGCCCGACGCAGGGCACGCCGCGCCACATCGGCGCGCTGCTCGCCGGCGTCAGCCCGCACAAGCTCGACCTCGCGTGCGCAAGGCTCATCGGCCTTTCATGCGCCGACGTGCCCACGCTCGCCGCCGCGCACCGGCGCGGCCTCGTCCCGGAGCGCGCGGAGGAGCTTATCTGCTCGCAGCCGCTGGATGACTTTCTCGTCCCGGACTACGGCCTCATCCCGCTGCGCGGGACGCAGTTTGAAAACGAGTACCGCGGCGCGCTGGGCAAGATCGTCTCGCGCTTTCTGCGCGCGGCGCTCGCGTCCCGGCCGCAGGCGGATAAGCGCGCCTGCGTCGGCTGCGGCGAGTGCGCCCGCATCTGCCCCGCGCGCGCCATCGAAATGAAAGATCGCCTGCCCGTCATCGACCGCGGCGCGTGCATCCGCTGCTTCTGCTGCCAGGAGTTCTGCCCGAAGGGCGCCATGCGCGTCCGCCGCGCGCCGCTCGCGCGGATCGCCAACCGAAAAGGAGAATAAAGGGCGGCGCGCCGGGACTGCTCACCCGGCGCGCCGCCCTTTTCTGCGAGGAATTTACCAATGGGGCCGAAAGCGCCTTCTTTCGCGGTTCCGCTTTGCGAAGAAAAGGCTTGTGCTTTCCGCTTTGTGCGATTATACTGAAGAAAAACGCGCAATTCTTTGTCAAACGGCACGAATCGAATCTCCAAAACTATGCAATTCAACGGGGTGAACGCCATGAGTCCAGAGAGCGAGCAGCGTCTGCTCGAGGCGTACCGCGCCATTTTCGACGCGGTGCGCGAGCCGGGAACGGACCGCATCATGCAGGCGGCCTACCGCATTTTCGGCTGTCCGGTGCTCTACACCGACGAATATTTCCACGTCGTGTCCATGGTCCCCGGCACGCCCATCGGCGACGAGGCGTGGGACTACATGGTCGAGAAAAAGGACATGCGGCACGAGCGGATCTGGGCCATCATGGACGAATTTCTCTCCGGCAAAAAGGAGTTCTACTCCATTTTCTACGCCGACACCGGCTCGTGCGCGGCCTGCCCGCGCATTTTCGGCGAGGTCGTTCTGGAGGAGCGCGTGCAGGGCCACGTCATGGTCTTTCTCGGCGACATCCCGCTGCGCGAGGAGGATTTCCAGATCGTCGGGCTCATCATCGACGCGCTGTGCATCAAGATCCAGAGCCGCACGAAAGGCATGTCGCGCTGGAACCTGTCGCTGACGACGAAATTGCAGGACCTCATCGACCCCGTCTCGCCGCCGCACCTCATGCGCCTTGCGTGCGACGCCGTCGGCGCGGCCATCGAGCCGGAGTACACCGTCATCGCCACGCCCGTCGGCCAGAAGGCGTCGCAGCGCGCGTTCGCCGAGTACGCCGTCAGCCAG
>CAVFYN010000178.1:0-6308 GCA_963626425.1 Bacteroidaceae bacterium
GAGCTGACGCGGTCGGCGTTGCGCACGAGGCGCAGCGCGTCGGCGGCCTCGGGCACCTTGCGGGCGGCCATGGAGTGGAACGGACGCTCGTCCGCCGCCGCGACGGCCACGCCGATGATGTCAAACAAAATGCCGAGAAAGACGATGACAAACAGGATGATGAATGCGACGACGATCTCCGCGTCGGAAAGCAGCGCGCTCGACACATATGAGAACGCGGCGGAGATGAACACCGTCATAAAAAAGATGGAGACGATCCAGCGCACCCGGCTTTGGGATTTTTTCTTGCCGCGCTGGCCCGATCCGTCGGATTTCAAGTTGAACTCCCTCCAAATTACACGTAAAAAAAGCGGCAGCGCAGAATGTTAATCTTACGGCTTAGGTCGGGTTGAATTTCTCCCGCCGCTGCCCGCCGTTGCCGAGCGGGCGGTTTCCCATTGAAGCGGAGGCCGGCCCGTTGCCGCGGCCGGTACCCGATTGCCACTGAGTCCGCACTGTAATCCATTCTGCGCCCAATTACGACAGCCTAGGTGATTTCCACCGCAGGCACACCGTCTCTTTAGCCTCTTTTGCAGATACGGTTTCAAGAAAATATCATTTCGCCTCATGGCCATGAGGCGAAATGCGTAGCTCCCCTATCCCGCCGCACCCACGCAAGGCAGGCTACTCTGCACACAGCGCATCACATGCACCGCGATGCAGGTTTCACCCTGTTTCGTACGAAGTCGCGTGGAACTGCGGGTTCGCTTCGCTTCGCACAAGAACAGGTCTCCACGGAAAACGGGTCGGGTGCTCCATGCCATTGGAGCGCGCCCGTAATCCTTAACCCCCAGCACCCACCCTGATCTGGGCGAAAAAAGCAGGCACAAGGGACTTCATCGATTTGCCCTTTAACGGATTTTTAGGCCCGTCTTCGGAGCCGGCAGCTCTGACTAGGATACTGCGCCGCTTGACACATGATAACATAAACATTCCGGATATTCAAGTGAATATCCGGAATGTTCTGATAGATTATGGATTTTTAAGGTCGATCTTCGGTTATTTTTCCCGATCGGCCAGGTAGTCGGCAAGGTCGCGCAGGAACGCGGCATCGCCGAAAACCGCGAGCGCCCCCTTCGCGCGCTCCGTCTCGCGGTGGACCATTTCGCCGCAGGCGGGGATGCCGTAGAGCGTGGCGAACGTCATTTTGCCGTTGGCGCTGTCGGAGCCGGCGGGCTTGCCGGTCTTTTCCTCGTCGCCGATGACGTCGAGCATATCGTCGCGGATCTGGAACGCCAGGCCGAGCGCGCGGGCGTAGCCGGCCGCGGCGCGCTCCTGCTCGTCGCTTCCGCCCGCGGCGATGACGCCGAGGCGGCAGGCGGCCTCGATCATGTCACCGGTCTTGTGGCGGTGGATGGCCGTGATATACTCGGCCGAGAGCGCGCGGTCCTCGCCCTCAAGGTCCATCATCTGCCCGCCGACCATGCCGTACGGCCCCGCGGCCTTCGAGAGCACCTGCACGGCGCGCACGACGCGCTCGGGCGCAAGCGGCGCGCTCGCGACCTCGGAAAACGCCGCCGTGAGCAGCGCGTCGCCGGCGAGCAGCGCCGGGGCCTCGCCGAAGGCGCGGTGGTTTGTCGGGCGGCCGCGGCGCAGGTCGTCGTTGTCCATGCACGGCAGGTCGTCGTGAATGAGGCTGTACGTGTGGATCATCTCCACGCCGGAGGCAAACGGCATGGCCGCGTCCGTGTCGCCGCCGCACAGGCGGCAGAACTCCAGCGTCAGCACCGGCCGGATGCGCTTTCCGCCGGAGAGCAGGCTGTAGCGCATGGATTCAAACAGCCGGTCCTGCTCCAGCGACCGCTCGGTGAAGCAGCCGCCGAGGTATGCGTCGATCTCGGCGCAGTAGGCGTCGAGCTTTTGAGAAAAATCAGACATCTTCGTCAAACGGGAGCTCCACAAGCGCTCCGTCCGCTCCTTTCATCAGCTTTGCGACGGACAACTCCGCCTCGTCAAGAAGGCCGTTGCAGCTCGCGACGAGCCCGGTCCCCTCTTCAAAGAGCTTCAGAGCGTCGCCGAGCGGCGCGTCGCCCTTTTCCAGCTGCCGCACGATCTCCTCGAGCCGCGCGAGCGACTGTTCAAACGTTTTAGACGCGTTTTCCATGTTCGTCCTCCCAAACCGTCTCCACGCAGGCGGAGATGCCGCCGGACTGGAGCGTGATGTCGATCCGGTCGCCCGGCGCGACGTCGGCATAGCTTTTCACGACGTCGCCGGACGCCGATTTTACCATGGCGTACCCGCGCCCGAGCACGCGCAGCGGGCTCATGGCGTCGAGCGCCGCCGCCGCGCGCACGAACCGCTGCCGGCGGGAAGACAGCTGCGCGGAAAATGCGGCGGACAGCCGGCCCTGCAGAAAGTCTAACCGCTGGCGCTTTTCGGCCACGAGATAGTCCGGGCTCTGCAGCGCGCGGCTTTTCGACAGGCGGTCCAGCTCCGCGCGCGAGACGCGAAGCTGCTTCAAAAGCGCCTGCGCCATGCGGTTTTGAAGCTGGTTCAAATACACGCGCAGCTCCGCCTGATCCGGCGCGACGAGCTCGGCCGCGTTCGACGGCGTCGCGGCGCGAAGATCGGCCACAAAGTCCGAGATCGTCACGTCCGGCTCATGACCGACGGCCGAGACGACCGGGATATTGGAATCGTAGATCGCGCGCGCGACGCGCTCGTCGTTGAACGCCCACAGATCCTCCATCGAGCCGCCGCCGCGGCCCGTGATGAGCACGTCGGCGAGCTGGTAGCGGTTTGCGTAGCGGATGGCGCCCGCGATCTCCGCCGGGGCCTCCGCGCCCTGCACGCGCACGGGCAGGAGCACGACGCGGCTGAGCGGATAGCGCTTGCCCAGGATGCGCAGCATATCGCGCACGGCCGCGCCCGCGCTCGACGTCACGATGGCGATGCGGTGCGGAAAGCGCGGCAGCGGCTGCTTGGCGCTCTGGTCGAACAACCCCTCGGCGTACAGCTTTTCCTTGAGCTGCTCAAAGGCGACGTGCAGGTCGCCCACGCCGTCCGGCGTCAGGCCGGTGCAGTAGAGCTGGTACTGCCCGTCGCGCGGGTAGACCGTCACGCGGCCGGTCGCAAGGACCTTCATGCCGTTTTCCGGCCGGAAGCGCAGGCGCTGCGCGCTTGAGCGGAACATAACGCAGCGGATGGCGCCCGATGCGTCCTTCATCGAAAAATAATGGTGCCCGGACGGGTAGATCTTATAGTTGCTCAGCTCGCCGCGGATGCACAGGCTGCCGAGAAGCGCGTCGCCGTCGAGCTTGGCCTTGATATACTCGTTGACCTGGCTGACCTCGAGAATTTCGCCCGTCATTGCATCCCCTCCAGCATCCGGCCGAGCACAGCAACGCCCATGGCGTTGTCCGTCGAGTACTGCGGCGCGCCGAACACGGCGTCAAAGCGTGCCATCTCGCGGCGCAGCATGGAATTCGAGCTCACGCCGCCCGAGCAGACGACAGGAAGGCCGGGGTATTGGGAAAGCGCCTGCGCCGTCGCGCCCGCAACGGCGCGGCAGACGGACTCCAACGCCGCGTGCGCGACGTCCGCATCGCCCGCGCCGCCGGACTTGAGCTTCTGGAGCTGGTTCTGCGTCCCGGAGAGTGAGAAACGGCAGTCTTCCACTTTGACGCGGAACGCCGGGGCGCCGCCGTCTCGCGAAAGCGTGTCGAGCGCCTTGCCGGACGGGAACGGCAGCTTCAGCATCTGCCCCGTGCGGTCGATGAGCTGGCCTGCTGCCAGGTCGCGCGTGCCGCCGATGATCTCGGCGGAAAACAGCGCGCCCTCCGGGCGGACGAGCAGCAGCTCCGTCGTCCCGCCGGACAGGTGCCACGACAAAAACGGCGCCTTCAAAAGCTCGAGCTTCCCCGCCGACCACAGCACGGCCGCGATGTGCCCCTGCTGGTGCGACAGCTCAAAAAACGGCACGCCCCAAAGGCTCGCCATGCTGCGGCCGAACGAGCTGCCCGCCAGAAAGCACGGCATATACGAGCCCTCGACCGCGCGCGGCCGCGTGCTGGCCGCGATGGCCGTGATGGGCCCGGGCAGCTGGGCAGCGAGCTGCTCCGTCAGCTCCGGCAGGCGCTTGACGTGCGCGAAGAGCGCGTCAGACTGCCGTAAGCCAAGCTGCCCCGGCTGCACATCGAGCAGCCGGGACACATTGACCCCGCCCCCTTCGCCGAGCGCGGCGCAGGAGGTCGTATAATTGCTGGTATCAAACGCCAGGCACGTCATTGCGCGTCCGGCTCCTGTGCGGGCGCTTCGGCCGGCGTCCCGGTTTCTTCGGCCGCGGGCGTTTCGGCTTCGGCTTCAGCTTCAGCGGGCGCTTCCTCCGTCTCCGCCTTTTCGCCGCGGCGGGAGAACGAGCCCAGAATGCCGTTGATGAACGGCACGGCCGCCTCATCCTCATACTTGCGCGCGAGCTGCACGGCCTCGTTCATCGCGACGCCCGTCGGGACGTCGTCAATGTAGAGCGACTCGTACATCGCCACGCGCATGATGCACTTGGCAAGGCGCGAAATGCGCGAAAGGTTCCAGCCGACGGCGTACTCGGCGATGTACCCGTCGAGCTCGTCGCGCCGCTCCGTCACGCCCGTGAGCACGGCGCGGATATACTCGCGCTGCTTGAGGTTCGGGCGCTCGGCGTAGACGTCCGACTCCGCGGCGAGGTGCGCATAATATTCCCGCTCAAAGCTCGCCGCCATGGCCTCGTCGGGCGTGAGGCCGTTGTAGTCCATCGCATAGAGCAGATGCACCGCGATCTCTCTGGCGTTGGATCTTGTCATAGATGTTTCCTCCGATTCTCTTTCGTCCTGCAAAAAAAGAAACCCTTTGTTGTGAAGCAAAGGGTTTGCTTTTCGCTTTTACTTTGCAAGGGACACGCCGCACACGCTGACGTTGACCGAATTGACGTGCACGCCCGTCATGCCCTCGACGGCGCTTGCGACCTTCTCCTGCACGATGGCGGCCGTCTCGATGACGGGGTAGCCATACGTCAGCATGACGCAGCAGTCGATGTTGATGGCGTCGTCGGCAAGCGACACGCGGATCCCCTTCGTGAGGACCTTCATGGCGATGGACTCCGCCGGGACAGAGCCGAAGCCGCTCGTCAGGCCGCAGATGCCCTCCACGTCCAGGATGGCGAGCGCGGCGATGGACGCGACGACCTCTTCGGAGATGTTCACCGTGCCGTTGTCCTGCGTCTTGGTGATGTAATCTTTGCTGTCACTCATGGAAGAGCCTCCTTTTCTTTCGTATCATTGTACCACATTCCCGGAAAAAAACAATATCATTTTACCTCGATGACGCGAATATCAGCAATGGAATAGTCCGACTGGCTCGTGACGATGTCCGCGATCTGGGCGACGGACGCGGCGTCGAGCCCCTCCTCCGGCGCGCTGACGGCGACGGTGATGCCGGAGTCGGTCATATAGGCCACGCAGTCGGCATAGCCCTTGGCAATGACGAGGCTCTCGATCTGCGCCTCCGACAGCGCCGTGGAGACGACCTGCTCGAGCGCGGCCGTCGCGGCGGCATTCTGCTCGCCATCCGTCTCATAGGCCATGGCCTCCTGCAAAATGCCGAGCGCGCTGTCGCGCGATTCCTGGCGGCTCAGGCGGACCTCGGCGAAGTACTCCTCCGCGCTCGCGGCCGCGTCCGTCAAGCCCTCGTTTGCCGCGGCAAGCAGCGCGTCGTCCGCGTCGGCCGAGACGAGCGTCGAGTCCTCGAGCAGCCCGGCGTCGAGCGTGTCGGTGATGTCCTCGCCCGCGGCCGTCTCGTTGTACGACCAGTTGAGGTAGATTCCCGCGCAGACGAACAGCAGCACGGTCGCGATGATGGCGTTTCGTTTCCAGATTTTCATTGTGACTCCCCCGTTTTATGTTGATTTCATTTTGACCACGGTGATCTGATCGGCGCGCAGGCCCGTGAGCGCGCGCACGGCGTCCGTCAAGGCAAGGCGCACGGCCGCGTTCGCTGCGCCGTCGCTCACGACGAGCGCCCCGGCGCAGCTTGGCGCGAGCTGCTTTGTGATAAGCGCCTGCTGCGCGCTCGAGCCCGACGGGACGGCGGCGACCGACGCCTCCTCCGACCGGCTTTCGCCGGAGCCGGAGGCGCGCGTGTCCTGCTGGTAGACGGTCTCGCCGCCGTCGGCCCACGTCAGCACGAGGCGGACGCGGCCCGCGCCGTCGATGTCGGACAATGCCGACTCGATCTGGCTCTGCAGCGCCGCGCGGGTGTCCTCCGCCTCCGGCGGCGGCTGCGCGCTCGTCTGCAC